>JBMOLK010000081.1:0-17353 GCA_049325575.1 Bacillota bacterium | reverse complement strand
TACAATAATAAGTATACCAAGTTCTAAATAGTCTATATTCGTTCTTCTTTGCTGCTTACCTGATAATCTAACATGATCCTCACCGATATCTACATCTATATACCGATAATAGACCAGGAATCTTCACATTTACAAGAACACTCTAATCTGTCACTGAAACGCGGACATCCTGAATCTCTTCCAACCTTGGAACGCTGTTCACAAGGTCCTCAAATATTCTCGATATTCCTCTATGAAAGCTTTAGAATCTTCTGAATATACTTTCACATGTCAAATCATAGCTATTCCTATTGATCTTTTCTGGCAACTGACCTCTTTTATCATATCTTATATTATTATCCTCACTATTGGACTTATCAGACTTACGAACAACTGCTGGAGCCTCAATAAGGCTTCTTCATTTAAACCTCTATGCATCATAATTTAGCCTCCCAAAAACTAATCCTTTTTAGTAATTTATTATATTATGTTCGCACTAATTTTCGCTGTTATATTATATTGCATAGCAATCTATTATGTTACCTTATAAAAGCTTAATTTAATTACCTAAGTTTTGTACAAACACACATTATTTAAATTGTAAGCTAATTGTGAGTAAGGTGCTGTACATTTTTGATTAAGTATCCAAATCCTGTATTAAGCATAACAGTTGCTGATGGAGTATGTTTTGCCAACTGGCCTCTGCCAAAAGTTGCTGCTATGCGTTGGCCTACAGCACCTGAATTCGAACCAGGACCTATATTAATTGAGCAAATGATTCGTGGAGGTGTATATAACCCTGAGAACCCCTCAAGTTATAGAAGCTTTTACTGCACCTTTTGCTACTCCAACAGGGCCAGAAGAACTCAAGCGTGCTTCTCTCGCGTTTAACCACCATCAAACAGAAGATATCGTACCTGACCTTCCGAACTTAAAAGTACCGGTTACTATCTTGTGGGGACAGCATGACCGTTATCTTCCTCCTTACTGGGGTCAAAAACTTCAGGAAGCTATTCCGAATTCTAAACTAAAAATTTTACCCGAATGCAGTCACTATTCCATGCTTGATAATCCTGTTCTATTTTTACAGGAACTACTGAATCATTTAAATAATCAATAATGAAGCTCCTCAGAAGCTGCAAACAAGGCTCATATTTTGACCTTCACTGGTGATAGATTTAGGCTAAAAGAAGCAATGCAATGATCACAAAACTAAATATTCTTATCTCAATGGTGGTTTTCCATTCGGCTGGTATGGACCAGGCTTCAGCGGTTACGGCTTAGGCTATGGTAGCTATGGCACAGGCTATGGTTTAGGTGGCTATGGTTATGGAGCGCCGCTTGGACTTTATGGGGGCTATGGGGCTGGTGGATACGGTGGAGCCGGAGGCTATGGGTATTAAGTTCATGAGCAGTACACTTGTGTGGTCAATAACCAGGCTGTTGTAATTCATTTGAGGAGAGACCTCCACCGTGTAATATTTTTTCTTTCTTCTTGAAATCCTCTATTTTACTCCTTAACTCTCTGTTCCTATCAAAATCGTTTTTAGCTTGTTTTAGGGCAGTAAATTCTTATGTTGCCTTGAGAGCAATAGTAAGTTCTTTTGACTTATCATTTATGCTCATTTTTACACCACTTTTTATATCAATTATCAATTAATTAACTTCTTTTGCAATAATATCTCCTGTAATATCACCACCTGCTTCAATTGTTACTGTTGAAAGCTTTTCAGAGGAGATGGAAATGGATTCAACATTACCTTTACTTACCTCAACCGTTAATGAGGTAGTATCCTGACCAGCTTTTATAGTTATATCTCTGGCTTCTTTTATCTCGATTGGGCTTTTTGAACCCGCTTCTATGGTAAATGTTCCTGAGTTGATATTTATGCATTCGGCTTTAATCTCCCAGAGCTTTTCGATTTCTTCCAAGATAGTATTTAGTTTTTCCATGATCTCTTCATTACTTGCCATTAGTCTCACCCTTTAACCATACTTTTTATTGTAAATTTGATAAATAATACTATATATTATGTTAATGGATGGAATAATGATAATATAATATGGAATTAATTTATAATTTAAGAGTATGTTACTAACTTTTTAATTGTCTCATAGGATTTAATAAAAATCACAAGCAGGCATGTCCAATAAAAAAGCACTAGAAATTAGTAGAGGTTTTTGTTCTCTATATAATTATATTCTATTAGTATATCCTATGTATCAGTGTTGCCGTTCTTTCTGTTTTTATCAAATGTAATTACTACAGAATCTTTTACTTGTTTCTGATCTTCTTGTTTTTTAGTTTTTTCTTTACTGACTTTATCTGTTATTGCTCCAAAGTGAGTTCCAATAACTAGTGATCCACTAAGTTCCTTAATATCTAAAGACTCAAGATTGAAACTTAATTCTTTAAGAATCGGGTTGTGTATCTCAAGCTTATCAATGTTAATATTTTGTTCTAGAGCTTTTTTATTAAGGCTTTCAATAGCATTTTCAAGTTGTTTCAGTTTGTTATTGATTTCAGTTAAGGGGGTGTCCTGCTCATTATATTTTTTCTTTTCAATAGAGGCTATCTTGGGTACCTTGTTTTTGTCTTTCTTAAAGAGAGTTATTATCATCACTAGATACCTCTCCTTCCATAATTTTCGTATTACACGGAATTCTTTGGCAGGTTAAGAACGGTTTATATCGATATCTCTTAAATGAGGCTCGGACTCCTTGGGCATTTTGACTTCAAGAACATGTTCTTTAATGCTTGCGGACACATCATCGCTTTTGATAACTGCTGGAAGCTGTATGGTTAGTTGATTGTCTTTATCCGGTCCCCACCTTATGATTAACTTGTTTGTCCCTGTACGTATTCTGAGAAGCCTTTCATTAATGTGTTCGGGAATTCCAACTCTTACTATAACCATTTCATGTGTTTCAAACACTTGGGTCTTTAACGTCTCATTCATAGAGTCTGATGGAGCATTCCGGTTGTCTGCAGGGCCGCTAAAGTTAAAGGGAAAACCTGAAGGCTGATTGAACATGCTGCCTAAGTGTTGACTAAATGATTGATTAATTGTTTCTCTAATATATTCATTAAGCCTTGAAAAATCTCCAAACGAAGGCATGTTACCTGGCTGAAAAGAGGGGCCGGGTAACGTCTGCCTGGACTCTTTATTTGTGCTGCTCCCTGAGTTTAGATAATTGATAAATTCCCTTAGTTTTATAGCAAAGTCTAAGGGATCGACCTTAGGATTAAATCTTGGCACTTTTCTCATCTCCATATTCTAAAAATTTATAAATAACCTTTTGCCTCATGTAAGTTATGTCTGAACCCGTAAGTGTTTAGCATAGTACAAACAATTATTGGTATATTGAGAAGTCTAATCTTCTAGCCCTAGAGGAGACATTGTTACAGGTACCATAGTATCAATACCGTCAGGATCAAAAATAGGTGAATTGATTGGTTGAATATTATTAATGTCATAATCACCATATGTTTGACCTGCAATAATGTTAAGTTTTTCTTGACTATCAAGTGCTTGATAAAAAACCTCTCCTATAGCAATTGAAGATGTATTTTCCATCGCATTGATTTTAAATCCTCCAAAAATAATTCCGAAAGGTTCATTCAGTCCCAATTTAATACCACCTTTATACTATTTTTTCTTAGGAATAGTCAACTCAAGTATGCCAGCCTGATAAGCAAATTTTATGTTGTCCTTATCTGCATCTTCTGGAATATCAATTTGGCGCATAAACGGGCCCTCATATATTTCTTTTAGGATTGCTTCTTTAAGTGTATCCTGTCCTTGTAGGTTAACTCTTCCTTTAAGCTCAATTTGGTTTTTATCATTAAATAAGACCTTTATATCCTCTTTCCGTACTCCAGGGATGCTTAAACGTATTAAGTACATGACTTCAGATGAATACATATCCATTCTGGGTGTTCTAATACTGATCCCAGTTCCTTTATGCAGCCGGTTTTGTGCTTTACTATATGCTTGTGGCACCCTGTTCATTTTATTGTAAAAAGCATTTTTTATATCTGACTCCATAATATATCCTCTTTCCTATTAATAGTCTACTGAATTTTGCTGAATTTTTTGTCATCACTTATAATTTTATATGCTCACTCATCTTTCTCAACGGGATTGTCAACAGCATCCTTATCATACAAAACTGACTTATATGGTTTTAAATTGTTTTCACAGTTATCTCCATAGGTGCTCCCTAAGCCGTTGTTGGTTTTAGAATGGTTGGACTGTTTTTCATACTGACTTCTGCCTATTACTAAAGAGGCTGTACCCGACATATGCATAACTTTTATAATACCTATGTTAAATTCTATTTTTTCAATGCTAATGACCCCCTTTTACTGTAGTATAGGCATGGTTTTTTCTAAAAATCTATTTTTAAAAGTCTATAGGTATTTCTATGTTTTGACTGCTTTTGTTTAAGATAACAGTAAATATACCATTTTTTAAACTTTGTACATCAATTTCTGACAGTACTGACTCCGGTAGAAGTACACTTCTTTCAGAAGATCTTAAGATCTCTGAATGTATCAGAAAGCTATCATTTGAAGGTTTGAACGAAGGAAGATATACTTGTATGTATAAAGTTTGGCTATTAATGAGGGTTACCTTTACGTCCTCCTTTGACTTAACGCCAGGTATAAATATCAAGACATAATACTTGTCATGCGTTTCCCAAAGTTGTAATGGAAAATGAGCTGATTTTTCTTTTGCCGTAGGGGTTACTCCTATATCTTTTCCTTTAAACTCATTACTGAATTCAGATCTAAACTCATTAATCATTTCTTTTACTTCATTTAAATATTCCGACAGGAATGAAGAGCTTGGTGTATACTGTAGATCATTCATAGATACTATCCTCTAAAGTTTGATTCTCTAATATATTATTCATAAACATATAAAAGTGTTAACGATAATATAGTGTTAAATAAGCTTTGAAATGGGATAAGGCCTGGAAGAATAATCTGCCAGACCATATCCAAAGCTAAGTGCTGGAAGTTAAAACTTTTAATCTTCAAGACCGAGGGGAGACATTATCATAGGCTTCACGGTGTCTTGTAGATCAGAATCATAAATAGGTGATGCTATAGATTGCTCATTAATTAAGTCAAAGTCCCCATAAGTCTGACCGGCAATTAGATTATTCTTTACAATACTGTCTAATGCTTGAAGAAAAGTTTCACCTACATTAATTGAAGACGTATTTTCCATTGCATTAACTTTAAAACCCCCAAAAACAATTCCAAAAGGCTCTAAGAGCGACAATTCAATCCCACCTTAATAAAAGATTTCAGCTTTTTTGTTCAGCAGTTCTTAAGAGTAAATACTATCTCTAAGATAATGTATTCAATACAGAGTAAAAGAGTTACATAATGAAGCCAAATCACATGATATTAAACTTTACCATATTGTTAGGATAAATTTACTCTGTTTATTATAAACACATCTGCTGTAATATTAATCATATTCATCAGCAGAGTTTGCTACTGGTCGGCTCCAATTCATACCATTAGTCCTTGTAATACCCTTTACTAATTCACCCGGTCTGTTATGTTTTTTGGAATATAAAAATACAGAAGAATGCAGCTTTTTTATATATACAGTACCTGCCGCAAATAAAGTGCAGATTGCAGCGATCCGCCATAGAGCCCGTCATAAAAAGGAAGATATCTTGAGTCCATACATTATATTTCACTCCTTATTTTAAAGAATAATAGCAGCTCAGTAATGGGAGGCATTAATTGTGCCCCCCATTAACCTGTGTGTGTATCTACTGTCTTACACTAAGCTTTATACTGCATTGTGAACGAAGGAAACAATGGATGCAATCGGTATATCTGTTACTGATCCTACAGTAGCTACAGGGTAACCGTTCCAGCCACCGGCTGTTACTGCACCGTTTACACTTGCAGGCAATACAGGACCTGCACCATAACCTACACCTGCTCCGCCAGCTACCACACCTCCGCCGAAACCGCCAACACCCGCTCCAGCTGCTCCATAGCCATAGCCTACATTAAATCCTGCACATGCGTTTCCCAGTGAGCATCCTGGAGGTGGTCCAATTCTAGTAAGAAGACGTACAAATACATTGTTTACAGCCATCACCACACCGGTAAAACCAGCTCCTGATTGTCCACCGCTTGAAGTAAATATAGTTACAGTCTCACCAATATAGTTTGCAAGCAGAGCTGCATAATTCCCACCAGTAAAACCACCGGCACCTCCACCAAAACCAAATCCGTTTGCCATATATTTCACCTCTTTCCTTATAAGACAAAAGTATTGCATCCTGTTATATATTATGTTAACAATAAGCATTCCGTTACAAACTGCTTATTTGCTAAAGGAGATAACCAATATCACATTGAATCTTATTATTTTTGTCTCTTTATGTTTACAAGGAATTTATACTTATTAAAATAGGAAACACCAATATATTGTTTACATAAGTTATTGCTTTCTTAACTTATTTCAGGAGGAATAATTATGTATGGCCCAAATAAAGGCTTTGACCACCACCTATGGTAAGAGGCCATGTGGATGAGCCCCAGGAATTTAACTTATCTGAAGAGACACCTTCTGATGAAGTTATAATCGACAATAACACAGGCTTCAGAGAAACAGTTGAGAATTTAACCTGCTCTAGTGAGATGCTGAAATACAACTAGTATAGTACATAATGAATAATCCTTACTATCCATGTAAAAAATAGCTAATAAAGATGGTAGGGACATATGCTATGGCACAGATTTTTATAAAAGTTGCAATACTAACTGTTGCAGTTTATTTTGTGACTTTAATACTGACACGAGTATTGGGCAGAAAATTGGTATCACAGATGACCTTTTTTGACTTTGTTGTAGATATAATTCTAGGTTCTACAGCGGTTAGTGCAGCTACAGTACAGCAAAACACCTCTCTGTCCGGCTTTGTAGTACTTATTGGTGTGTCTCTGATAACATTGATTATTGACTTAGTACATCTATAAACCTGACTGAACAGTGGTTGATGGATCAAATTAAAGGCCATAGTATACAGAATGAAAAGATGTGTTCTACGCTGGCCAGGATACTTCAGGGAACCTGTATGTATCAAAAAAGCAAACCTCTAAAGAGGAACCGGGTAAATATGCAATTGAATAGGAGGAATAGCATTGAGAAATAGAACAGTAACAATATCGTTATTTGGATTAATCATTTTACTCTTTTTAGCTTTTTTTGTTGCACAAAACACCTTATTCCCTTCCGGGGAACCTATAAAGAGTCACCTTAATAATATCATTCAGTATGCCGAACAGGGTAAATGGGAGGAAGCAGAAAACTCTGTAAACAAGCTATTGGAATTATGGGAAAAGGATAAATACTTTCTTGCTCTTAATTATGCAGAAGAAGACTTTTCTCTCTTCATGGAAAACCTAGCCAGGATACAGGGAGCGATTAAAACGAAAGATGATACCGAAACGGTCAGTCAAGCAAAGTCTACATTAATACTATGGCACAATTTTATTAAAGTTATACCACAACCATAAGGAGGAAGAGCAAATGGAAGCTTTCGTATATATATTTAGGTGTATAATAGTGTTACTTTTTTCATGGTTCTGCGTAAGACTTATAGGCAAGAAATCCATATCACAACTGACATCCTACGACTTTACTGCTTTAATGGTATTTGCAAACGTAGCAGCAGAGCCTCTTGTATTTAAGATAAGCTCCAAAGCTTTTTTAGGTTCTCTCACAATTGCTATAGGAGCCATGGTTGTGGGGTGGATATCCCTTCGAAAAAGATTCTATAATTTTGATTTAAAACCAGATATAATTGTTGTAAATGGAAAGGTTGATAGAGAAGCTCTGAAAAGAAACAGAATGAACCTGCCTTTCCTTCTATCACTATTAAGACTTCAGGGCTATGCCAAGATCTCCGATGTAGAATTTGCAATCATTGAACCAAATGGTAATCTATCAGTAATTCCTACATCTCAGAGCCGTCCCGTTAACCCTAGTGATTTAAAAATTGATACACAGTATGAAGGAATCTCCCTTCCGCTCATCATAGATGGTGAAATACAATATACCAACCTAAAATTTGCCAAACTTGATGTTGCATGGCTAGATCAGGAGATAAAAAAGGCCGGAGTTTCAAGGCCTGAGGAGGTCTTTCTGGCTGAACTGGATACGACAGGTAGGTTAAGTATAGACCTCTTTAAAGATCCTACAGATAAGAAACCGGGTATATTCTAGCTTACATTAGCAAAACTGAATAAACATTTGACTTTGGTGCATTAAAACTTACACAATCAACCCTTTAACTTTCCTTGTATGAGTCTGTAATAGATATATGCCCATGTGAATGCCACAATATAGCCTATTGAGGAGTATGGTAGTATCCTCCAACCTGTATATATAATGATGTGAATGGCTTAATTATAGTAATCTCAATAGAAGTCATTAATATCGACCAGAGTAATATATACCCAGTTACCGCTTTCAATCCACTTATTACTGGAAGAAATGATGAAAAAACCACAGTCATTGCCTGGTATAATAACAAAATATAAATTACGAGCTGATAAGCGTATCTTTGGGATCAACAAAATGATATAGATGCCTCTGCTGCGATAATATTATATTGCAACTGCAGAAAAGCCAATTGACATCTCCGCAACCATTATGTCTGAAATACGTAATTTTCATATACTTAATACCACTGCTGAAATAGCCAACACTATTATTAAAACAACCAAAAGGCCTGATCTTTCCGTTTAAATGATGCTTACGGTATACAGACTGAATGCTCTGAATATTTTTATTCAGATTCTCCGGAAAGATTATATTAACACAAGATCCATAAGCATCAACAAAACTTCTAATCAAGTTTTGTTCCGCAATCAGTTTTTTTATTGTTTCATCAACAATTGGACTTAATTTAATCATCACCTTGTATCCTTTCCCGGTCTCCCATATTTAAACGCATCAATAGAATCCTTGCGCTTTTTTGATAATGTTTGGAACAACAACCGATCTATCATATAAATACTTAATATCACAAAGATCTCCATAGATTTCTTTAAGCATTTCCCTATTGATCACTTCTGCAGGATCCCCCTTAGCGATAATCGATCCATCTTTCCCCAGGACAATTACTTTATCGCAAAACCAGAAGATATGATTGGGATCATGTGTACAAATCAAAGTGGTTTTACTATAAGCCGTATTATTTTTGATCGTATTCCACATGACTATCTGATTTTTAAAATCAAGGTTTGATGTAGGTTCATCAAGAAGTAATACATCGGTATCCTGCGCGAAGGCTCTGGCAATCAAAACCAACTGTCTCTGCCCCCCACTTAAGTTTGTGTAGAGCCTGTCGGATAGATGAGAAATACCTGCCATTTCCATAGCTTTTACAGCTCCTTCCATATCCTTGCTGCTTGGACCGAAAAATCCTCCCAAATGAGGAGTTCTGCCCATCAGCACAACTTCTTTTACCATAAAAGGAAAGGAGGGCTTATGCTCTTGTGCAACATAGGTTACAATCTTTGCAACTTCATTCAAGTGCATTTTTACTATGTTTTTATCAGCAATCAGAATTTCTCCCTTTTTTCTAATATCCAGGAGATTTGTGATGCATTTGAACAAGGTACTTTCCCCTGTGCCGTTTGGACCAAATAAGGCACACAATTGACTTTTCCCCACATCAAAGGAAACTTTCTTAAGGACCTCAATGTCTCCATAGCTGTAGTAAAGGTTTCTTACACTTAACATGGCATTCAGCCTCCGAAATAATTTGTCTTTTTTCTTAATATGTAAAGAAGGTATGGTGCGCCAAGTATTGAAGTGACAATACCTATGGGTATTTCTCCCGTTGATATTGTTCTTGCAACAGTATCGCAGATCACCATGAAAATTGCACCCAAAATTGCCGATACGGGAGTAAATAACGATGGTCAGGCCCAACCATCAATCTTGCAGCATGGGGTATCATTAAACCTACCCACCCTATGATTCCTGCAACCGATACAGAAATGGAAGTAATTACAGTGGACGCTACCATAAGAATGAGTTTTGTTCTTTCAGTATTTATTCCCAGGGTTTTAGCTTCTTCCTCCCCCAGGGATAATACATTAAGCTTCCAACTATTGAACCATATGATTATAAAACCCGTGAATATAAAGGGTACTACTGTCGACACATCTGACCAGGTGGCATTATATAATCCTCCCATCAACCAGAAAACCAGCTTCCTTAACTGTTCCTCCGAGCTGATATATTGAAAGATGGAAGCCATGGCAGAAAACAAGGACCCGATAATAACTCCCGGAAGAATGAGTGTAACAAGGGGTGTTTGCCCATTTATTCTTGATAGTGAATATGTAAGGAAAACAGCAATAAATCCGAATGTAAAAGATAAAAGCTGTAAGGAAAAAGGAAATTTAAACATGATTGCCAGTGCTGCACCGAAAGCTGCACCAGAAGATACCCCCAGTATATAGGGCTCTATTAATGGATTCCTGAAGACACCCTGGCATACTGCACCGCTTGAAGCAAGCGCCATGCCAACGGCAATTGCCAGAATGATTCTGGTTATCCTGATATCCCAAATAATTGTATTTGATACACCTTCATTCCTGGCCCCTACGTTAAAAATTGATCCAATATGTTTTATGACTTCATCCAGCGGGATTGAATAGGCACCTATACAAATTGCTGCAGAGGATATGATTATTAAAGCAATACCCATCAATACAGTCAAATAGATTTTTCTTTTATTATCAAACGCTAAAAAGCACCTTCATTTCGAAGATGCTTTGCGATTCCCTTTTATATCAATTTAATATAGTCCTGCGCACCATAGAAGAAACGCATAATGTTGACTGTTTTGGATACTTCATCAATTTTATAAACAAGCAAATAATTCTTGATAGGTGCTTTTCTATATCCTTCTTTCTCCAAGCGCTTATTCTGGCATTTCCCATACATCCATGGGTTGGATTTAAGATGCCCATAACATTTGTCAACTTCGTCTAGAAAATTTCCGGCAGCTATTGGATTTACCAGTTCAACTGCAATATACGAAACGATTTTATCCAGATCTTGATGGGCAAGCTCAGTAATAACCAATTTATACATTGTATTTTTCTCTTATGCTTTTTAAAGATGCTTCCCCGTCAAGCACTTTTCCTTCCTTGAGTTGTTCCTCAGCTGCCATTAGTTTATCATATACATCAAGCATAAACATTTTTTCCTTATACATTTCCATACTCATAATTACCATATCTCCATAACCGTTCTTAGTTACAAAAATTGGCTCTTTCGATTCATGGCACATTTTAGATATCTCACTTGTGTTTTTCAAATCACGGATTGGAATAATTTGGGGCATATTTTCAACTCCCTTCGTGGTTTTATTGTACCACAATTATGACCCGCCGTCAATTTAATCGAAGATACCTTAAATCCGGTTTGAAGTCCTATTATGTATCCAACATATTGACGTTAAATAGCAAAATGGCTCCTTCGGAAATATACACTCGGCAATTTTACGTTTCTGTTGATATTTCCGTTTTCGGAATATAATATTCCTTGAGGTGATTTTGCATAGCCTGGTTTTGATTGACAGACCTGAGGACAGAGGTGTTTACCGCAGAGTTCCAGTTAGAATCATGGGTGCCAAGCACGATCCACCAGAGCCATATCTTGTTCCGGTGCAAATGGAACAGCTTATGATAAGGCATGAAGAGATGACAAAAACAATGCATCCAGTAGAAAGGGTAGAGTTATTTCATCTGCTGTTTGAGGGTATTCACCCGTTCATTGACGGAAACGGGAGAACAGGCAGGCTGCTCCTCAATTTTGAGTTGAACTCTGCAGGCTTTCCGCCTATTAATGTTAAATTTACCGACCGTAAGAAGTATTATGACTGCTTTTCTTCTTACTACGAAACCGGCAGCCATGAAAAAATGGCACTTCTTGTTTGGTCATCATCATAATATCCATACTGTCCGGGTGCTTCGCCTTTAACCTCAATCACCCTAGGCTCCCTAGGGGTGACTATTACCTTAAAGTAGCATATCAATTATTTCACGGACATTGTATCACACCTTGAGCCCATAAGCATCCCCCACAGGTAGGAAAATCATTACCAAAACAGTCTTCATGATTTTTGCTTGCCAAACTACATGGTCCGCACCTAACGCATGGAGAAAAATTGAATGAATCTACTTTTTCTCTGAAGTCATGATATTCCTGTGAGTTCCATATATCTTTCAGTGTTTTTTCGCTTATGCTGCCAAGTGAATAAGATGTAACCTCTCTCGTACTTCTATCTGAAGTAAAGTAAGAATTATATGAGTGAAGCAGTCCCATACATGGACTTACCTGTCCATCCCATCTTACAAAAGTACATCTTTCTTTAATAAATCTACAACTTGGGGTATCAGGGATAATCTTATTTCTCATAATAGAAATATTGAAGTTATGCTCTAAAAAACCACTAAATGATTCATTTAATATTTTATCTCCATCAATCAAAGGAAGACTTATAGGTATAGAAGTAAACTTTTCACTCCTATGACTTCCATAAATGATCCCTTCACATAGCATCTGATCCAGCATTTCTGAACAATATGGAAGTACATTGCTTACAGATATCATTTTAGCTCCAACGTGTACTGCAAGATCGCTGAGATTTTTTAACTCACTGAGATTCCTTTTCATAACTACAAAAGCTATACCAACCTTAATTTTATGTTTGCTTCTGGAATTTAACCTTTTCAGAAGCTTAAGATTTTCTACCACTGAATCAAAGCTAGCTCCCGCCCTTATATCATCAAAATATTTCGCGCTGGTTCCATCAAATGATACCCATAATGTATCCAAGGCTTTTTCCAATAAAGCCTCTACCATATCTTTATTCAAGAGAGTTCCGTTGGTAACCATCTCAGCTTTTACGCCCAGAGCTTTTACCCTATCTATCATATATAATATGTTCTTGTTGAAGGTTGGCTCACCAAAGCCGCCAAACATAACCGTTTGAAGTGCTTTGAACTCTTTGAGCTGTTCAACAAGCATATCAAAAGTGTTAATGTCCATATTCCCCATCTTTTCACTCCAGCTGTTCCTTACACAGGTCTGGCATGTAAGGTTGCATAAGGCTGTAGCTTCAATATATACTTTGCCCAGGCTGTGAATATTAGGGTAGATCTCTAGTCTATCCCCCTGTTTTATAACTCTTACAGGTGAATCTTCCTCTACCCCCAGCATTTTTATCAATTCGTCGGGTAGAGTAAAATGCCCATTTTCACTCACAGTGATTTTATATTCGTTATTTTCTTTGGATTCCTCAACAGAATTACTACTGCAGCAATTCTGTGTTTTATTTCCTTCGATTAAGTCATCGTTTTTATCGTTAGCTTTATTATTTATATTTTTCATCATAATGTATTCCTCAATATGTATATTAATATATGCGTATAACCACATATATTATATAATATTCCTGTTTGGGATGTAAGTACTTTTGAGCAAAATTGACAAATATTTAACAATTAAACCTATTACACTACCGTAACCAAAAACCCCAGAATGAATGATCATCGTTTGAACTCAATTATACCAGTTTTAATAGCATACAATGGATTTTTAATTGCTCAAATTCATCAATTACTTTTGTTTATCACGAAAAATATACCTTTAAAGTCCCTGCTACTTAACACTATCGTTCACTTTATCAGTATCCTTTTCTAAGCATGTCTGAAAGCTTTTTGTCAAACATATTACTTTGTTCAACCAATTCAGCTATTTTATCTACGTCGTATGGAACCTCAATAATTTCAGGTGTTATTTTTCCTCTTGTAACATCAACAATTACATAAGTGGCATTTGCATTACCGTGTTTTGGCTTTCCGGCAGACCCTGCATTTATAAAATGTTTCCCTTCAACAATGCTACAAAATGGAATATGGGTATGCCCAGAAATAACAACATCAGCATCGACTTCATAGGCTATATCCTTAATGTTCTGAGAATCCTCATATATGTATTCATCAATTCGTCTTGGACTTCCATGAACTACTAATATTCTTAGACCATCTATCATAATTCTTATTCTAGACGGCATATTTCTTAAATATTCTCGATTTTTATCTGTTATAGTTGAATTTGTATAAGCAGCCGATGCATTTGCTTTTATTTCACTTTCGCTCAACTTATCAATTACTTCTTTAGATAAATATTGGCTGCCCCCTATAAATTTATCATGATTGCCTTGCACTGAAAGAATGTGATTACTTCTTATTAACTCAACAACTTCGTTCGGGAAAGGTAGGTACCCTACCAAATCCCCTGTGCTTATTACATAATCAACATCCTTATTCTTTATATCCTCCAAAACACTTTCCAATGCATAGATATTGCTATGGATATCTCCTATTACTGCGAATTTCATGCTCCCACCTTCTTTGGCATACCATTTTCATCAAAGTAATTCTGTTTTAAAAATAGGGCTGAATTTACTAAGGCAATAATTACTGGCGCTTCAACCAATGGGCCCATTACTGCTGGTTTATTGTTACTCATAACATGCCTCCCTTTACCTACTTTAAGCATCAGGGGATAAATCATTAACCAAATGAGAATTGCAATAGGAATAGAAACTTCCGCATTCTCAAATCTACCTAAAAACTCGGGTATAGCAGGCAAAAATCTGCCAATAAGCACACCTGCAACCATACACAAAGCCACCCAAAGGGTAAGATATTTTTCAAAAAATGAAATTCCGGACTGTTTCTTTTCTTTTTCCATATCCACTGTACCTTTCATACAAAATTATTAATATTACAAAGCAAGCTCTATTTCAAGAGCTTGCTTAGGTATTCACCCTTTACTTCTTCTGGTATCCACTCTATGACTGCAAAGTTTCCGTTTGATATTTCATTGACCTTGTTAATCCACTGAACCTCATTACTTGCTTTCACTTTCAAAATAGTATTCGTTGTATTTGCTGCATAGAAACTTGAATTGATAACCCACCACTTACTATGAATACCAGCTCTATTCAAATCATTCTGCAACCTTATTGCCTCATGAACCGGAGTCGTCTCAGCTAAAGTTATTATAATGACTTCCGTTTCTTTTTCATTTCTAAGTTTAGGTAAAAGCTTATTAACTGATTCAGGAATATCTCCCTGTGAGCGCTGGATTTCTTTATGGTAGCTTTGGGTAGAATCTAAAAGAAGCAACGTATGACCGGTTGGTGCAGTATCGATTACTACAACCTCATTTTCCGATCTCTCAACTATTTGAGCAAAGGCTCTGAATACCGCTATTTCTTGAGTACAAGGTGATCTTAAGTCCTCTTCAACATAAGCGATATCGTCTTCAGCCATTGTTTCTCTGGCTTTGCTTAATACTTCCTCTTTATACTTTTCAAGCTCTTCTTTCTCATCTATGTTGCTTAATGTAATACCATAGCTTTCATCCAAAACAAATTTTAAATGAGCAGCCGGGTCAGTAGTTGTTAAATGAACTTTCTTACCCTTCTTGGCTAAACCCAAGGCTATAGCAGAGGCTATAGTGGTTTTACCCACACCACCTTTACCCATTGTAAATATTACTTTTTTACCGCTGTTATATAAATCTTCTATCACAGTGTTTAACTTTGGTACCTTTGATGCGTTTAGTGCTGTGCTGTTTAATTTAATATTATTATCTACTAGGAATGCTCTTACATTTTCTAATCCCGTTACGTTATAAGGCCTTAGTGGAATTTGGAATGTTTCAATATCCTTAAGCGCTGCAGGCATACCTTTTAGGGCATTTTGCTGTTTTTCATAAATAGCATTGGAAAGGTAGTCATCATGTTCCTCAAGGATACCATTAACTATTAAAACTTGATTGCTAACTCCCAAATCCTGAAGCTCTTTTGATGCTCTTTCAGCTTCTTTCAATGGTGCTGGCTCCGGTCTTGATACAAGTATCAGTGTCGTTTTTTCTTTATCTGATAAATTTTTAACCGCATTTTTATAAACTTCCTTTTTACTTTCAAGACCTGAAAGCTGTCCCAAGCATGACGCACCATGGGTGCTTTCACTTATAAAGTTGCTCCATGCTGAAGGAAGCTGTAACATTCTTAACGTGTGACCAGTTGGTGCGGTATCAAATATAATATGGTCATACTCCATAGCCGCCTTTTCATCGGTTATAAAGTTTGAGAATTCATTAAATGCGGCAATTTCAACAGTGCAAGAGCCAGAAAGCTGTTCTTCCATGTTCTTTATAACTACTTCGGGTAATTTTCCACGATAAGGAGCTATAACACTTTCCCTGTACTCGGCAGCAGCTTCCTCCGGATCAAAGTTTGCAACTACCAAATTAGGGACATCTTGTATAGATACTCCTTTATTATTTAACTCAGTACTAAAAACATCCTGAAGGTTTGAAGCCGGGTCTGTGCTTATAAGCATGATTCTCTTGCCATCATCAGCTAAGGTTACTGCAGTAGCACATGCTGCTGATGTTTTCCCCACTCCTCCCTTGCCTGTAAAAAACAAATATTTCGTTAGATTGACCTCTGATACAATAAATTTTTTAAATGCCATCCAATTCCCTCTTTTCAGAATTAGCAGCAACCACCTTTGCAGCCGCATCCATTTGATTTAATTTTAACAGTGGCTTTAAGATAATCTGCTGGTAGACCTAACAGGCTGCAGAACTCTTCATCTGTTGGATAAGATTTTGTCTTTACCACAACACCGTCAACCGTTGTTATTGGAAGTACTTCTACTCCATCGTCATTAAGCATTTTATTTATTTCTTTATTATCAACAAATATTTGTGGGTTGCTAGTTAAGTTGTACCGCTCAACTAATACACCTTTGTTCTTAAGATTATTTAATACAGTAGAAACTCTTAACAGTTCCTTGTCTACTGATGGGCCACACACGCCTGTCGAACAACACATTGCAGGATCAAAAATAACCATTCTTTTCATAGCAAACACTCCTTTTATTTACATTCACATTTTGATTTATTTTTACAGATGCACTCATCTGTGTCTGTAACAAGATTCATAAGAAACAATATGAGTTTATTACAATTAGAAATATTAAGGGAGTAGAAGCTCCATAAGCCATCTTTTCTGCTTTCCACAATACCACAGTCCATCAATACCTTCATGTGGTGTGAAAGCGTTGGTTGTGTAAACTCAAATTCTTCCAGTATATCGCAAGCACATTTTTCACCGCAAGATAAAATGTCGATTACTTTAAGTCTGTTTGGATCTGAAAGCGCCTTAATAATTTTTGCATTTTCGTCATAGTTATGATTCACTTCATCACCCCTTACATA
>JBMOLK010000080.1:0-17361 GCA_049325575.1 Bacillota bacterium | reverse complement strand
TACTATTATAGTGACAAATACAATATAGGATTTTACTGCTAAATGAAGTCCTCTCTATATAAAAGTCTACTGAATCCTATTTAAGCCGAACTACTTGGCATATCCATTTTGAAGGTATGATATCATATCTGTCGGGTCCGTAAAGAACAAGAAAGTCCACAGCAAAACTAAATAACCTTGACAACCGTTCCCTTTTTAGCAGACTCCAGACAGGCTAAAATAATTTTTAATGCCGAAAGACCTTCTTCGCCGCTAATCATCGGTGGAACATTATTCACTATACTTTCAACAAACAAATCAATAACACCTGAATTCACATAACCTTCTTTGATCTCATTCTTTTCAAACCTATAATGAACTTGCTCACCACTGCTCTTAACTATGGTTATATCATGATCAGGAGTGTTATATATCTTCATAATACCTTTTTCACAATAGATAACCGTACTGTTGTCCATTTCACCGTAGTATGTCCAGCTGGCAGATAAAGTACCTATAATACCCGATTTTGACCTTAACAGGCATATGGCATTATCATCTACTTCCACAGGCAAACCATTTTCGTCCCTCTTGTCAGCTGTAGCCAGAAAGGCACTTACCTCTTCTATCTCATCATCAATTAACCATCTTAAAAGATCTGCCTTATGTATACCAAGATCACCTATAACTCCGGCAAATGCAGCGTCCTTCTTGAAAAACCAGGTGTTATTACCTTTATTTACACTCCAGAACTCCGGTCCTCCATGTCCGAATGCCGCTCTAAAGCTTAAAATCCTACCCAGCTCCCCGCCCTTTAGTATCTCCTTAGCTTTAACGTGGGCAGGCTCAAGCCTTTGGTTATGGGCTATCATTAAATATTTGCCGGCTTTGTGTGATGCCTCTACCATATTCCTGGCTTCATCCAGTGATGCAGCCATAGGTTTTTCACACAGCACATGCTTCCCGGCCTTTAACGCATCTATTGTTACAGGTGCATGGTATTTATTTGCATTACACACACTTACTGCATCAATTTTCTTATCCAATAGCATATCCATATAAGAACTATATACTTTACCCCCAAACATCCTGCTCATTTCTTCCGCCCTCCCGGTACTCGGGTTATAAAAACCGGCTATCTCGCAATGGGGATTTGCCATATACTCCGGAGCATGCCTGAACCTTGTAATGGAACCACACCCTATAATACCAACTCTTATCATAGTTGTACCTCTCTTTTTACTGCCATTAATATAAATATATTATACACCGCCTTATAGTAAATTGACAGAAGCTTTATAAATAGGGCGCTTTTCCACAAATTTTAGTACTTTAGCACTACTTTCTTTTACTGCCATCCCATGATATAATAGTTTTAGAGTCCAATATAAAGTATAGGCTTATACCCTCAAGCACGTAGTACATCAGGTACAACTATAACCTATAAATATAAGTCACCCTTTCTTATTTTTATATCATTTATAACAAATCGGGAGAAAATGTATACCTTTGTTTATAACCTTTTTCAGACGTTATAAGATTATCTAGAAAAGGAGAGGTTTTTATGGCCATTATCCTGACAAAGTCCTTCTCGCGATTTGTACTTATTATTTTTACCATTTTCGCAGTGCTTTCAGCCAGCCCGGGCTGGGCTGAAGCTGCTTCTTCTGTCTATGGTGAAGAAGAGATCCTAATAAAGCTTAAAGACGGTGTTTACATCACTGACATAACACAAAAGCATGATTTAAAGCTTACCAAGACCATAAGCAAGCTTAAGGCCCATAAAGTAAAATTCAGAAAGGAAAAAACCAGAGACAGCGTAATTGCCACTTTAAGTAAGGATTCATCAGTCCAATATGCTCAGCCTAATTATATATATACTGCAATAGAAACTCCCAATGATCCAAGCTATAATCTCCAATGGGGCTTGCCCAGAATAAAGGCAAATCTGGCATGGGATATATCCATGGGGGACAGTTCTATTACAGTTGCAATCGTTGACACCGGAGTTGATGCAAGTCACCCTGATCTTTCAGGAAGCCTTGTATACGGGTATAATGCTATAAACAATACCAGCTACACCGATGACGACAATGGACATGGAACCCATGTAGCCGGTATCGCGTCCGGAATAATAAACAACAGTAGAGGAATAGCAGGGGTTGCAGGCAAAAGCAGGATTATGCCTATTAAGGTTCTAAGTGCATCCGGTTCAGGATACACTTCCGACATAGGTGAAGGTATAATGTGGGCTGCAGACCGCGGTGCAAAAGTAATAAATCTTAGCCTTGGAGGGCCCAGCAGCGACAAGTTCATGCAGGATGCGGTAAACTATGCTTACAACAAGGGAGCTCTTATCATAGCTGCCGCCGGAAATTCAAATACAAGCGTTCCCAGCTACCCTGCAGCTCTAAATAATGTGGTTGCAGTATCGGCAACAGATCAAAGCAATAACAGAACATCCTTCTCAAACTACGGAAGCCACATTGACCTGGCAGCTCCCGGTGTAAGCATCTACAGTACTACCTATGACGGTTTATACGGTTACAAGTCCGGAACTTCAATGGCTGCTCCTTTTGTTGCAGGTGCGGCTGCTCTAATATGGAGCCTTGACACAAACAAGAGTCCCTATGAAATAGAAAGTATTCTTAAAAGTACTGCATATGATATAGGTATTTTAGGCTGGGATGAAGCCTTCGGGTATGGTTTGATAGACGTTTACAGCGCAGCTAAAGTAATCAAACCTGCACCTGACCAGACACCTAGTCCGGGAACAACCCCCAGTCCAAGCCCTACACCCATGCCTACATCCAACCCGGGCACCAGTCCGTCAGCGTCGCCAACATCACCAGTTCCCAGTGTGACTCCTTCCCCAACACCGGGCACTATGCCTACTCCTGTTTTCACCCTTGTTCCCATAGGAAATATAGACAGCCCCTCCGACCTTGAAACCATAAGCGGAACCTACAATGTAAAAGGTTGGTTCCTTGATAAGGATGGAGTTTCCAAAATAGAGGTATTCATAGATGGACAGCTGAAAGGTCAGGCCGTATACGGGGATCCAAGGCCTGATATAGGCAGCCTTTACCCACAGTATGGCAACAGCACTTGTGGATTCCACTATAGTCTTGATACCACAAAACTTACAAACGGCACTCATATACTGTCGGTGAAAGAAACATCCACTAAAGGCACCCAGAACACGCTGTCAGGTAAGCTGGTGATAGTATCAAACGGTGTAAGCATCACTCCTTCACCTTCCATCTCACCATCACCTACACCAAACCTTAAATCATCCAATATAAACTATTACCTGTCTGAAAGCGGATATGTAACAATTACAATACATGACAGTCTTGGGAAGCTTGTCAAGACACTTGAAAACGGTACATTAAAACCGGCAGGCCTGAATAAAGCAGCCTGGGATGGTACGGACTCCGCAGGCAAGATGGTCCCTGACGGTGTTTATACATACAAGATTTCGGTTGTTGACATTTCAGGCCTAGAAGCCGAACCAATTACCGGAACTATCATAGTTGAACGTTTTAACCCTTCCATTACCTCGGTTAGTGATGGTCCTGATCCTCTAAATCCTGCAAAGGGTCAGGCAAATACCATAAGCTATAGTGTTTCGGAGAATGCTAAAGTCACTATAAAAATCTATGACCAAGGCGGCTCCCTGGTAAGAAACCTTTTAAGCGAAGATGTAATTATCGGCGCCAACAAGGCCTCCTGGGACGGCAAAAATGATGAAGGAAGCTTCGTAACCAATGGCAATTACAGGTATGATATGGATGCGGTTGACTCCTATGATAAAAGATCAGAGACGGTATCAGGTACCATATCAATTGGTGAAGTGGATCTGCCTGTAATATCCGACTTGACTTCTTCGCCTGATCCCTTTATGCCTGACGGCAAAAACAGCGTAACAATATCATATAATCTTTCTAAAGATTCCAGAGCCGGCATAGAGATATACGACAGTTCAAACACTCTCATAAGAATACTTGAAAACGGTATTGACAAAAAAGCAGGAGCAAACTCCATAACCTGGGATGGCAAAAGCTCTTACGGTATGTTTGTGCCTGACGGCAGCTATGTATATAAAATTACTGCCATTGATAAAACAGGCTTTGAAGCAGTACCTAAAACAGGCATAATCAATGTCTCTGGAGGAGAAAAGAGTCAGTTAATATCTTCCGTCCAGGATTCACCTGACCCATTTGTACCGGATGGAAAGACCGTCAATACTATTTCCTTTATTCTATCAAAGGAAGCTCAAGTAAAACTCTATGTTTATAATAAAGACGGTAACCTGGTTAAAAAACTTGCAGACAGTAAAAGCTATGCAGGAACCAACACCGTTACATGGAATGGACAAAATGATCTGGGTGCTATAGTTGAGAGCGGAACATATACTTATATTGTTACCGCTGTAAATACCGCAGAAAGCATGGCACAAAAGGTTACAGGCACTGTTACCGTCGATTCTGCTGCACCTGTTATAAGTTCGGATAGTATAAGCCCTAATCCTTTTATCCCAACAGATTCCAATAACACGACCTTAACCTATACACTTTCGGAGGATGCAAAAACGACGGTAACTATTTATGACAGTATTGGCAATAAAGTTATAATACTTGATAGCAGTGCTCAAAAGAAAGCCGGTGTAAATACAACCCTGTGGGACGGCAAAAACGCCTCTGGCATTATAGTTCCAAAGTCAACCTACAGCTACAAAATTGAAGCTGTTGATGCTGCAGGGCTTGAGGCAAAACCTGTTGTAGGAACAATAGCAGTTTCCGACGATCAGGTACCGTTAATTTACTCGGTAAACGATACTCCTGATCCGTTTAAACCTAATGGAAAAACTTACAGTACTATATTATTTACCCTGTCTAAAGATGTAGACTTAACCTTAAATATTACTAACAGCAGCGGCGCACTAGTAAAAAAACTGGCTTCCGGTACAGCTTATACCGGCAATAATGCAGTTACCTGGAACGGACAAAACGATGCAGGAGTCATAGTTGGAGCTGGAAAATATACCTACACAATAACTGCAGTTGATAAAGCAAATAATAAGTCCCAGAAATATTCGGGCAGCATTGCTGTTGATATGTCTTCCCCGGGTGTAACCGGAGCAAGCTTTAACCCCAACCCCTTTACCCCTAATGGTACAAACACCGGTACTCTTAGCTACACTCTTTCAGAGAATGCCAGTGTGACCATCTCTATTTATGACAGCAGGAACACCCTGGTTAGGACTCTTGAAAACAATACCTCCAAACAAGCAGGACTAAACAGTGCTTTGTGGGATGGTAAAAATTCGTCAGGGATTATTGTACCCGATGGCAACTATACTTATAAGATTGAAGCCATTGACCCGGTTCTCCAAACATCTGTCCCTGTAACAGGAATAATTATGGTTGACGGAAGAAGCCCGCTGGTTACAAATGTCAACGATACTCCGGACCCATTTGCACCTGATGGTACAAAAGTTAGCACTATTTCATTTGCTCTGTCTGAAGATGCCAATGTAAAAATAGGCCTTTATGATATAAACAATAAGCTTATAAAGACTTTAAGGAACAGCACCATGCCCCAGGGTACCAACAAAGTAACTTGGGATGGCAAGGACAGCTCCGGCAAGATAGCGGCTAACGGATTATATACATACTCAATTGAGGCACAGGACAACTTCGGTAACCAGGCTCCAAAGGTAACCGGTACCTTAACTGTGGATGTAAGCGTACCTGTTGTTACCTTGATAGGTATTAGTCCTAATCCTTTTAAGAGCGCAGGAGTCGGGCTTGAGTATATTTTCTTTAATCTATCGGATAATGCTTTAACTACAATTAAGATATACGACAGCAAAAATTTATTGGTTAAGACTATTGAAGAAAATAAGCTAAGAAGCTTTGGTGCAAATCATGCAGCCTGGAACGGAACAAACCTGTCCGGAAAGGTAGTACCCGATGGAAAGTACTACTTCAAGATTACTGCAAAATCTCTGGCGGGACTTTCTTCCCAGCCTAAAGAGGGAATTATACATATTATAAAATCTTCAAGCCTTATAACTACTGTAAACGACAGTCCAGACCCCTTTAAGCCTTCAGGTGACAACGTAAACACAATCAGCTTTACACTTGATAAAAGGGCTGACGTATCTTTGAAGATTTATGATGGGCAAAATAACCTTGTAAGAACATTATTTACCGGCACTCTTCAAAAAGGTTTGCAGTCCATTACATGGAACGGTAAAGACGAATCCGGGTCCATAGTAGATAGAGGAATCTATATATATAGGCTCACCGCTGCTACAAACAATGAAAAAGAGTCATCGGATCTTATGGGAACCATTACAATTGACTTTGAAACTCCGGAAGTTAAAATTCTAAATATTAGTTCCGACCCATTTGTTCCAGGTGATGACAATAATGTAACAGTAACATATTCGCTGTCCAAGAAGGCTCCTATAACTGTTGAAATCTTTGACAGTTCGGGTAATCCGGTTAATATACTGGAAAAGGATATTGAAAAGATATCAGGAGTCCATACGGCAATATGGGATGGAAGGAACTCTTCAGGAGGACTTGTTGACATAGGAACATACAAAGTAACGGTTACTGCAAAGGATGATGACGGATCGTACTCCAGTGAAAGCGGCTATATAAATGTTATACATTATATACCTGTAATTACCTGGGTTAAGGATAGCCCTGATCCGTTTAACCCGGAGGCTTATGTCAATACAATCGAATATACCATATCAAAGGATGCAGTAGTTTCCATAAGGATCTATGACAGCAATAACAACCTTGTTACTACCCTTTTTGAAGGCAGTGCTGCTATGGGCACAAACTCTGTCTTCTGGAACGGTAGAGACAGCATGGGAAGAATGGCTTCAGATGGAACATATACATATACAATTGATGCAGTTGACTTTTACGAAAACAAGGCTTTACCGGTATCAGGAACCATTACTGTAGACACTATAGGGGTTGAAATAACCGATACCTTTGTAAGCTTAAAACCATTTGTTCCAGACGGAACTAATGAGATTGCCATATTCTATCCAATGAGTGAGCCTGGAAAATCTACAGTCAGTATTTACGACGCTTCAGGCACTTTAGTCAGGGAACTCCAAAATAAAGAGTTACTAGACTGGATATCATGGAATGGTAAAGATGCATCAGGTAAAATAGTAAATGAAGGCAATTATACATACAAAATTATGGCTGAAGATAGGGCCGGTAACATAACAATATCAAAAGAAGACTCAATTACTATAAAAAAATTCAGCCCAATTTTAGCAACAAACTTTATTGATTTTGAAGACGATCCGGATCTAGGGGGAAACCTGACCTGGAATCCTGACTTTGGTAAAACACCTGAAAGCGTATTGAAGCATTACAACTGGCTTATCAGCAAGGGTATAAAAATTGATGGAAGCCCTGACGGTTTTGTGTGGTCAACCAAAATCAAAGGTGTAGATACTACTGGCAATGTAGTAGGCTTTTCATCCTCCAATCATCTTGAGCGGGACCAGGGAATCAGTGACAATGAAATACTGTCAATCAGTTTTGCCAATGGGCCGGTTGATATGGTGGAACTGGAGTTAACAGTTTCTCCCGCATTGGCAGCAATCAGAAAGCAGGCTGAGGTATTAATAAATAGCTATGATGCTAATGGAAACATAATCGATACCAGAACACAGATGTTTATCGGGCTCTTTAATGAGAAACTGAAACCTGTAAGAATCAAAATTCATCCAACCGGAGGTATAGCAAAGGTAACAATTCAAGCTGTAAATCACCCCTTTGGAGGAGTTTGGGTTGAGTCACTGAACTTTGCAGAAAAAGGTTCTGCTCCTATACCTAAGCCTACGGACGGAACAGCACCGGGTACACCAAGTCCTACTGCACCGGGCACTCCAAAGCCTACAACCCCTGTTGAACCACAGCCTGTAGTACTTACAATAAGCCAGCATGGTATAAGTCCTAACCCATTTGACCCGACAGTTGTTAACTTTGCAGCCATAGTATACACATTGTCAACTGGCGCTAAGACATCAGTGGCAATATACGATAATACGGATACTCTGGTCAAAACACTGGAAACCGGTATTATGAAGAATTCCGGAAGAAATTCAGCTGCATGGGACGGTAAAAATACTGAAGGTCTGCTTGCAGCACCAGGAACATATAAATACAAAATTACTGCTGCAAATGCAGAAGGAACGGAGGAGGCGGAAGTAACCGGTACATTTGCAGTTAGTATTTCCACACTAACTATTTCATCAGTAAGCGATACTCCTGATCCCTTTGGTGTAAACGGAACAAAAGCAGCTACCATTAAGTATAACGTTTCAAAAAGCGCCGTTGTAACAATTAAGATATATGACAGTAGCAACAACCTGGTTAGAAGCTTGATTAATGGCAAGGTTAACGCCGGAAGCAATTCTGTAACCTGGGATGGCAAGAACCAATCCGGAAACCTGGTTAAAGACGGAAAATATACATATACCATTGACGCCCAGGACCCATATGGAAACAAGGCAAAACAGGAAGTAGGAACAATTGATGCAGATGTAACACCACCACGCATTACGCAGCACTTTGTGGACCCACAGATCATAGGCCTGTAACAAGTTACTTACATACAATCTCTATAAGGCTGCAGGAGCATTCCTGCAGCCTTTTGTATTATTTTCCATATTTATTTCAAAAATTATATTGATAGTTACAAAAAAAGACATTATAATATTATTTGGAACGCTATATTACTACTATATTTCAAAATCTTGAAAGGGAGTGCTTTAATGTGCGTTATTTCCTTGCAATATTATTTGTTATAATACTTATAATGAATTTACTTGCAGGAACAGCCTTAGCTTAACTTGATGAGATAATCTTTTATATTATGCTAAAGGTACATATGAGATTAGATAAAAGTATTTATTTTTTAACCTTCTTGGATTTGTAGAAGTGAAAACGTAAAGGAATTTTCCTTTGCGTTTTTTATTATGTCTCCTTGATTACAGGGTTTGATTTACCCCTTGACAGGGAAGCAAATACACCGGCAAGGCATAGTATTCCAAAAAATATAAGTGTAACCTTCTCCGCTTTTATAAAAGAGCCATAATTCCCTGGAGCTATTTCTACCTTTCCAACATATATGGATATTATCAGCGAGGCTATACCCATACTGAACATCTGGCCTGTAAGTCTCATTGTTCCTACAGCGGCAGAGCTTACTCCATAAAACCTCTTCTCCACCGAGTTCATTATTGCATGTGTATTTGGGGATGTAAAAAATGCCAGCCCCAAGCCTAAAAGCATCAAGCTTCCCACAATAAATACCAGAAAGGTATTGCTGTTTATAAAAGACATAACAAAAAGTGCAGCAGAAGTGATAAGCATACCCGCTGACGAGATTATTCTCGATTCCATTTTATCCGAAAGTCTGCCAGCAAAAACTGAAAACACTGCCATAACAAGAGGCTGTGCCGCCAGAACAAGACCTGCCTCCCTGGCATTTAATCCTTTTATATATTGAAGGTAGAGACTTAAAAGAAAGCCTACAGCAAAGGTGGCACTATAGTTTATAAAGGCTGCCAGATTGGAAAAAGCAAAGACCCTGTTATATCTAAAAAGACTCATGTTTAGAACAGGTGTATTAGCCTTAAACTCCCATGCAACAAAGGCTGCCATTAGTATCATTCCTATTGTAATAAAAGTCCACCCTTTAGAATCCGGAAGCAGTGACAGGCCATAAATGATCATAAGCAGCATCAGGCCATACATGACAGAACCTAAAAAGTCAAACCGCTCACCTCTTGCTTCTGCCCACTCACCTTTTAACTTCCACATAATCAATGCTGCAACTAGAAGACCCAAAGGTGCAACTACTGCAAAAATGCTTCTCCATCCAAAAGCATGGGTAAGAATTCCACCGATTATGGGCCCCCCGGACAACCCCAGATAAACTGAAGCTGTATTTAAGCCAATAGCTTTCCCTCTCTCGTTAGGAGGAAAAGCCGACGTCAGAATAGCAACTCCCGTGCCAAATATCATGGCACTTCCAATTCCCTGCATCACTCTAAAAATAATAAGTACAACAGGTGAAAAAGACATGGCACATATCAAAGAAGCAGCTGTAAAAATCACAATGCCGTATGTAAAAATCTTCTTTCTTCCATATATATCTGCCAGCTTCCCAAATGGGACAAGAAATATGGCAGAAGACAGAAGATATGATGTTGCAACCCAGCTTAGCAGCACTGCATCCATGGAAAACTCTTTTCCTATAGCCGGTAAAGCTATATTTGCTGCCGAACCCATAAAGGGCGTAAGAAAAGACCCTAACGCAGATATAATTAGAACAACCCTTTTTGCTGTAACATCCATATACTTCTGTCTCCTTCAAAATCCCTTTCTCTTTTAACTTGTAATTTAGACCAAACTACCACAAGAGGTGTACTGACTCTCTTATATATTTATCATATATGGCCTTTACTGCCTTCATCTGTTCCTCTGTTAGTGCAGGTAAATCCGATGCCCTGGTATTCTGTACAACCTGCTCCGGATTCTTTGCACCGGGTATTGCACAGCTTACTGCATCCTCCATTAGTATCCATTTTAATGCAAACTGAACCATGGTAGCGTTTTCAGGCTTTATATTCTTAAGCTCTTCCACTGCCTTAAGTCCCTGTTCAAAGTCTACACCTGAAAACGTTTCTCCCTTGTCAAAAGCTTCTCCATTTCTGTTAAAGCTTCTATGGTCATCACTTTCAAACCTGGTTTCTTTAGACATTTTTCCGGTTAAAAGACCACTTGCCAGCGGTACCCTGGCGATAATACCCACATTGTTTTCCTTTACCTTTTTAAAGAATACTTCTGACGGCTTTAGCCTGAACATATTGTATATAATCTGAACAGTACTTACATTTGGATATTTCATGGCCTTTTCGGCCTCATCTACATACTCTACACTTACACCGTAGTGCGCTATTTTACCTTTTTGTCTTAATTCATCAAGAGCCAAAAACACCTTATCATTATCATAAACCTCTGAAGGGGGACAATGAAGCTGCAGTAAATCTATACGGTCAACACCGAGGTTGTCTAAGCTTCTATCAATAAACCCTTCAAGATTTTCCTTTGTATAACCTTCTGCGGTATGAGGGTTTAGCCTCCTGCCTGCTTTTGTAGCTATGTAGATTTTTTCCTTTTTACTTTTTGCAAGCTTTGATAAAAGCTTTTCACTCCTCCCATCCCCATATACATCTGCAGTATCAAAGAAGTTTACTCCTTCATCAATAGCCTTTTCAAGCGCCTTAAAGCTTGTTTCATCATCAACCGTTCCCCAGGTACCGCCTATAGCCCAAGCTCCAAAGGATATTTCGGATACTTGGTACCCGGTCTTTCCAAGAACTCTATACTTCATAATAAACCTCCTTAAAGATGCTAAACTTTATTTTACCAACACTATAATACCATTATTAATACGAATTGTAACCTTATTATGGTTTATTCTTTTAATAATTAAAAATAAATATTCAAAGAAACCATCATATATTTTGCTGTCAAAACTGTTTTATGATTTAATATAATATAGCAAAAGCAAGCATACATAATGGAGGTAATTTCATGAAAAGGAAAACAGTAAATTTAATAATAGCAGTATTCCTCTTGCTGGCTGCCGGTATATCCGCTGGAAACTTGGGACAGAATAATGACGGCCATCTTGACTCTCCCGTTAAACTTGAAAAAGTGCAGGTCTCAAAACACGTGGATGGCGATACGGTATATGTTAAATTTATGGATGGTACAGAGGAAAAAGTCCGCTTTATAGGAGTCAATTGCCCTGAAAGTACTAAACGGGTTGACCCTTATGGAAAGGAAGCTTCCAGCTATACAAAACAAAATCTTATGGGAAAAACCGTGTATATTGAAAAGGATGTGTCCGAAACCGACAAATATGGAAGGCTTCTAAGGTATATCTGGTTAGAGCCCCCGAAGGAAATTACTGAAAGTGAAATCAGAAGCAAGATGTTTAATGCCCTATTGGTTTTAGACGGATACGCCCAGGTCTCAACTTATCCTCCTGATGTAAAGTACAGCGATTATTTCGTTATGTTCCAGCGGGAAGCTAAAGATGGAAACAAGGGGCTATGGGCAGTAAAAAAAGATACCTCTAAATAGTTTGTATAATAATTTCCTCTTTTATGGAAATAATAACATATAAACTATTAAGCTGTTAGAGGAGCTGAAAAATGACAACTATCGGACTACCAAAAGGACTTTTTTACTTTGAACATAATGTACTGTGGGAAAGGTTTTTCCATAACCTTGGCTGCAATGTTATAGTATCTGAAGACACAAACAAAAACATCCTTGACTCTGGAGTCAAACACTGCAGTAACGAAACCTGCCTTCCTGTAAAGGTTTTCCATGGCCATGTATATAATCTCAAGGATAAGGTGGACTATATATTTATTCCAAGGTACACAAGCCTTGATAAAAATGAATTCACCTGCCCAAAGTTTTGTGGACTTCCAGACATGGCACTATTAAATCTAAAGAGACAAATAAAGGTTTTGGAGGTCAGGGTTCATGTTGATATGATGCCCGGCCAGACCCTTGAAAGTCTTAAGGAGATTGCTCAAACATTAAGCTTGGAATACCATGAAGTAATAAATGCTTTTAAAAAGGCTCTCAATGAATTTGACAGAAGCAGAGAACACCTGCTCAAGGCAAGTAAATACTTAAACAGGGAAGATAATCAAACAGCTCTTTCAATTTTGGGACATCCATATATGATTTATGACAGTTATTTGAGCATGAGGCTTATTGACAAGCTTGAAAAAAGAAATATTACCGTATACACTCCAAGAGATATCGATCATGATACAAAAAGAAAAAACGCCTATCCGTTTCAAGGTAAAGTGTTTTGGGATGTAGGCTTTGAGCTTTTGGGCAGTGCTTTTACCTTTGCATCAGTACCAAATGTAAAGGGCATAATATACCTTACGCCTTTTGCCTGTGGAGTAGATGCCTTTGTGCTGGAGTTCATTGAAAGACGGCTGAATACCCACTGCAATATACCCCTTTTGAAGCTTACAATTGATGAGCATACAGGAGAAGCCGGGTTTGACACCAGATTGGAAGCATTTTTGGATATGGTAGGGTGATTACTGATGAAAATTACATTTCCGCACATGGGAGATACGTACATACCGATAAAGGTTCTTTTGGATACTGCAGGAATAGAATATGTAATACCCCCTGTTACAACTAAAGGCCCTTTAGAGAAAGGAATTCTGCACTCTCCTGAATTTGCCTGCCTGCCTTTTAAAACAATACTGGGGGATTTTATATACGGTATAGAAAACGGAGCAGAATTCATACTCTTTGGCGGAGGGTGCGGACAGTGCAGGTTCGGTTATTTTGGAAATCTACAGGCTGAAATACTAAAAAGCATTGGTTACAATACCAGGTTTGTTTACCTTGATTTAAGCAATATTACCGTTAAAGAGGTTTTCCAGAAGATAAAGCCTTTGACGGAAGGAAAGCGCTTTCTTAGTATTATAAAAGCAATACTCTATGCCATACTGACGGTTTTCAAGGTAGATAAGCTGAACGAGCTGGCTAAACAAACCAGGTGCAGGGAAATAAACAAGGGGCAGACCAATAAAGTAATGTCACAGTTTCATAACAAAGCCCAAAAAGCGTCCGGATATAAAAGTATAAATACAATAATCAATTCAACTAGAAAAGCTTTAAAGCAGATCCCTTTGGATAGAGAGTATAAACCTTTAAAGGTCTCTATTGTGGGGGAAATATATGTGGCTGCCCATCCAAATATAAATTTTGAGCTTGAAAGAAAGCTGGGCAATATGGGTGTTGAGGTTCACAACCATCTTGGTATCAGCTATTGGATCAAGGAACACTTTATAAAGAAACTGCTTCCGTTTAAGATTAAAGACAAGGCTCATGAAGCAGGGAAGGAATTTATGAAAACCGATGATATAGGAGGTCACGGCCTTAGTTCCATTGGCGGGTCTATATTAAGTGCTAAAAAAGCTTTCGATGGGGTTATTCATATATACCCCTTTACATGCATGCCCGAAATAATCGCCCAAAGTGCCTTCAGCCAGGTCCAGGATAAATACAATATTCCCATTATGACGCTTATCATTGACGAAATGACCGGTGAAGCAGGTTACATGACAAGACTTGAAGCCTTTATCGATATGCTTAAAATGAAGAGAGAACTATCAGGTAGAATACAAACTGTCACATCCTCTTTGTAGCTTTATTGAAAAAACCGCATCTATATTATATAATTGTAGAAAAACTTAGTAATTAATAGAGATTATAGTATTATTTACATCTAATTTTCAGGGGGAGTTAAAAATGTTTAGGAAATCTTATGTCTTACTTATTGTATTGGCTTTTCTGATTAATGTTCTTATTACGGGAAATGTATCACGTAATGTACATGCTGAAAATCCTTCACCGGTTGAAAGTAACCAGGTTTATTTATTCAAGGTTCCGGAAAATCTATCAAGGCAGGATGTAATTAACGCAGATGAAAATCTTAAGGAATATCTCTCAAAATTAGCGACAGAAGAAATAAATACCAGACTTGAAGCATCGGACAGTTCTGCTTTTACTGATTTTGTAGTTGTTTATGTGGATAAGGAAGGAAACCCGATTCTTCCTGAATATGAATCTTCAAAAAGTACATACGCCTCGTTTTCAACCTCCCAGGTCCCTAATGAGTTAACTTTCACCTTCGACTCTTCGGATTATCCCTGGACTTTGGAAGAGCTTGAAATACTAAAAAGCGAAGTAAATAATTTTTATCCTGTCATAAAGCAGGTATATGGAAATCCAGCCTTCAGTAATACAGTAAACATCAAGAAAAATCCCAACTTATCTTATGTTGGGATGTATGATTCCTATAACAATACCATTACGCTAAGAAGTATAAGCAGACTTGAAACTCTATGTCACGAAATCATTCATTCCTTCAGGGATGATTATGTTGTTTCAATCAGCGCTTTTGAGGAAGGTATGACCAGAGCGGCACAGATAGAGGTTTTTTCAAGAATGGATAAAATATATCCAAATATTGATAGAAATCACAGCTATACATATGATGTGTATTATGAGGCACTTAACAGGCATAAATTGGGAGGAGATGTGTGGAGCGGATATGTAAGTGCACTCCTTTTCTACCAGCTATGCGGATATGCCTGGGGTAAGGCAGTAATTGAGGACCCGAATTTCTTTGTCAATTTTAACAAGGAATTGTATGACAGGTGTAAAACAGATATATCTTCAAGAAGTTCGGTAAGTGCTCTTTTAGATATTGCAGAATCTGTAAAACCCACTGTTGAATCGATCCCCTTTAAAACCTGGTACAAAAGCCAGAGCTGTTTTAACCTGCAGCCTCCTGAAGGAACTTATATATATCAAAGGATTAATCAATTTACAATTGACTGCTTTAAAAGGACCACCACTGGAAACGTTTTAATGCAGCCGAATATTAATATAAACTGGTATATTTATGACTGCTCTGATAACCTGTTAAACAGCGGCAGCAGTGTAACCTCCAGCTATGGTTGGGCCAGCATGGAGAACTATCCTATTGTACCGATTTCATACAAAGGAAGAATCAAGGTGGTTGCAGAGACCTCCGATTTTACTGAAGTTGTAAGGGATATTTCATTGAGGTCTTCCGGGAATGAAGCAGGTGTGTTTGGAATATTACCAAACTCAACCTCCGGAAAGATTACTTTTATTCCCTTTGACACAAAATACCCAACAGCTGTTGCTGATGTAACAAACGGAGCTTTTTCCGTGCCGGCCCTTGAAACGGTAAAAGGAACAATAAAGGCGGTCTTTGAAAGTGAACAGGGTGATACTTTTATAAAGATTTTTACAAAAGATGCAAGCAAATATTTCTTAATGATGGCCCCATCTGCTCCATGTGATATCATGGCAGAAACACAAAGCAGGAAGGTTATGCTCTCCTGGAATGGCGTGGAAAACGCTCATTATTATAATGTAAAGCGCTGCATAAGGATAGATGGAGAGTATACAACTGTAGCAGAGAGTGTATATGGAACCACATACGTTGATGAGGTATCATCAGGCAGCTCTATCTATTATTACACCATTACATCTGTCAGTGCAGGAAATGAAGGCTTGGAAAGCAAGCCTATTAAAGTCACTGTCCCGATAGAGCCCTCACCCCTTCCAACTATAACAGCCTCTCCTACTATAGTTCCAACTGAAGTACCCATACCTACAGTATCACCGAAAATAAATTACGGGGATGTTAATGGAGATGGTAGTGTAAACTCTACTGATTACACATATGTAAAAAGATATATATTGAAGATAATTTCAGACTTCCCTTCGCCCCAGGGAAAATTGGCTGCAGATGTTGACGGCAGCGGCCAAATTAACTCAACAGATCTTGTATATATAAAAAGATATATTCTGGGGACTATAGATATTTTCCCTGCACAATACAAGTTGTTCTAAGCTAAACTGTGTAACCATAGTGTATAGTATGAATTTCTACACTTGACATTTTAAAGCAAAGGTGTATAATATTTCTCACTATAAAATAAACTTGAGGCTTCTGGATAGTTTAAAAAGAATCGGGCATTTTTAGCGGCCATTTCTATTTTCTTCTCGTTCATAGAGAATGTAAAATAAGTTATTGTTTTAATTTGTGTGCTTATTAGTGGGCTAAAACCGTATTACATGGGGGAGTAATAAAATGAATGCAAGCATTTTAGAGTCAAAAAAAATCGGACCATTTAATCTTAGAAATGAAGTTAATAAGGAATGGTGGTATACTGGTTGTTATGATCCTTCAAAGAATATTTATTTTAGTTTCTGTATAGTGTGTACACCCTTCTTTGATTATGTTTCTTTATCATTATTTGATCCGGCCAATAAAATTCCAATAAAGTTTTCCAAGCGTATTAGACTAAATAACAAGGAACAAACAGAAGCACTGTACATGTCATATAACTCTAAGGACATGAAGTTTTCTTATATTGCAAACGAAACCAACGGACTGGACTTTTATTTTGAAACCAATGATATAAAGGTTAATCTTAATTTCATAAAAACAACTGCCCCTGTAGTAAAAATAGATGACCTGGCAAAAAGCAAATACTATCTTCTGCAATACTTCCATAATATCGTAAAGGGCGAGGTACAGTTTGGCAGAAAGGTTTATTCCATAAATAATGGATTGGGCATTTTAGATAGATATTTTGGCAGAATACCAAGAAACATATTCTGGAATTGGCTGGCAGTTCAAAATGAGTCTATTGCTTTTACCGGA
>JBMOLK010000079.1:0-17606 GCA_049325575.1 Bacillota bacterium | reverse complement strand
TACAGATTGACATATCGGTATCAAAGGACTATACAGGCTGGAATCCTGAAATATCAAAATCCATCAAGGATATTAATGAAGTTGATGAATTTGTTAATGTGTTTAGGGAAAATCCTCCTCCACCTAAAGAAGAGGTAAATAAAGACGGTACAGTAATTACACTTGTTGAGCCTGATATGCCTAATTACGATATAAGGGTTACATTTGATGATAATACCTCACAGGTGTATAAACTATGGGTTTCTGATAGCGATAAGCGTCTGTTTTATACCAGATCGGATGAAACGGGATATTTACCTGGAACCATATCGGGTGAAGGCGCAGAGAAAATAAGCGGAATGATAAAAAATTAGAGTAATAAAAGAGCTCCTGTTAAAGTAACAAGCTTATTAGGAGCTCTTTTAGAGATAACAAACTGTAACTTAAGACAGGATTTCTTCGACTTTGTTTACTACCTCGTCCGAAAGTTTTATACCTGATGCCTTAACATTTTCCTCAACCTGGCTGGGTTTGCTTGCTCCTACCAGAGCGCTGGCCACATTTGACTGCCTTAAAACCCATGCTATGGCAAGATGTGCTAATGATATACCCATTTCGTCTGCTATGGACTGGAGTTTTTCCACCTTAAGCAGTACTTCATCCTTAAGCAGACTGTCCATAAACATGTTTGATTTAGGGTCGGCAGCACGGCTATCCTTTGGAAGACCGGCGCCAGTCTTGTACTTTCCTGTAAGCACACCCTGGGCAAGAGGTGAGAAGACCACCTGTGCTATACCATTCTTATGGCTAAAAGGAATGACTTCCTTCTCTATATATCTGTTAAGCATACTGTACTGGGGTTGATTTACCACTATGCGGTCCAAAAGATAGCGGTCTGCTACATGCAGTGCTTCTGCCATCTGTGCTGCAGTCCACTCGCTGACTCCGGCATAAAGTATTTTTCCCTGACGTATAAGATCGTCTATGGTTCTTAAGGTTTCTTCAACAGGTGTTTCCGGATCAAAACGGTGGCAGTAGTATATATCTATATAATCCACACCTAATCTTTTTAAGCTGGCATGTGCCTGTTCAAAAACATGTTTTCTTGACAGTCCTCTGTCATTGGGGCCGGAACCCATGGGCCAGAATACTTTAGTTGCAAGTACAAAAGATTCTCTCGGGTATTTTCTCAAAGCTTCACCTACAACTAGCTCTGCTTCGCCCCTGGCATAGACATTGGCTGTATCAAAGAAATTTATTCCCAGCTCGTAAGCCTTGTCTATAGACTTTATGGCGGTTTCCCTATCTGTAGAATTACCATATGTAAGCCAGCTTCCCAGACTGACTTCACTGACCTTTAGTCCTGTACGTCCCAATTTTCTGTACTCCATGCTGTACCTCCTGGAAAATGAATTTGGTGCTTTATTTCTTAAATTTTATTTTATAACTATTATATTATGCCATTGTTTATATATAAAAAACCTTTGGAATCCGAAATGTTATATACTAGATTTTTATGGACTGTCAATCGGGTCTATTGGGTACTCCTATTTGCCTGACTGATTGTCTTTCAACAAGGTGGGCAGGCAGAAGTATTTTCTCTTCCGGGTATTCTTCTTCATTCATTTTCGATATAAGCTTTTTAACTGCTCTTTCTCCCATTAATTCCTTGGAAATATGCATCGTAGTCAGTTCCGGAGTAACACTTTTGGACGACTCAATATTATCAAACCCAACAATTGAAATATCATCAGGCACATTCATGCCCATGGCTGACAATGCCTTCAGTATAGCGATAGCTTCAATATCGTTACAGCAGAACATAGCAGTAGGAAGTTTGGTGATTTTTCGCATTGCTTTAACAACCAGTTCAAGCCCGTTATTAAGTAAGTCAGCCATACTATCATCCATTATGGAAAAGGATGGATTAACGGGAATTTTATACTGCCCAAGGGCTTTTAGATAACCGAGATATCTATCGTAAAAGCTTGTAGAAGAAAATACATTTCCAAAAAAACCAATATCCCTGTGGCCTGACTTTATCAGATATTCTGTAGCTATATAACCTCCTGATACATTGTCGCTTAATATATAACTGGCTTTAATATCATCAAAAAAGTGGTCTACTATTACAAGGGGAAGGTTAAGCCTCGTTATGGATTCAATTGTCTTTCTGGTGACGCGTCCTAAAGTTATGATACCCGAAATAATATCGTCTTTTATGCAGACAGGAGGTTCAAATTTCTTGTTTTCATCAAAACAGTAAAGTATGGTGTTTAAGTGGTTTTTCTTTGCCTCGGATTCAATACCGTACTGGATGAAGGAAAAGAAACCAACGGAGTTTCGAGTGTCATCCGAAAGCATAAGGCAAATATTTTTAGATATGCTATCCTTTTCTTTAGTTGTGTTGTATCCCTTTTTTTTATAGTTGTATCCATTTTTCTTGGCTGTCTCAAAAATCAATTCACGGGTTTTTTCATTAATTCCGGGCATGTTTCTAAGTGCAAGGGATACTGTGTTCTTTGTGATACCTAACTTTTTTGCAATATCTTCCATGGTAACTTTCTTCGACATCTTTTCCTCCGAAATGCTATGTAGATTCTAATTAAGATTATAACACACATTTATAATTAGTGAATCAAAAATTGAGGGGCAAAAAGCAGTAATATTAAAAACTTAAGAATGTAACATTAAATAATAATATTTTTCATTCATCGGTAATTTTATAACTGATATAATGATAGAGAATCAGGTTTACTTAAGTTGGTATGTATTTTAAATATACAAAAATGATATTAATGTAAGGGAGGTTTGAAAGGTGAGAAGGATTTTTATATGTCTTATAGTAGTGAGTATGTTATTAGGATTTTTGGGGCCTTCTCCTAAAAGCATAGCTGTTGAAGATGTGCGGGCAGGCTTTGTCACCACTCAGGGAAACATGTTTGTTCTAGATGGGAAACCCTTCTTTTTTGCAGGTGCCAATTCATATGACCTTTTTACCAGAGGGGACGGTTCAAATACGGGTACACCGGAGGATATAGAAACCAAGTTTATGAATAAGGCACAGATTGATAATTTAATGAGTCAAATGGCATCAGATGGCATCAAAGTTGTAAGGACGTGGGGATTTTCTCATGAAACCTGGCATGGCTTCGAGCCTGCCGAGGGCCAATACAGCGAGCCACAGTTCATGCTGTTTGACTATATTATGGAGTCTGCCAGGAAAAACGGAATAAAAATCATAATTGTGCTGGAAAATTATTGGGAAGCGTATGGCGCAATTGATCAAAGACTTGCATGGGAAGGACTCCCCGGTAAGACTCATGCTGCAAGAGCCAAGTTTTTCACTGATGAAGGATGCAAGGAGCAGTATAGAAACTATGTAAAGCATTTCGTTACAAGAGTAAACCACTATACAAACATACCATACAAGGATGATCCGACAATTTTTTCATGGGAGCTTATGAATGAGCCCAGGTACCAGGATGCAGGCGAAAATTCTACCGGAATAACCTTAAGGGCCTGGATAGATGAAATGGCGGCTTTAATTAAGAGCCTGGACCCAAACCATATGGTCAGTGCAGGAATAGAAGCACATGAATCAAGATATGGCTTTGGCGGGGACGAAGGGAATCCGTTTATATATATTCACCAATCACCGTATATAGACTTTTGCACAGCCCATCCATATCCTGATGAGCATTGGGCAAACCTGACTCCCGAACAGAATGCAGAATTGGTAAGAGCATGGATACATGATGCACATAATGTGGTTGGCAAACCCATAATAATTGAAGAGTTTAATACCTATACCAACAAGGAACTATACTGGAGTAAAATGTTTGAAGTAATAGAAGAGATGGATGCTGCTGGCTGTTTGTTCTGGGAATATAACGATAAGAGGCTGTCAAATTTTACAGTAATGCATGGTGACCCGGTACTGACAAATGTATTTATCCCCCATGCAAAAAGAATGGCTCAAAAATCAAGCACAATACCGCTTCCAACAACTACCCCAACAATCAAATATGGAGATATCAATGGAGATGGCAGTGTGGATTCTACTGATTATACTCTGATGAAAAGATATATATTAAAAATCATAAACCAATTTACATATGAAAAAGGAGCAGAGGCAGCAGATGTGAACGGGGACGGAAATATAAACTCTACTGATTATAATTTGCTTAAAAGGTTTATACTGCGTATAATCGAAAGATTTCCTGTAGAAGACAGGATTTAAGGAACTGATAATAAATCCGGGGCCGCATCATTTAGGGATCTATCCCCTGGTGATACGGCTCCGGTTTTATTGAGGAGGATGGGAAGTCTATACTTATAATATACCTACTCAGCAGTATATTTTAGAACTGATATTTCCTTCTCTATATGATTTGCTACAGTCAGGAGTTTGGAGTCTCTTGAAAGATATAGATGTCCATAGTTTATATCGGGCATTGGTTCATCTACCCAGGTATCTCCTGAATCGGAAGTACGCAGCGCCCTTAGCTTTTTGTCTCTACTAAAGAAAATTGCTATAGCGTTATTGGGGGCTTGAAACCTTAAAACCGCTGCGGGAGCAGCAGAAATCCCTGTTATTCTCTCATCTTTTAGCTCAAGGGACTTTTTAGTCCATGTTTTCCCCGAGTCACTTGTTGCATAAAGGAGGCCGCTGCTGTCAAGTACATAGCCATTATCTGGTGTTAGCAAGTTTATTGCAACAATAGTATTGATGGTATGCGGCAGTTTGAGGGTAGAGAAGCTTTTACCCCCATAAACTGTTGCTCCCAGCTTTGTGGTGGATGCAACCCATCCATTGTTTCGATCGGCAAAAGAAATGAAGAAATAAGGGTTCTGGTCATACGCTTCATAGTCGGGAAGTCTGGTCCATGTCACCCCGCCGTCACTGGTTACTCTTATGCTTCCTACGTCGCCGCAGCTGTAACCGTTCATAGCATCAAGCATATCAAGTCCAAGCAGCAAGTGTCCTTTGTTATCGGTTTTTGTCCATGAGGCTCCTCCGTTATTGGAGTAATAGGCATCCCCTATATAACCCAGGAGTATTCCATTGGTGTCATCTTGGAATCCGGCAAGATAAAAGGTGCTTTCTTCAAATTTTGACTTAAAGGCTATATTCCAATCGGATTTCGGTTTGCTGCTGCTCTGGATGTTTGCACTCCGTTTTGGTGTATTGTCTGACGTATTTTCAGTACTTTGATTGGAAATACATCCAGTTAATAAAATAATTATACAAAGAACTATAATAAGTCTTTTTAGAGTTTTCAATTTAAATTCCCCCTATTTAGTAAGAATATTGGTGCTTATCCTCTTTTATATGGCTTTTAAATATTGGCCGGCTTTTGTTTTACGATCGTTATGGACATTATAAAACGCAAAATACAGTAAAACAATCCTAAAGGGCTTTATTAAAGCTATATAAACGTTTTATAAGTGTTTTATATTTTCCTTTGCACTATAAAATTGTTATAATTTTAAATAACTAGTATTATATTAGATGTAGCTCTAGACACTAAAATTATATAAAGACTTCATGAACACTTCATGAAAACTTTATATAAAGCCATTAGGGGGATACATGAAGAGGGAAATAATAGAAAAGGTTTTTAGCGTATTTAATATAAAGAAATCTACAGCAGCAAGGATACTGAATGTTAAGGATGGAACATTCAGCCAGAAATTAAAGGGTGAAAAGAAAGGTTACAGGTTATTTGATGATGAAATTACCCTAATAATTGATAAGCTTATAAAAGAAAAAATATATGATGATGAAAACGAGGATAGTGTAACAAAAATAGGTAAGAGGCAAAAGCTTAAAGAGCTGGCTGAAGCTTTGGAGAAAACTACACATCAGTATAGTATTATTAAAATTGATGGAGAAACCAAAAAACTATATGAAGAAAAAAATTATGCGGAATATATAATCAAGTTGATTTGGCTGGAACAGGCAGCCTTTGACGGTATATATGTAAAAGAACAACTGAGTCAACCTATAGAGGTGAATGCAAAACAGGATGGATTAGCTAATAGGGATTTAGTGCAGGATAATATACAAAACGAGGCGGGAGACTCTTTTTGTACCAATGAAACGTATGGTGTAGGCGAAGAAGATAAAATGCATATACACAGCGGCAAGGTTATTCAGAGTGTAGAGAAGAGTATATTTGTGCCTTTAAGAACGGTTTGGAAAAGTTTAAGCATAATTTTCATATTGATACTGGTAATATCTTTAGCCGCCAACGTACTGTTTATCTTAAAAGGCTATAATGCGGCAGACAAACAAGCAGCTGTTTTGGATTCAGATTCAGGGATTCTGAAAATATATGATAGATTACAGTTATACAGCGAATTTAGAGGAAGAAGATTTAATGAAGGTCCATTTGAGGGATATTTACCCTACAATAGAGAACTAGCAAGCCTTGCCGACAGAATACTGGATAACTCTATAGTTAATTTTGGACGAATGGATATAGAGCATCCATTTGGAATGGAGCCTTCTGTACATGTTTCGTACAAAATATTAAATATTTATCGTGGTTCTCCTTATATACAGGATTTTGTAAACTTGATCCAGGCCTTGTATATTACAAACAAGTATAACGCTTTATCAAAGAAAAGGCCTTATACATATTCTTTAACGAATGCAGAGGTTATTGCTCATATAGTGGGAGATGATAATCTGCCGTATGCTGCTGCAGTAAAAGGTAAACCCAAAGCAGTTTACAAGGGACCTGCTGATACTGAAGAGAATGAATACTATCCGAAGGTCTATCTTCCCACTACCTACGTTTTTATATATAAAGACAATACATGGCAGTTGTTTCTGGCAAGCTTTGAAGAGTAGTGCATAAAAGCTGGCTGGAAATGGGGATATTATTGGATTGGGAAACTATAATTAATAAGACACTTTTTAAAATATAGGTTCTTTGGAGGGAGTAGTTTGTCAATAAGCAGGCAGGATTGGGAGTATGAAGAAGAGAGGCTTGAAGAAGTATATAAACTAATACATAACGAGATCTTAAAAAGAAAAAGTGAAATGAAATCTTACAGGGATCAAATTATTTCAACAAGGAAATCCATGTGGGAGGAGGCTCCCGGTGCTCCCAGCAAGTTTGAGGAGATGGTGGATATTCAACACTATCTTGATGGGCTAAAGCATGAGTGGGAAAAATACTTGTTTTCAGGTAAGCTTGTTGACAAATTGGAAAGAATAGAGGCTTCTCCCTATTTTGCCAGGGTGGATTTTAAAGAGGACGGGTGTGAGAAAGCAGAACGAATCTATATCGGTATTTCATCGCTTATAGATGACAAAACAAGGGAAATATATATATACGATTGGCGTGCTCCCATCTCCAGCATATTCTATGATTATGAACTGGGCCATGCAAAGTATAAATGTCTTGAAGGTGATATTGAAGGAGAGGTCTCACTTAAGCGTCAGTTTAAGATACTAAACTCCAGAATTGAATATATGTTTAACAGCAGTGTAAAGATTGATGATGAGGTTTTACAAAAGATCCTAAGTAAAAACGTAGACGACAAGATGAGAAACATAGTCACTACAATACAGAAGGAGCAGAACAGGATTATAAGGGATGAGGATAATGATCTCCTGATTGTCCAGGGGCCAGCCGGCAGCGGAAAGACATCTGTTGCCCTGCACCGTGTTGCGTATCTTTTATATAAATATCGTAGCAGCAGGATCAATTCCAATAACATAGTCATTTTTTCTCCAAACCAAATTTTTAATGACTACATATCCAATGTACTTCCGGAGCTTGGAGAAGAGAATATGAAACAAGCAACCTTTGCAGAGTTTGCCAGAGGATTTGTTGGTAATTCTTATAAAATGGAAGATTTTAATGAGCAGATGGAATATGTGCTGTCAAAATGTGATTTGGATGAATACAAGATCAGAGCTGAAGGAATAAGGTTTAAATCATCTCTTGCATACCTTAAAGTTATACAGAACTACCTTGATTACCTTGAAAATGAAGGGATTGAATTTAGTGATGTAAACTACAGGGACAGGGTAATAATAACCGGCGAGGAGATACGTGAACTTTTTAAGAAAGATTATAAAGCATTGCCGATAATAAAGAGACTGGACAGAATAAAGGACAGAATATTCTCTATTATAGAACCCCTTAGAAAGAAGAGAATAAAAGATGTTCAGAATGAGCTTGAGAACTCCGGTGAGCATAAGGGTGAAATCAAGGCAGCCAGTAGAGTGCTTACAGCCAAAGAGTTTAAGCAGATACGGCAGCGTGTTGAGGAGATGTGCTCTCTTGATGCGTATAAAGCTTACGTAAGATTGTTCGAAGATATGGGTCTTATAGATAAACTATGGGATGATAATAAACAAACCAAAGAGTTTGAAGAGATTAGAATAATGACTCTTGGAATGCTAAGAAGGAAGATTCTTACCTTTGAAGACTTGCCGGCTTTCTTAATAATCAAGTTTAGTCTTGAAGGAACACCTGGCAATTCGCAGATTCGCCACGTAGTCATAGATGAAGCACAGGATTATAGTGCTCTGCAGTATCATGTTTTAAGACAGATGTTTACAAACTGCAGTTTTACCTTGTTGGGAGACATTAACCAATCTATTCACCCTTTCATATACTTTAAGGGTTATGAAGGCGTTATGGAAGTTTTTAATGTGCCAAACAGTACTCTGCTTAATTTGAATAAGAGCTACAGATCTACAAGGGAAGTCTTTGAGTTTTCTTTAGCCATGCTGCAAGGCAGCAAAGATGTAGAAGCCGTTGATAGAAGAGGAGAGAAACCTAAAGTAGTTGAACTGCCCCAAGGTCATGATGGCTTTGACACTATTAAAAAAGATATTCTAAATCTTTTGGAAAGAGGGATTGAGTCGGTTGCCGTCATATGTAAGACTGAAAGACAAAGCAAGACAGTATTTGATTCTCTTAAAGATAAGGTTAACTTGAGTTTAATAACTAAGGAAGATGATGAGTTTAAGACAGGTGTTTCGGTAATTCCATCATACCTGGCAAAAGGGTTGGAGTTTGATGCAGTAATAGTTTATGATGCAGGCAGTAAAAACTACTTTAGAGAGGATGAGCGAAAGCTTTTCTACACAATATGTTCAAGGGCACTACATGAGCTTAGGCTTTATTACTCTGGAGAGCTTACACATTTTGTTTCAAGCCTTTCCAAAGAGCTGTATGAGGTGTTGTAAGTGAATATTAGTTGTTGAATACTATATGAAATAAGGATAAAATGTATTATTGTATAGCATAAATGGGAAAAATCTATCTAAATAGAGGTAATTTTATGATAAACCCGAACTTTAAAGAGTTAAAGCTTATTCTTGATTCTTTGTCTGTTTACAGGAATTTACTTGAAGATGGAGTTATAAAGGCTCTTCGCACCCTGATTGACTCTTTATCCAGAGATAAGCTTGAAATAGACGAGTTTGTGAATTTTTTCAATACTTTTTTCTTTGAGCTTACAAAATCTAATTCAACTAAAACTTTAAAAGACTACATAATTGATCTGGTGATTTTTGATGAAAATCCCTATTCAAGATTGGCAGAGTCAGTTGAATTTGAAGAAATTGACGATCTGCTTGTAAGAGCTGTCATAAAAGATCTTGACGGACTTAATGCCATATGCGTCCTGACATCAGACATATTTAAGGATTATGCCTTAAAGAATATCTGCATATATGAATTTGAGGAAAACATCATAAATAACCTTCCCTCCTGGGAGTTCCAAAATAAGTATGATCTAAAGACTGACAGTGAGTCCGGACCTCTTGAAGAAATCAAAGAAACACTACAAAGAAGCAGCAGTTGGAGTCAATGCATAGGTGACCTTTCAGGGTTTTATAGACGGAATGGTTCAGGGATGTTTGCACGCTGCAGGGCTTTCGTATGGGAGCCTTCTGATAATGTCTCGTATTTAAGAGGTATAGACTCTCCTGACCCGGTTAGAATATCCGATTTTATCGGGTATGAACAGGAACGTTTTGAGGTGATAAATAATACGGAGAAATTCTTAAAAGGATATCCGGCCAACAATGTTTTACTTTATGGAGACAGGGGAACAGGGAAATCTTCTACAGTAAAGGCTTTAGTCAATGAGTATCACCAACTCGGGCTTCGAATGATTGAGATTCCCAAAATGCATCTTGCTGATTTCCCAAAGGTCATAAGGCTCGTTAAGGACAGAAAGCTTAAGTTTATTATTTTCATTGATGATCTTGCATTTGAAGACAGCGAGGAGAGCTATACTGCGCTAAAGGCAATCCTTGAGGGAGGGCTCGAGTGTAAACCTGATAATACTCTTATCTATGCTACTTCCAACAGGCGCCACCTTATTAAGGAAAAGTTCAGCGATAGAGCAGGCTTTAGATCGGATAGTCAGGATGACGAAATAAGAGCCCGGGATACCATACAGGAAAAGCTGTCCCTTTCAGATAGATTCGGAATTACAGTTGTTTTTTCATCTCCTGATCAAAAACGTTTTCTGGAGATTATAGAAGGGCTTTCCAAGAAGCGGGGAATGAAGATAGAAAGAGAGAAGCTTTATAAGGAAGCACTCAAATGGGAGCTCTGGTACAACGGACGTTCACCGAGAACTGCAAAACAGTTTACCGATTGGCTTGAAGGTAATGCAGAGTTATTTTAAAAGGAGTAAAACTTAATGGAAACCATTAATAAATATATTGAAACTTTAAGGAACTATGGATTTATAGCAGCTTTATTCAAGGGTGGGGTAATAATCCTGACAACTTACTTGATATTGGCTGTTGGTAAAAAAATAATCAGAAAATACTTTCAAATTAACATAAGTAAGAGGAAAAATGTTAATAAGATTAAAACAATTGAAAAAATAATAATAAATATTTTTGATGCAATTACCATATTTATTGCAGCAGCTATTTTTTTAGATGATGTATTGGGGGTAGACACAACTTCAATTCTCACTATAGCAGGAGTCAGCGGGCTTGCCGTAGGATTTGCAAGCCAGACTATTATAAAAGACTTTCTGTCTGGCATACTCCTTCTCATGGAGGACACCATAACCATTGGGGATGTGGTTCAGATGAACGGATATAAAGGTGTTGTAGAAGATATTAGCCTTAGATCCATATGTTTAAGGGATGAGAACGATGTACTGCATGTTATTCCAAATAATATAATCAGGGATTTTTCCAATTTTTCAAGAAAGAAAAAGCAATAAAGCCCTTACTTTATTGGTAAAGGGTTTTATTCGTCTCTTTTAAACATTGTATCCTCAATAATATTGTCTATGTCCTTTCTATAAATGGTTTCTCTTTCAAGAAGCAGGGAGGCTATATTGCGAAGGCAGTCGGAATTACTCTTTATTAATTCCCTGGTTTCTTTATAGACTCCTTCGATTATTTCCTTAACTTCTTTTTCAACTACATTCATACTTATATTTGAAGAATTGTCTTTATTAACATCAAGAAAGCTTACCAAACCGATTGTCTGGCTCATTCCAAAGTTTTTAACCATGTCTACAGCGATTTGAGTAGCTTTTCTCAAATCATTACTAGCTCCGTTTGTAACTTCATTTTCCCCGAAAATAATTTCTTCTGCTGCTCTGCCACCCAGGAAAATTGCAATATCATTTAGAAGATCCTTCTTTGTTGAAAACATTTTTTCATCAGGTACAAACAGCGTATAACCTCCAGCCCCCTTGGTTGTGGGGATAATTGTTACCTTTGAAACGGTTACACCTGATAGAAGCTTGGCAGCCAGTGCATGCCCGGCCTCATGGTATGCCGTTATTTCCTTATCCTTTAAAGTAATATTCTTCTTGTTTCTTTTCTCTTCTCCAGCTTGTATCTTGCTTACTGCCAGGTCGATATCCTTCATGGTGATGGAAGGATGACCGTTTCTTACTGCATAGATCCCTGCTTCGTTCATAACATTTGCCAGGTCTGCACCAGACATATACACTGTCATTTTAGCTATTTCCTTTAAATCAATGTCACTGCTCAATGGTTTATTTTTAGCATGAAGCTCCAAAATTGCATGTCTGGCATCAACATCAGGCAGGGCAACCTGTATCTGCCTGTCAAACCTACCGGAGCGAAGGAGGGCAGGGTCCAGCATATCCAATCTATTGGTTGCAGCAATAACTATAATTCCTTCACTGCCGGAAAAACCGTCTATCTCAACAAGTATCTGATTAAGCGTGCGGTCTTTTTCATCGCTTGACCCCGAGCCGTCACTTCCGCTTCGCTTACCTAAGGCATCTATTTCATCAATGAAAATGATACAGGGACTTACTTTGCGTGCAAACTGGAACAGCTGCCGTATCCTTGATGCTCCAACCCCAACAAACTTCTCAACAAAATCCGAGCCAGATACCGCTACAAAGGGAACACCGGCTGTACCTGCAAGAGCTTTGGCCAGAAGGGTTTTTCCTGTTCCGGGCGGACCGAAAAGTACGGTGCCTTTGGGAGGAATTACACCGAACCTTTTAAATCTTTCCGGATTGGTCAGAAATTCAACCAGTTCCATCATGTTTTGCTTGGCCTCTTCATTACCTGCAACATTTTCAAAGGTAAGACTGCATTTCTTAATAATATCGAACTTGGAATCGTTATTGCCCGAATACTGCTTCCTTATCAGTCTTCCCATTACTATACTGATTACGACAATGGTTAGGACCAGAGGAAGCATGGTAAACAGCATATTAACAAGAATGTCAGGAATAGTCTGTATAAAAGGTTTGTCTTCAAGCTTTACTCCGTGTTCAAGCAGGTACTCCTTTAGGTCGTTTGACTGGGGATTGTCTGTTATGAATAATTTGTTGTCGTTAAATCTTCCAGTGATCTTTTTTGCGTTTTGCTTATAGTCTAAGACTACTGAAACATTATTTAATTTAACATTATTTTTAAATTCCTTATAGGTAATATAGTAGGGATCATTGTTTTCTGCGGAGGTCTTAATAGAGTTTATGTATATAACAGCAGATGAAACTATTATTAAAAAAAGGCAAAATATTGCTAAGAAAGTCAGTTTCCTAACCTTCGAATTCTTAACCGAATTATAATACTTTGGAATAAGAACCAGAAAAAAATACCGAATACTTGGAATTACTTTATTGCGGAGTATCAAGTAAAGTTTGGAAAACAGAAAAGACACCACCTTTCGTAAGGGAGGCTTACCTAGTCATGCCTATATATAATATTCTATCAGAGAATTGTCATGTTTTCCATGGAGCTTAAGGACCATATATAATAAACTATTCCTAGAGTTTTATTAGGTCTTCTGGATTGAAGAAAAAATGAGCCCACTTTGTTTTAAAAGTTTCTTGATAATAGTACGAAATTATTTTAAAATAATAAGGTGCTTTATACATAAATAAATAACTGTGTTATTGGATCTATACTGTAAAATAATTCAATCAGAAAATAAATTAATAGAAGGGGAAATAAATATGAGCAAAATCAAGATGAAAGTTCCGTTAGTAGAAATAGACGGAGACGAAATGACCCGAATTATTTGGAAGATGATAAAGGACAATCTGTTGGAGCCATATATAGAGCTTAATACAGAATACTATGATCTTGGACTTGAATACAGGGACAAGACAGATGACCAGGTAACAATCGATTCAGCAATGGCTATCAAGAAATATGGAGTAGGAGTAAAGTGTGCTACAATTACTCCAAACGCTCAAAGGGTTGAGGAATATAACTTAAAGAAGATGTGGAAGAGCCCCAACGGTACCATAAGGGCAATACTGGATGGAACAGTTTTCCGTACTCCAATAGTTGTTGATAGTATCAAGCCTTTTGTTAAGGGATGGCAAAAGCCCATATCTATCGCAAGACATGCTTACGGTGACGTTTATAAGGATGTGGAATATTATGCAGCATCCGCCGGAAAGGCAGAACTTGTTTTTACCTCCGAAAATGGTGAGGTTTCAAGACAGACAATACATGACTTTAAGGGTCCTGGTATAATACTTGGGATGCACAACACAGACGATTCAATTAAGAGCTTTGCAAGAGCATGCTTTAATTATGCACTTGACTTAAAGCAGGACCTTTGGTTCTCAACCAAGGATACTATTTCCAAGATCTATGACCACAGATTTAAGGATATATTCCAGGAAATCTATGATAATGAGTACAAAGACAAGTTTGAAGCTGAAAAAATCGAATATTTCTATACATTGATAGATGATGTGGTTGCACGTATTATAAGGTCAGAAGGCGGTATGGTGTGGGCTTGTAAGAACTATGACGGAGACGTAATGTCCGATATGGTGGCATCAGCCTTTGGAAGTCTGGCTATGATGACTTCCGTATTGGTTTCACCTGATGGAAAGTATGAGTACGAAGCTGCTCATGGAACAGTAACAAGACACTATTACAAGCACCTTAAGGGGGAAGAAACATCAACAAACTCAATGGCAACAATATTTGCATGGACAGGTGCTCTTAAGAAGCGCGGAGAGCTTGATGGAATAAGTGAGCTTGTTGACTTTGCTAATAAGCTTGAAGCTGCTTCAATACAAACAATCGAAAACGGTGTAATGACCAAGGACCTTGCACAGCTTTCGGAAGTAAGCGATAAGAAGATTGTAAATACAGAGGAATTCTTAAAAGAAATAAGAAAAACTTTTGACAGTATGGCTTAAACGGTATTGTATATTAATACTTCTAAACGGCCCGGTACGGTATAATTATGACCATACTGGGCCACTTTATTTTCTGTAGTATTTTTTGTAAAGGTTATAGAATGCACATTCAAAATTCTTAAGATACATGGAGTAGATGAAAATGAGAAATCTGAAGATGACGATCCAATATGACGGCAGTAAGTATAAAGGATGGCAGAAGCTTGGTGACACCGATAAAACCATACAGGGAAAAATAGAGAAGGTCATAAAAGAGATGACAAAAGAGGAGATTGAAGTTATCGGCTCTGGTAGAACGGATGCAGGAGTGCATGCACTAAAACAGGTGGCCAACTTTCATACCAGGAGCAACATGACGGTAGAGGAGATGCTTGACTACTTCTACAGATATCTTCCGGAAGATATCCTGGTTACAGACATTGAAGAAGTAGACGGATTGTTTCACTCAAGATACCATGCCAGAGGTAAGAAATACCTATATAGAATATGGAATGCAAGATTTCACAATCCTTTTTTAAGGAAATTTGCCTTTCATGTACCAGAGGCCCTGGATATTGATCTGATGAAAAAAGCCTCGGGGTACTTAATAGGAGAACATGATTTTTCAAGCTTTACTTCATTAAAAAGCAAAAAGAAATCCAAAGTAAGAGAGCTCTATTCAATAGGTATTAGCAGGGAAAATGAACAGATAGAATTAATGTTTTATGGAAACGGATTTCTATACAATATGGTAAGAATTATAACCGGAACTTTGATAGAAGTGGGATTAGGTAAATTGGACGCGGGGGAGGTCCGGGAAATATTAAGTAGAAAGGATAGAAGCTGTGCAGGACCCACAGTTCCCCCAAACGGCCTTATTCTTTATGATGTAGAATATTAGTACTTTGATATATAAACCAAATTAATTATTCCAAATAATAATATGTATATGTCCCAGGCCCCTATTAAATTTGACATCCTGCCATATTTATGTAAAATAATATTGGGTAAAGGAATTGATAAGGGCTTGACCATATTAATTATTTTTATTGTAGAGGGGTTTTGAAAGTGATAAGTTATCCAGCTTATACAATACTTATTGTAGATGATAATGAACATAATTTATTTTCACTTAGAACACTTATTGAAGAGCATATTGATGCGAATGTTATAGAAGCTGACTCGGGAGATAAAACGCTAAAAATTCTATTTAAAGAAACCGTTGACTTGATTATACTTGATATTCATATGGAAGGTATGGATGGTTTTGAACTGGCTTCAATTATAAAAAAAAGAAGGAGAACCTGTGATATACCTATAGTCTTCTTGACAGCATCATTTGTAGGAGAGGAATTTAGACGCAGGGGTTTTGAAATTGGGGCAGTGGACTATCTGACAAAGCCTATAGATGAATACCAGTTGATAAACAGGATAAATACATATTTGAAGATAATTGAAAAAGAGAGAAGCATGAATATAGTTTTGGAGAAAAGGGTAAGAGAACAGACTGAAGAGCTTAGGGCAGCGAAAGAAGTTGCAGAAGCTGCAAATGAAGCTAAGAGTATTTTCCTGGCAAACATTTCCCATGAACTTAGGACTCCGCTAAATATTCTATATAGCTCGACACAGATTATAAACTCTTATTTACAGCAAGAGCAGGTATTGGATCGGGAAAAAATTAAAAGCAAGATTTATATGCAGCAGCAAAACTGCTATCGCCTGCTTAGACTTGTAAATAACCTTATAGATATAACCAAAATTGATACAGGCTACTTTCCTCTGGAGTTGGATGAGCGTAATATAATTGAAGTGGTAGAAGAAATTACTCTGTCGGTTGTTGAATATGCAAAGAATAAAGGGCTTATGCTTATATTCGATACAGATGTAGAAGAAAAAATAGTATACTGCGATTTGAATGCTATGGAGCGAATAATGCTTAATCTGCTTTCAAATGCAATCAAGTTTACTCCCAAAGACGGAACCATAACTGTCAATGTAAGGGATATGGGGCAATCAATAGCAATATCTGTAAAAGATACCGGGATTGGAATACGGGAAGACAAGTTGAACGTGATTTTTGAGAGGTTTAAGCAGATAGAAAATCTCTTGACCAGGAAAAATGAGGGAAGTGGAATAGGATTAAGCCTGGTAAAGTCTCTGGTGGAGATGCAGGGTGGCAAGATTAACGTCAGGAGTGAATATCAAAAAGGAAGTGAATTTATTATTGAGCTTCCTGCGAACCTAACGCCTGTATATGTTTGTAAGGAAGTTGCCGCAAGTGTCAGTGAAAACGTGCAGCAAAAAGTGCATATTGAGTTTTCAGATATTTATTATTAACAGAACTTTTTTCAGGGGGATTTCTTTAATGAACTTTTTTAACCGTATAAGTATAAGGAACAGGATACTTGGAATTTTTGTCATATGGCTTTTGATATTTGCTTTTTTTGGGGGCGTTGTTTATACCAACATTAATAGGTTGGGAGACGTATCAGAAAACTTCTACGACCAGTCTATGAGGTTGTCGACTGCAGCTATAGAGGCAAGGGTGGACATAATAAAGATACAGAGAAGTGTCAGGGAGCTTATGCTGATGGAGGACGAGGGAGAAATTCAAAGAGTACTGGATGATATTAAAATACTTGATGGCAAAGTTTTAAACAACCTTGATATTATTAAGGATAGTTCACAGATAAGTGATGTGGAACAACTGGAGGGTGAAATCAGGGGTGTTTTTATAAAGTGGCAGGATAGCCGCGATGATCTAGTAAATATGGTATTGGACAAAAACAAAAAGGATGCAATGCGTATAATACAAATAAAAAACAGTGAGTTTGTTAAAAAGCTGGAGGAGAAACTAGACAGGCTGGATATATACGGTGAAAACTCAGCTAAGAGTCTTATAACAAGATCAAGGGGTATTCAGGATATTCAAAAGAAAAGTATAGGTGTTTGGCTTGGGGGACTAATTCTTATTTCTA
>JBMOLK010000078.1:0-17610 GCA_049325575.1 Bacillota bacterium | reverse complement strand
CCGCACCCACAGGGTGGCCTCGGGTGAGTCAGTCTATTCAATAGCCAGGAGCTATGGAGTAAGTGTTAATGCCATACTCTCTGCAAATCCTGGAATAAGTCCTGCGCAAATCAGAGTAGGTCAGGTATTGACTATTCCACCAAGGACAATTAATTTCGGTACAACCGAGGTAAACGGTTATGCATTTCCCGATATTGATAGGGAAGTTCTTGGAAAGACTCTTCCAAACCTAACGTACCTTAGCATCTTCAGTTATCAGGTAAGCCCTGACGGCAGCCTGCAAGATATACCGGATGAGCCTCTTATCCAAGCTGCCAGAGCTGCCAGAGTAGCTCCTCTTATGGTTATAACCAATATTGAGGAAGGTGGAAGCTTCAGCAGTGACATAGCTCATGCCATATTTATAAGTGATGAGGCACAGGATAACTTGATAAACAATATAGTTAGAATACTAAGGCAAAAAAATTATTACGGCCTTGATATAGACTTTGAGTATATATACCCCTATGACAGGGGTGGATACAATAACTTCCTTCGAAGAGTTGTAGGAAGGCTAAAGCCTCTCGGTTATACCGTTACAACAGCTCTTGCACCAAAGGTATCGGCGGTACAGCAAGGACTGCTCTATGAGGCCCACGACTATCCTGTTCATGGCGCATTAGTAGATCATGTTATATTGATGACTTACGAATGGGGATACACATATAGTCCTCCAATGGCTGTAGCACCTATAGATCAGGTGAGGAGAGTATTAAGTTATGCAGTTACTGCCATACCAAGGCAGAAGATATTTATGGGTATACCAAATTACGGGTACGACTGGACCCTGCCTTACAGGCCTCAAACTGCTGCAAGAACAATATCTAATACAGAAGCAGTTGATATTGCCAGAAGGCAAGGGGCAATCATACGTTATGACCAGACTTCTCAATCACCCTTCTTCAATTATTACGACGATGAAAGAAGGCAGCATGAAGTATGGTTTGAAGATGCCAGGAGCATACTGGCTAAATTAACTCTTGCAAATGAGTTTAAAATTGGCGGCTTGAGTTATTGGACAATAGGGCGGTATTTCCCACAGAATTGGCTTATTCTAAGATCAGTGTATAATATAAGGAAGCTGCTTTAGTGTTTCACAACATAGTTATTTCAAGCTAATGCAAAAAGCTTGTAGAGATTGTTAAGGCAACAATCTCTTTGTTTTTTTCGCGCTAGTTTCATCTCGTATGCAGTTTATAAACTTATTCAGGATAACAAGAACAAAAAAGATAAAAAAAGCAAGTGTTGACAGTGAAGCTGTTAATAAGTATAGTAGAATATACAAAACCGTAAAATAATACTTGAAATTTATAATATTTGACTAGTAAGTTAAAATTATAACGTATGCTGCTCAAAAAACAACATAAGGTGTCTATATGTATATAAAGGATTTCTATTTAAGATATTTGCAGTACTATTTAAATAACCCGAAGCGACCGTTCTTGAGAAGGCAGTTTTTTTTGACTCTCATTGTGATTGGTTCTATAGTTGCTGTTATGGCTGCCAACATCCCTTCTTTAACATTGAGCTTGGTATTTGGGGGTATTTTATCAATTCTATTACTTACAAATGCTTTTTACTTTGGCTATTTAGGCTTGATTACGAATATAGTTTTCTGCTTATTTGGGATAGTTTCGAATTATAAATTATGGTTTGTAAAAGAAGATATTTTGTACCTTAGCATCATGACATATCAGTTTTCTATTATTACTGCTTCACTTTTTATATCCTACCTGGTGGAACAGGAACGAAAGAGACAGAGAGAACTTGAATGGCTTTCGACTGTTGATGGTATGACAGAGGTTTATAACCATAGATATTTCCAACAAAGAATAGACCAGGAAATTGAAACAGCTTGTAAGAATAACAGTTCATTAGGATTAATAATGATTGATATAGATAATTTTAAAAGATATAATGACTCACTTGGTCACAAAGCAGGAGATATAATACTTAAGCGGACAGCAGAGTTCTTTAAATCAAATACCTTACAAAGCGACCTGGTTTTTAGATATGGAGGAGATGAGTTTGTAATTCTAGTGCCAAACTTCTGTAAGGATAAGGATATAAAACGATTTGAAGATGTTGTTGTTTCCTATAGAGAACTAAGTTTCTCGGTAGAAAACGAGCAGCCTCTGGAGTACCTGACTTTGTCCATGGGAATTACAGTATATCCTGAGTATGCAAGGGATAAAGAAGAACTGATCAATCAGGCAGACAGCGCATTATATCTGGCAAAGAAAGCAGGAAGAAACAGGGTGCAGCATTATAGAGCAATATAAATGGTATAGGATTATATCACTTAGTATAAAACTTATCCTTGCACCAACTTCTTCCGTGTTATATAATTTTTATGAGATAGAGGAACTGCGTTATCTAAGACATTATAAATATGCAGTTTTATAAAAATAATTTTATTTACTGGGGGAGTCAATATGAGAAAGACTATATCGTTACTTTTTTTTGTAGCGGTTTTTGTGGTGAACTTGTTTTCCGGATACAGTTTTGCAGCCGGTGACTTGGTGGAAGTGTCCATATCGGGGAGAGTGTTAACTCCTGAAGGGGTGGCATTTGTTCCTGGCGAAAATTCAGTGGCTTATGTCGGATTATCGTATGAAAATTACGAGGAATTTCAAGGATTGGCTGTATGCGTACAGTATGATGGATCATTTGTAATTGAAGGTAATATCCCCTCTGGCAATTATAAGCTTTATGCAGAGGTAGATGGATACGAAAACCCGTTTTTTCATGCAGAAATGGTTAGCCTGCATATTTCTGAAGGGGGTTCAATAACCCGGGATATGATTTTGACATATCCTCAAATCAAGGGGAGGGTTCTAAAGCCGGATGGTACCCCATACATACCTGAAGAAGGGGAAATGACTTCTGTCGATGTAAGGCCTATGTTTATAAGCAGCATAGGGGGATATGGGATTATCCTGGAAACAGACGGTTCTTATAAGCTTGGAAATATTCCGGAGGGCAAATATAATATCAAAGCATGTTTGGGGAATATAGAAAGTCTCTATACCGATTCTAAAACTCACGAAGTGTATATAACTACTGCAAGAACAGATGTGAGAGATCTATATCTAACCGAGCCTTCAATAACAGGGAAAATCTTTAAACCAGACGGTTCTTTATTAATTCCGGATAACAATACTGATGTAAGAATATATTTATATACTGCGGACTCTGGTAGAATTTCGGTTGCCGAAAACTGGATAAGAAGTGACGGTACTTTTAGGCTTGGAGGAGATGTTGTAACTGGAGACTACATATTACAGGCACAAACCGATATATTCGGAAATGGTAATTTTCCGTATTCCGATTCTGTACCTGTGGCAATTCATGTGGAAGAAGGCATACCTATCATTCAAGACATTTGCCTAACCGGTCAAACAAAGTATAAGATATCAGGATATATAAAACCCGACTTTGATTTCACAAATCAGGACATTGTGCAAGGCTTTAGGGTAGAAATTCCGTACTCAAGTTATTGGGCTGCAACTGACAGCACCGGTTATTTTGAGATAAATGGTGTACCGGAGGGTGTTATTGGCTATACGCTTAAAGTAAGCAAGGATAACTACCTTAAAAGGTATATAGATAATGTTATTGTTAATGGTGACACCCAAATAGGAAGTAAGGAGAGACCGGTGGATATTTGGGTGGGGGATATGCTCAAAGATGGGATACAGGATGAAGCCATAAATCTCGAAGATATTATGGAAATCATTAAAGTGTTTAATACTGGGTATGGAAACCCAAACTATAATCAGAGCTGTGACCTGAACCTGGATAACTCTGTTAACATGGAAGACATAATGCTGATAGCAAGACATTTTAACAAGTCACCTTCCGGCTATCCTGATATTGAACAGGAGCAACCGGTACAACAGGATAGATATGGGAATAACGCCCAAAATATTAATTATCACTTTGGAACGTTAGCAGCTGAAGGGGATTATATATATTTTAGTAATAATGATGATGAAGGCAAACTGTATAAAATGCATTATGATGGCTCTGGCAAGGTCAAACTAAGTGACAATTGTGCAAGATCAATTAATGTTTTGGATGGCTGGATATATTATATAGCTGACTATGCAGGTCAAGGCGGTAAAATAGTTAAGCAAAGGGTTGATGGTACAGAAAAAATCTATTTTGAAGATACCAGTGCTCAAAAAATGATCGTGGTCAATGATTGGATTTATTATATTGGATTACATGATACCGGCGAAATAATTAAGATTAAAACGGACGGCAGTCAAAAAACTGTCCTTTATAGTGGGGATTTTGTACACAACATATATGTTGTGGGTGATTGGGTATACTTTAACCGTCAATACGAAGAGAACCATTTTGTATACAGTTTGGCTTCAAGGATAAGGGTTGACGGAACAGAGTTAAGTGTTATAAAGGACAAATATACTTACCTTTTGACGGTAAACCAAACTGGCCTTTACTATCGCCATGGTTTTAGCAGTGAGCTTATAGCTTACAAAGCAGACCTCAATGGAGGAAATCCTCAGGAAATTAGTGATTGCAGCATATATCTTAATGTTGATGATAATGGAGATATTTATTACTATGAGAATGGGCTGTTAAAAAAACTTGCAGCGGTGAATGGAGAGACCACAAAAATTGCAGATGTTCAGATGTTTTATGTGGCAGATATTTTCTTAACTCCCGACTGGGTTTTCTTCAGTCAATACATAGATGGGCAATATAAGCTATATAGGGTAAGCAAAGAAGGAGGAGCTGTATTGGAGATTTAATGGCAGGCTCACCAGATATATCTATATTACATTATAGGGCAACAGAAGCTAATATACATAGTATACAAGAATACCCGGGCAGAAATGTCCGGGTATTCCAATTAAAATAGTTTTCTCGATCTAAAGTCAGCGGGAGAAGTATTAAAATGCTTCTTAAAGAGGTGGTAGAAATGGCTCAGGTTGTTAAAGCCTGCTTCCATAGAAATATCAATTACACTTAAATAAGTAGTTGACAGAAGATTTTTTGCGTATTCCAAACGAAGGTTGTTTATATATTCTGTAGGGGTAGTTTGTAAAAACTGCCTGAAAACTCTGTTAAGGTGTCCAGGGCTGCGCCCGCTTAGCTCATACATCTTGCCAAGGCCACTTGTAAAACATTCCTTTTTTTGCATTTGTACAAGTAAGGATTCCAACCACAAAGGCATATTGTTTTTCTCGTGGTCATGAAGCTGACCAAAAAACTGCAGCAGCACTTCAACAAGGATGCCCCTTAATTGTGTTTTTCTTAAAGATTTATCATTTGCGCTAAGAGCTTGTGTTTTTTCCAACCGATGTATGAGGTGGTCTTTTTCTAAGGGAGATAGAGTTACAGATGAAGGAAGCTTTGGTAAGAGAAGCCTTTGAGGTGAAAAGCCGCTTCCGAGAAACTTAAATACGCCACATACAACCCTTCTAGCATAACATACATTTATAAACCTGCTGTCATTATTTTCTTCAAACTCGTAATAATGTATATCGGTAGGACGGATAAAGACTAAAGTACCCTCTGAGAGCAGCTGCCTTTCTCCATTTACAACATGGACTGTTTTTCCTTTAGTGATCAGGAAAAATTCATAGAAGTCATGATAATGAATAGGTGAAGCGTGTTTGATTGAACATTCAGGTGTTTGATGTGATTCGCTTCCCGGTTCCATAAGCGCGCTTTCGGTGTACTGATGTATTTCCATACCCTATCATCTCCAGATTAGTAACAGTATAATGTTAAAATAGCACAAATAATAAGTTAAATCAATACAAGAATTTTTTTCTTCAAATCGTTATAATTGGAGTAACTTAGAAGTTTTATCCGTGCACACAGTGCGTCTAAATAATACAAGTCAATCTTGCATGAAGGTTTAAAGGAGAGTGTATGCATGAAGCGTTTAGGCTTAAATGGAAAATGGCAAATGAAACAGATAAATGAAGACCAATGGATAGATGCCACGGTTCCGGGTTCGATTTATTATGATTTACTTACAGCAGGTAAAATAGAGGATCCCTTCTATAGAGACAATGAACAGGAGGTATTGAAGCTATCAAGCTATGATTATGAATACCGAAGAGAGTTTGAAGCCGGAAGTGATATGCTTGAATGTGGCTTCCTGGTCTTAAAATGTGAGGGGCTGGACACCCTGGCAGAGATTTTTCTCAATGGGAAAAGTATTGGTAAAGCAGAGAATATGCATAGGACCTATGAGTATGATATAAAAGGACTTCTGGTGAAAGGCAGCAATAATATACGTATAGTTTTCAAGTCTCCTGTTGAGTATATAAATAATAAGAAAAGGGAGCAGCCCATATTTTCTAATTATGGCGAATATGCATTCCCATATCTACGCAAGGCTCATTACATGTTTGGATGGGATTGGGGACCAATCTTGCCTGATATGGGGATATGGAGAAGTATTTCCATTATGGGCTGGAATAAAGAAAGGCTTGAAGATGTATATATTACTCAAAAGCATGAAAAAGGAAAAGTAAACCTGGATGTAAGGGTCAGGCTGGAAAATAAAGAAGGGGACCCCTTTGAGACTACTGTATCTATATACTCACCCAAAGGTGAGAGGATTATAAGAAAGCAGGTTGTCCTTCAGACGGAAGAACATATAGGGATAGAGATTGAAAATCCAATGCTATGGTGGCCTAATGGGTATGGAGATCAGCCTCTATATGAGGTTGAAGTTATTTTGTCACAGGATGATGTAATGCTCGACAGTAAGCTGCTAAGGATAGGCCTTCGTGAAATAACAGTTAATCAGATGGATGACCAGTGGGGAAGGTCTTTTGCATTTAGTGTAAATGGAGTAGAGATCTTTGCTATGGGAGCAAACTATATACCACAGGACAGTATTCTGGCGCGATGCAGCAAAAAGAACACGGAAAGACTAATACAAGATTGTGTGGAAGCAAACTTTAACTGTATTCGTGTATGGGGAGGAGGGTATTATCCCGAAGATTACTTCTATGACCTATGTGACGAATACGGGCTTATTGTCTGGCAGGATTTGATGTTTGCCTGCGGAGTATACCATCTGACAGATGAGTTTAAAGAGAATATAACCCAGGAAGTTATTCAAAATATGAAAAGGATACGGCACCATGCTTCATTGGGAATATGGTGCGGGAATAATGAAATGGAGCAGGCCTGGGTTGAATGGAATCTAAATGAGCCGCAAGAGCGTAAAGACGACTATATTACGCAGTTTGAGGTTTTATTTCCCAGGATTGCCGGAGAAATAGATCCTAATACCTTCTACTGGATTGCATCTCCTTCATCCTTTGGAGGTTTTGACAGGCCAAATGACGAAAATTACGGCGATATGCACGATTGGAGTGTATGGCATGGGCGTGAGCCGTTTACTCAATATAGAAAGCGTTTTCCCCGGTTCATGTCGGAGTTTGGTTTGCAGTCCTTTCCATGCATGAAGACTATAGAATCCTTTACGCTTCCCGAGGACAGGAATATTTTCTCCTACGTGATGGAAAAACACCAAAGAAGCGGAACGGGCAATGAAAAGATTCTTTATTATATCTCGCAGTATTTCAAGTTTCCAAAGGATTTTGATTCCCTTATGTATGTTTCCCAACTCATTCAAGCAGAGGGAATAAGATATGGGGTAGAACACTGGAGAAGAAACCGCGGAAGGTGTATGGGGGCAGTCTACTGGCAGCTTAACGACTGCTGGCCTGTTGCATCCTGGTCAAGTATAGACAGCTTTGGAAGGTGGAAGGCACTTCACTATGCGGCTAAGCGGTTCTTTTCTCCTATACTGGCTTCTGCATGTGAAGAAGGGACAGCTGTAGCATTGCATGTAACCAATGACACTCTTAAGGCTGTAAACGGTGTACTTAAGTGGTGGCTAAAGGATTCAGGTTCTAGTGTGGTTACACAGGAAGAAAAACTGGTGGAACTAAAACCGCTGTCAGCAATAGAGTGTATAAAGCTTGAGTTTGGGAATCTTCTTAACACAGACCATAAGAAAAGAAACCATTATCTTGAGTTTGGGCTTATGATAGAAGGAAAGATTGTCAGTACAGGGACCGTACTTTTTGTACCTGCAAAACACTTTGATTTTATACCGCCCAGGTTGAAAGTGGAGGTCCATGAGAGAGAGGGTCAATTTGTACTGGCTATTACATCAGAAGCCTATGCAAAGCATGTGGAGCTCAGTTTGAGATCCACGGATGCAGTATTTAGTGACAATTATTTTGACCTGTCGGCAGGTTTTGTGAAAGAGGTCACCTTGAGTAAAAAAAGATTGGCAAAAGGGTTTTCTCTAGATGACTTAAAAGAGAGTATTATGATCAAAAGCTTGATAGATAGCTATGAATAGTATTTTATAGAGTATATATTTTTGATATAGTATATTACATAATAAATTAGCACTACTATGTCAATTTGGAAAGCAACCGGTTTAGAGTTAATTATTTGGAATAACAATATAGCAAAGTAGTATGCAGTAAGAATAATGAGATAGGAGGAGGCAAAACTATGTTGACAAAGGAGTTATATAATAAGACCTGCGAAAGAGCAGTTGAGTATTTAAAAAAAGCAGGAATTGTTATCACCGAAGAGGAAAGAAATAGTATGGAAGTTGCAGAGTATGGTCTGGGTGAGGTGGAAAATATAGGTCTTGAGCTGATTGTGTATGTTAATACCGATAGATGCTGCGCAAAAGAATTAATACTGTTTCCGGGCCAGACCTGTCCTGAACACAGGCATCCGCCTGTGGGAGACGATCCTGGAAAAGAGGAAACCTTCCGGTGCAGATGGGGAAAGGTTTACCTCTATGTTCCTGGAACACCATCAGAGAATCCGAAGGCTATAGCACCTAAAGGCAGGGAACAGTATTTTACCGTATGGAATGAGATTGAGCTAAACCCTGGGGAGCAATACACACTGGCTCCTAATACTTTGCACTGGTTTCAGGCAGGTCCTGAAGGAGCGGTTGTCTCGGAATTTTCAACCAAGAGCAGGGATGAATATGATATCTACACTGACCCTGATATCAACCCGGCCCTTAAAAGAAAGGTATAGAAGGTAGGATGCTTATGTATGATGTAACTGCTTTAGGAGAGCTTTTAATCGATTTTACCCCGGCAGGTGTGTCGGAGCAGGGGAATATTTGTTTTGAGAGGAATCCGGGAGGTGCTCCGGCCAATGTACTTGTCAGCATATCAAGGCTTGGGGGCAAAACTGCTTTTATTGGAAAGGTTGGAGACGATATATTCGGGCATTACCTGGCCGGTGTATTAAAGGAGAACAATATAGAAACCGCTGGTCTTAGGTTTGGTAAAGAAGTTAAGACCACACTGGCTTTTGTTCAATTGGACCATTTGGGAGACAGATCCTTCAGCTTTTACCGGGAGCCGGGAGCAGATACAATGCTGGAACCACCGGAAGTAGATTATGATCTGATTAATAACTCAAAGATATTCCACTTCGGGTCCCTTTCCCTTACTGATGAACCTTCAAAAAGTGCTACGTTGGCAGCATTAAAGCATGCAAAGGAGAAAGGTTGCATTATATCCTACGACCCAAACTTGCGCCCGGCGCTGTGGAAAAGTCTTGATCAAGCTTATCAGGAGATCCGATCTGTCATGGGATACGCAAACATCCTTAAAATCTCCGAAGAAGAACTGGAGTTTATTACAGGGGAGAAGGATCTTGAAAGAGGGAGTATGGACATATACCGTCAGTATGGCATAGATGTGGTATTGGTGACAAGAGGTTCAAAGGGGTGCTTTTTTAGGCTTAAGGAAGAGACCGGCTTAAAGCCGACTTTTAATGAACTTAAGTCAATAGATACAACTGGAGCTGGAGATGCTTTCCTGGGAGGATTTCTTTATTCTCTGATTTCCCGGGGTATTGGAAACCTAAGTGAATTAAGCTGTGAGAAATTGGAGCAAATAGTCCTGTTTTCAAACGCTGTTGCATCCATATGCACCACGAGAAAAGGTGCAATACCGGCAATGCCAGGTCTTAGTGAGGTTAACAGATTACTTGGAAAGTAAATGGGATACTATTATATAAAATTTTAATAAAAAGGCAGGATATCCGGCCTTTTTATAAGTTACACAGACAAAAAGCCGGAATATAGTTTTTTTAGTCCCTCATTCAGATGCCCCTTCCAATTCCCCCAGCTGTGGCTTTCTGCATATTTCACATAATCAACCTGGCATCCCTTTGACACTAAAATATCATACATGGCATCGTTCATTTCTTCAGTATCCTCAATAGTGCCTGTCTGCAAACAGAAATATATGCCTGAGACTTGATATTCCTTTATCATATGGAAAATAAGCCAATCTTTAGGCCAGAAAGAACCTGATTGGGATAAGACCCTGTTAAACATACCTGGTGAACTGACTGCCAGGTAGATAGCCGTTAGGCCGCCCCATGAGACTCCTATTACTGCCCTCTCCGGTTCTTTTACCATTCCCATATATTCCTTCTCGACAAAGGGAAGCAGCTCATGAATAAAATAATTGTAATATGGTTTATATATTGTATATTCTTTATTCCTGTCATGGGGGTCAACAAGAACCACTACCGACCGTGGAATTTCTCCCTTGTGCATCATGTAGTCCAGGACCAGATTAATACTGCTGAAATTAAGATAGTCAGACCCATCCAAGGTATATATTATCTGGCTTGTTTCTCCCTTTTTATAGCCAGCGGGAATGTATACATGATACCTCATACTTACATTAAGATAATTGCTGTGGTACTCAAGATTATGAATAACAGATCCCCTTGGCACATCCTGTCTTATAATCTGTTCATAATCGCTTTTATACTCCGGCATAATTAAAGTGGAATTGAACCCTGATCCACTTGGAGTAGTATTTTGGTTTGAAGGATCGGTTATCCAGTTGCCATCAACAATATATTTATAGTCAAACCTGGCATTACTGGGGAATTTTTTTAAGGCGTACCATACATCCCTGCCCTCCATTTTTAGCATTTTATCTACAAGCTCCCACCTATTATAGTCACCTGCTATAAAAACGGTATCTGCCTTTCCGCTGTAGGTGAAAAGCGCTTCATTCCCTTCTATATAAGGGGACTCTTGTTTTAATGCCACATCTATAGCTGTTTTAATATCCATAACAGAGCACCAGCTTTCATTTATATGATTTCTGCCACCAGTATTTTTTTATACCTATGATTTGCCGTCTTGTGAGTATTTAAACAGGTATTTTTTATATTAGTGGCAGGATTAGGTCAATTTTGTACTTGAATAGGTATTGAAAATAAGGGGCTAATATGATAATTTAAATAAAAATCATTGAATACGGGGAGTTAACCTGATGGAGTGTAGAGTTGGATGTGCAGCATGCTGTATTGCCATATCAATATCGTCGCCAATACCGGGGATGCCCGAAGGAAAGCCAGCCGGTGTGAGATGTGTTCAGCTTACATCTGATAATAGGTGTAAACTGTTTGGGAAGCCTGAAAGGCCGCCAATATGTTTAAGTCTAAAACCGTCGGAAGAAATGTGCGGAACAACGTCGGAAGAAGCATATTCATTTTTAGCATATCTTGAAGAGAGTACAAACCCTGATAAAAGATCATAGCTGAATTAAACCTTCCTTTAAAGCAAATAATAAGACTTGAATACATAAAGATAAGGCTTATTAGCTTTGAGAGGCTTTATTACAAAGAGGGAAGGCGATATAAAATCGATACAAGGAAGCAATTTAAAAGAGTCGGTACGCACAATGGAAGATTCCATGCCGATGAGATAATGGCTACTGCAATACTTAAAGAGATATTTGATGTAGAAGTTATAAGAACCAGGGAATCTGCAGTTCTTGGAGAAATGGATTTGATTTATGATGTTGGAGACGGAGAGTTTGATCACCATCAAATGGAAAAGGAATACCGGCAAAACGGTACGCCTTATGCTGCCTGTGGCTTGATCTGGAGAAAATTTGGCAGGGAGGCTGTTGAATTTATGGAGCCATCGCTTAAGCAGGAAGAGGTTGACTCTGTTTTCTATTATGTAGATAGTTCTTTGATTCAAGGAATAGATGCTGCAGATAACGGTATTAGAACCTATGAAGCCATTGTACCCACCGTGTGCATTTCATCTATTATTGCAGGATTTAATCCAACATGGTACAACAATGTTTCAGAGAACGATGCTTTCAATGAAGCGGTCACATTTGCATCGTCTGTACTTAGAAATACAATAAATCAGAAGATTGCAACTCTAAAGGCAAGAAGTTATGTAATGGAAGCATACAATAACCGCGCCAGGGCGGAACTTCTTGTTCTGGATAGGGCATATCAATGGGAACACACCTTATATGAGATAGATACCGAAGGGGAGGTGCTTTTTGTAATATATCCAAGAGCTGAGGAGTATCTTTTACAGACAATAAGGACAAATGATGGAAAACGCCGTAATAGGAAAAGTCTTCCACAATCCTGGGCAGGGAAAAGGGATGGAGAACTTGGCAGAATAATTGGAATAGATGATGCGGTTTTTTGTCATGCATCAAGGTTTATTGCTGCAGCCAAGTCACTTGAGAGTGTATTGAAAATGGCTGACCTTGCCATAAGAGAACCTGATGATATAGTACAATACGGGTTCCTTCGAACTTTAAAGAGACTATTGTCAAAGAAGCGTTTGGTAATAAGATGGTAGAGCATTTGATTGAATAAATATCAGTTGTTAAAATGCACAGGTTAAGTTTATAGAGAAAAAGAACGATATAAGAATAAGAGTAACAGGTTTTGGGGGGGTTATATGAAAATCAAAACCAGAATTGCTTTTCCTGTTCTTCTGGTCTTAGTTTTTGCTGTTCATATCATTCAGCTTTTATTTGCCCTTGGGCCCATTTCTGCTTCAAGCAAAATTGTAAAAATAGACAGGTTTTCAAATGTAGGGTTGGTAAAGTCAGAGAAAGAAGATGCTGACCAATTAACCGAAGCGGATATAGAGAAGATGGTGAATCAAGCCATTGAGAGTGCAGGCGGCTTTCAAGATGTTATTAAGCCTGGTGGTACGGTCATTATTAAGGTAAATCTGGTTGATACCATGAAAGATACTTTAAAACCAGAAGTAAACGGAGTTACAGTAGACTGGAGGGTAACCAGGGCTGTTGTAAAACGTGCTTTGGCTTCAGGGGCCGGTAATGTCTTTATAATTGAAGGTTCAGTTCGGCCCACAAAAAAAGTTTTTCAGTATATGGGATATGGCCGCATAAAGGAGATTCCGGAGAGTAACCTGATTGCGTTGGAAGAAGATGTAAAGACCGACGGCAAGCTGGATTATAATAAGCTTGAACGTTTTGAAATAAGGGATGGTTTGATTAAAAGAGTCTATTATGTGGACAGAAGATTACTGGAAGCTGATGTGTTAATCAGTATAGCAGCTCTAAAGACCCATCGACGTATAGCTTTAACCGGTTCGGTAAAGAACATTGGCATAGGTTGTTACCCGGCCCTTGTAGAGCCTAATCCAATAACACGGGAATCCTTCCCTAATGACCGTGGTGGGTTTATCAACCACCGTCCTGTTCCGCTAAGCCGATGGATTACAGATTACTATTCACTGATCCCGGCTAAATTCGCAGTGATTGATGGCTTGCAGGGAGCTCAAAACGGTCCTTTACCTGTAGATGTTAATGACCGTAACATGAATATGAGGACTGTAATAGCAGGGGCAGATCCTGTAGCTGTTGATACTGTAGCTTGTCTGGTTATGGGGATTGATCCGCGTAGTGCATTATACCTGAAAATGCTTGAGAAGAAAGGTCTTGGAGTCACGGACCCTGGCAGAATAAGAGTAATTGGTGAACGGGTAGACATTATAAGAAAATTCTTTAAGACCTTATACGGCAAATCCATACCAAAGAACAGATCCTTAAACATTGGAATCATAGATGAAAAAAAGGAAGATGACGGCCTTAAGGTAAGCTTTAATGTAAAAAGCTCTCACGAAATTGCAAGGATTGAGCTTTGGGTTAATGGTCACGCAAAAGAAGTATATGATAAGGAAACAAGGAGAATTGTTATTGACAAATCCCTGTTATCAGCCCAGCTATCCCTTAAGGTCTATAATACCTATTTGGACGAGAATGAAGTAAAGGTGGGCAGATTAAATGATTGAGGACTGGTTTTCACACTTGATTCTAATAATTGAAACTACCTACGAAATAATGGAGCCTTTATGGCTATTCCTTATTATAGGTTCTTTATTGGCTATCCTGCTGGAAAGATTGAATTTAATTCGTTTTTGTCCTTCAAATCCGGCTGTTGGTTCCTTATTGGGGATCATTTCACCCATTCCAACAATTAATATGATTAAACTGGTTAAGCCGTCTAAAAGTGCTTCAGCGATTTTATTCTCATCTTTATTGGCCAACCCCACATTACTTATAATTATTTATATAAATTTAGGATTAGGATCTGTAGTTTTCTATACTTTATTAATCTTTATAATAGGGACACTTTTCGGTATGTTTATTCCTTATAACAAAGAGACGAATTCCGAAAAAGAAGAGTCAGGTCCTAAGGGAAAGATTCTGTACCGCTTTTGGGGACACTTTTCATTTATTGGTTTTTATACCCTTGTTGGTGCCTTTATTGCTGCTTTGATGCGCACTTTTATTTCATATACAATGTATAATAATGATATATTAGGCAGGTTCCCGACTGTTGTAAAAACCTTGTTTGTACTATCGGGAGGCCCTCTCTATTCATGCGGCGGAACCTGGCTGCCGGTTCTCAAGGAGTTAAATGAGCTTGGACTAAGTTTAGGTGCGGTGCTGGGCTTTATTTTATTCGGACAGGCTACCCGTATCGGCCATTTAATGGCTCTTAGGAGTGTTTTTTCTAAAAAGCACATATGGTTATTTATAATCATTACCGGAGGATTGGGGTTATTTTTAGGCTATATATTCTAAATTCTATTAAAAGAGGGAAGCCGTCCCTGCTTCAGGAGGAATTCCCTCTCTAAATCGGTTATACCTATTTCAAGCTTTCGGCCATCTTTAGGAGGTCTTTCTTTGATGCATGACTTGAGGGGGAACCAATGCAAAAAAGTGTGTTGGTATCGCTTCCTGTTTCAAGCCACTTAATCTCATTTCTACCGCTTTGATTCGTATATATTGCTTCAAAGTTGTTTACTTTTATTTTTTCAGCATCCTTAGCAGTAAAGTCATAAATATCATTTCCTGTCCAATCCAGATAAAAACTTACACTAATGGACTTATCCCTGTTTTTATATAAAATGCTGTACGATACTATCTTATCTGTAGTCTCAAAGGTTTTTATGACAAATGGCTTATCGGTATTTTTGCTTTCCTCGAGCATTTGATCCCTGATTGATTTATCAAAGCTGAAGGTGATTTCAGCTCCTACAAAGGAATATCCATCAGGTAAAACGGCAGGTGATTTAAACTTGTCTCCAACCTTTTCTTTAAGTGCATCCAAACTTTGTAATGTTAGGGGCTTGCTATGAATACTTATTCTCTGTGAAGGATCGTTTACTTCTAAGACAGCTAATACCATGCCTGGTTGTAAGTTTTTCCACTCATCTTTAATTAGTTCGGAAGAAACGCTGGAATCAATGTTGTCAGCTATCATGAATCTATATGGATTGTTGCCCGGACCCTTAAGCTCCCAAACCTTTGCCGCAGCGAAGCCGACCGTACATAGAAGAAAGGACATTAGTACAATTCCTACCAAAACTCTTTTTTTATTAAACATATAATATTTATTTGCCTCCTTGTTGGATATTTTAGTCATAACGCTTTCTCTTACATCGATAGGAGGTAGGTTGATTTTGTTAAAGGGTTGTTTTAAATTATCTGTTGACTGTGAAAACTTCACTTTCATTACCCCCTTCTTTTTGTTTTAAGAATTTTCTAAGCTTATTTTTTGACCGCTCATATTTCTTGCGGATTGTTGCAGGTTTCATGTTAAGAATTACGCCCAGTTCTTTAAAGCTTTTCCCTTCGATGGTCCTTAGAATTAGAATAGTCCTGTCCTGCGGTGGAAGTTTCTTAAGTCCATTGCAAAGGGCTTCACTAAATTCGTTTTCTTCCAGCCGGGTTTCAAGATCGCTGCTGCCGATACTGGTTTCTTCAAGGAAAGGTAAGAATTGAACCAGCCTTTTTCGTCGTATTATGTTTATGCAGTGGTTGTATGTAATCTTATAAAGCCAAGCTTGAAACGATACGGAACTGCTATAATTCTTGATGTTCTCATATGCCTTTATAAAGGACTCTTGTACTGCATCTTCAGCCTCGTGGATGTTACCAAGCATATGATAACAATAGCGAAACAGCTGCTGTTGAAAATTTACAATTATTACTTCAAAAAAGACTATATCACCATTCTTTATTCCCTGAACTGCAGTTTCAATGGGATCCAAATCCATACCTCCTTTCTTTGGGTTACCCTACACCATATGTAACAATCGATGTTCTATATTTGTGACAAGTTTATAGAAATTCTCTAACTAATTTATGAGGCAAGGAGCTTTTATTACATTTTATAGAATCTTGTTGTTTTGTCAAAGTGTTCTTATTTTACTAGTGCTTTTTAACATAACAAATTTCCAGTCATTCATAATGTTAAAAATGCACTTCCTATGTTTGAGCATCACATGCTCTAGAAAAGAATTACGTTACGAGGCACTAGTATCATATTCAATAAATATTGTGGAGAAAGCATTAACAAGACCTTTATATTACTGCCGTGGATTTTTATGCTATAATAACTTAAAAAGTAAAAAACTTAGGTAACGCTTTTATGAATTTAACATAACCTATCAGGTTCATATGAGAAAATCAAGATGGAGTGAGAGTTATAATGGATGGAAACATCGGTGTAAACAGCAAATGCCAGAAGGAATACCTTGAAAGGATAAATAAAGTACTGGAATACATAGAAAACAACTTAGGTACCAAGCTTCCTCTACATACACTGGCAAATGTTGCAGGATTTTCTCCTTTTCATTTTCATAGAATATTCCATTCTATTGTTGGAGAGACCGTTCAGGAGTATGTAAAAAGTATGAGGCTTGCTTTGGCTGCACGAAAGCTGCTTTATAGTCCAAATCTGTCAATAACAGATATAGCACTCGACTGTGGATTTTCAGCACAATCTGATTTTGCCAGATCCTTTAAGTCAAAATATGGTGTTAGTGCAAGTAAGTTTATCAAAGCTAAAAGAGATAAGGATAAGGAAGTTTGCATATTAAAAAGAGTGGAAGTTCTTCCCGAACCAAGGGAAAATAAAGCGGAATATTTTAAAAATGTAAAAGTAATTGAACTTCCTGATTTTAATATTGCGTATATTAGAAATGTTGGCTTATCAAAGGTATATAAAAGTACTAAGATTGAGAAGTCTTACGGAAGGCTTTTTAGATGGGCTAAGACCCGTGATATTATGAATAAGGATACTGTAATATTGGGATTGACCCTTGATAACCCTGAGATTACTCCTTTAGAGAAGTGTAGGTATGATTCATGTATAACTGTTCCGGAAGGCATTTGCCCGGATGGAGAA
>JBMOLK010000077.1:0-2142 GCA_049325575.1 Bacillota bacterium | reverse complement strand
CACCTACACCAACACCTACACCAACACCTACACCTACCCTTACACCCACACCTACTGCAACCCAGACTACTACACATGGTATTCCTCAAAAAAGCAATCTTGCAGTAGGAACAAACCTCAACGCAATTAATGACTGGTCTCCGCAGATTCCGTTCAAGAACCTTATAAAGATGGCCAGGAAGTGGAATAATACTGACGATCATGGGTTAACTCTTGATGAAAATGGATATCCCATGAAGCTCAATGGTAATACAGCATATCTTATATATGACCGTGGAGGGGTTCCATCTTTAAGCGATATGACTGGTGACTTTGTACTTCTATATGATGGAGAAGGAAATATCAATATAAAAGGTACGGGCATATCCAATGTAGTTAAATCACCTGGCCGTATAACCTATACAAATACTGTCGGTAAGACCTTTACAATAGAAATAACTTCCATCAATGAATCAAACTACATAAAGAATATGCGTCTAGTAAAGAAGGAATATGAATCAAACTATGAAACTGACCCATTTGTTCCTAACTTTATTGAAAGAATAGTCAATAGATTTAACACCTTGAGGTTCATGGACTGGCAAAGAACCAATAACAGTACACAAGTAAACTGGTCAGACCGTCATACGCCCGAATCTTATACATGGGCCGGTACCTATAAAGGCAGTCCTGTACCGGTAGAAGTTATGGTTGACCTGTGCAACAGGACAGGTTCAAATGCCTGGTTCTGTATGCCTCACCTTGCAACTGATGATTATATAAAGCAATTTGCTGCTTACGTTAAAAACAACTTAAATCCAAACCTTAAAATATATATTGAATTCTCTAATGAGTGCTGGAACTGGCAGTTCAAACAGGCTACATGGTGTGCAAGACAGGGTGAGGCGGAAGGAATCAATGCCTTCCAGTATTATGGGAAAATGTCAGTTCGTATGTTCCATTTGTGGGAAGAAGTATTCGGAAGCGAGTCTTCAACCAGACTTGTGAGAGTCTTAGGTGCTCAGGCAGGGTATGGCAACGCGGCACAGGCAAGATATGTGATGGATTATACACTGCCAGACGGGTCCAAGGTATATACTCATGCCGATGCAATTGCTATAGCACCATACTTCAGTCATGGATATGGCGGTACAGATAACTTTGCTTACTACTCTCCAACAACATCGGTTTCTACTGTGCTTGCAGACTGTGAATCCAATATTCTGGGAAAAGTAACAACTTATATAAGAAACCATAAAAAACTTATAGATGAACGCGGCAATAATGATCGTGGCGTGAAACTTGACCTTATATCCTATGAAGGAGGTCAGCATCTGTCACCATATGGACAAACTGAATTTATTCCACTTTACACTGAGGCAAACCGCGACCCATACATGGGTACACTTTACACCAAGTATCTGGATGTATGGAAACAAGAAGGAGGTAAGCTGTTCATAAACTTCTCGGATATATACAGTCCGGGTAAATGGGGTATGTGGGGTGTACTTGAGCACCAGGATCAGACTTCTACGCCAAAGTATGATGCATTGATAAACTGGATAAATAATAACCCTAAATGGTGGTAAGTAATACTAAAGATAATGACCTCAAGGGCTGCAAAAGCTTGAGGTCATTATCTTATTCTTCATAAAAACTTCATAGCCCTGTGCTAAAATAGGATAAGTCTATTTTTTGCATGGTTTATGCTTATAAATGTATGTAAAGAGTCATTATCCTATACACTTAAGATATCCTAATGCATCAATTATCACATACATAATTACTGCAACCAACAAATGTACAGAAAAATTTGATACTCCTATCTTTAACAAAACAACACCATATAGCATAAGTATTATCCCCCAAAGAAACTGAGTATAAAACTTATACTTGGATTTTGAGTCTGGATTTTTTCTAGCTCGCATAAATAATGATGGTAGTTCTATCAAGCTCTTATCCAGGGTCAAAGTAAAAAAAGAGCTTATTATCAAAAAGAAACCAAATATAATTAATCCAAAGAAAAATATAGGCAACATCAATTTCACCCTCCCTTTAGGCACAAGAAATGCTTACATTTTCAAAGAAACTGTTATATAATAATAAAATAACAATTATTTATAATATAAATAAATCGGGCTACGATATCGAATTACGATATAA
>JBMOLK010000076.1:0-17695 GCA_049325575.1 Bacillota bacterium | reverse complement strand
TTCGCTAATGTATGAAATATAATTTAAGGTATTAATACTATATAGTTTTATATAATAATAGTTGACCACTCTAAATTAATAAAATATTCAATTACTATTATATGAAATTTTTTACACAAATATAAGTATTAAACGTAAATTTATTCTGTACAAGCTAGTGCTTAGCAGCATATTGTTTTATAATATTTGCTTTTATGTGTTATAAGACACTAGAGATAGCCAACTGTAAAGGTAAACATATGAATATTATAAGCTTAAAATTTTAAAAACTGAACAATTTATTCAAAAAAGCTTAAAATATTCGGTAAACTATAGTATAATCTTAAAATATAATTTATTTCATAAAAAATGAACCCGGAGGGATATAATGGAAAAGTTTCATAGAAATGAGCGGATAGCGGTTTTGTTGAAAACCTTATGTGATTTTCCAGGAGAGACATTTACTCTTGGCAATTTTGCAGACACATTTGGATCGGCAAAGTCAACCGTAAGTGAAGATATAGACATAGTACAAAATTTACTAAGTAAGTTTGAGTTGGGGTCTATAGAAAGTATTCCGGGTTCTTTAGGCGGAGTGAGATTTATTCCTGGTTATAGCAGGGAAAAGATTAAGGGAATTTTAAACTCAATATGCCATGAATTGTCAAACCCTCAAAGAATCCTGCCGGGAGGCTATCTTTATATGCAGGATATAATTTATGATCCTCGTAAGGTTTCAGACTTGGGGTATATATTTGCCGGGCACTTTTTTCAAAAGGGAATAGATTGTGTTGTTACAGTTGAAACTAAAGGAATACCTCTTGCTTTTGCTACAGCCAGGCAGCTTAATGTTCCCCTGGTCATAGCAAGGCATAACAGTGAAGCTACTGATGGACCGTCAGTAAATATAAATTATGTGTCAGGTTCCTCAAAGAATATACAAACCATGGTCCTTTCAATGAGAGCTCTAAAAAGGTATTCAAGACTTCTTTTCATAGATGATTTTATGAAGGGCGGAGGAACAGCTAAAGGGATAATTGAGCTGGCAAAAGAGTTTGAATGTGAGGTTACGGCAATTGGTGTTGTCATAGAGACATCGGAACCTTCAAGAAAACTGGTGGAAGATTATGTATCACTTATAACATTAAACATTGTTAATCAGGAAGACAGATTTATAGATATAAGTCCAAGTAAAGATTGGGAATAATATGCCTTTTGGCTTTTATGCTTAAATATCTTATTAAGATATGAATAATATATCGAGAAAGAGAAATCCTATAAAAAGATTGTATTAGGTGAAGTTTTTTAAGAAAAATTTAAAATAACACAAAAATAAGAAGGAAAATCAAAAAAAATGCCGAATATATAATAGTACACGATGAATACACATTTTTACGGAAGGTGGTAACATCTTATGGAAATTACCGATGTTCGTATCAGAAAAATCGATTCAGAGGGTAAAATGAAGGCAGTTGTTTCTGTAACCTTTGACAATGAATTTGTTGTTCATGATATTAAGGTTATTGAAAGCCAGAACGGACTATTCATCGCAATGCCGAGCAGAAAGGCTCCGGACGGTGAATTCAGAGATATTGCCCATCCTATAAATGCAGAAACCAGGAGCAAGATACAGGATGCTATTCTTGGCAAGTACGAATCCATTTCTGCAAATGGTGATGCTATAGAAACTGAAGAATAAAACTGTTTTAAAATACCATAATACTAGATTATTTAAGTCTTTATACAGGTCGTGAAAAGCATTGCATTAATATACCCCACATTGTTTCTTGCCGCAGCGGTTGACGGCATACATACGGTAACGTATATGCTGCGACAAAAGGGAGAGTGTATTTTGGGGTTTGCGAAGGCATTCTTTAGGTTGTAAGTATAGTGTGTTATTGACTACACACTATACTTAAGGAGTGCTTAACGTTAGTGCATGTTTTTGACGATTTTTTATTTTGTACCTACTTTTCTTTTTTTGATGTTGAAAAGTTTAAAAAAAAGTGAGAAAATATATTTGGCTTTAAAACTGTTTTTTTAGCATATTAATATTACGAACGTTATTTAGGCTTTAGAAGTGTAAGTAAAGGGCCTTATTATTATGTTGGAGCAGAATTTGGTTAACATAAAAAGTTTTGCAATTGTTACATTATAAATCTAATTAATGAATGGGTGTATTTAAAGGAGGAAATATTAAATGGAGCACTTGATGGCAGTAATTCTTGCCGCTGGTGAGGGAAAGAGGATGAAGTCCAAAAAAGCAAAGGTTTTACATGAAGTTTGCGGTATGCCTTTGGTAGAATGGGTTTATCAATCGGTAAAGGATGCAGGAGTAAACGAAGTGGTTCTTGTTGTAGGCCACAAAGCTGAAGATGTTAAGAAACATATGGGAGACAAAGCTTTTTATGCTCTTCAGGAGGAGCAGTTGGGCACCGGGCATGCGGTGATGCAGGCCGAAGAATTCCTAAGCAATAAAGACGGATATGTTATGGTATTATGTGGTGATACCCCCCTGATTTCTTCAGAAACCATTTCAGATACAATTGATTTTCATAAGAAAAACAAAAATTCAGCAACAATAATTACGGCGGATATGGATGATCCTACCGGTTACGGTAGAATAGTAAGAAATAAAGACGATAATGTTTTAAAGATCGTTGAGCATAGAGACACTACACCGGAAGAAAGGGAAATTGTTGAGATCAACTCCGGTATGTACTGCTTTAATATAAGAGATTTAAGAAGTGCTTTAAAAGAACTTGACAACAAGAACAGTCAGGGTGAATACTACCTTACTGATACTATAGAAATACTAATTAACAAGGGAATGAAGGTAGGAGCAGTCAAGGTTACGGATCATAATGAGATACTTGGAATAAATGACCGGATTCAGCTTTCCAAGGCTTCTGAAATTACCAGAAAAAGAATTCTTAACAGGCTTATGGCAGATGGAGTAACAATAATTGACCCAGGCTCCACATATATTGATCAGGGAGTTAAAATAGGCATTGATACGGTAATATATCCTTCAACTGTTATCGAGGGTAAAACAGAAATAGGAGAGGACTGTATAATAGGACCCGGCTCCAGAGTGGTGAACTGTAAGATAGCTGACAAGGTTGAAGTCAAAAATTCGGTTATATTGGAAAGCTCCATAGACGATGAGACAAAGGTAGGACCTTTTGCGTATGTAAGGCCTGGAAGTGTAATAGGTAAAAAGGTAAAAATCGGAGATTTTGTTGAAGTAAAAAAATCTGTGATAGGGGATAAAACAAAGATATCCCACCTTACTTATGTTGGAGATGCAGAGATTGGTAAGAATGTTAACCTTGGATGCGGTGTAGTAGTAGTGAACTATGACGGTCAGAAAAAAAACAAGACCATAGTAGGTGACAATGCGTTTGTGGGCTGCAATGTAAACCTTATTTCACCTGTTGAAGTTAAAAACAGTGCATATGTTGCTGCCGGTTCTACCATCACGGAGGAAGTACCGGAAAATGCTCTTGCTATTGCAAGAAACAGGCAGGTTATAAAGGAAAATTGGGTAACTAAAAAAGGAATACTAAAAAAGGATTAGTGTTTATAAGCATAACAAATTATTAGTCAATGAAATTATATAAGATTTAAAATTAAAATTATATAAATAAAAAGAAGGGGAACATAAGATGAATTTACATGGTAAGGATATCAAAATATTTGCAGGTAACTCCAACAGGGAACTGGCTGCAGAAATTGCTGAGAAAATAGGTCTTCCGCTTGGACTGGCTACCGTAGGAAAATTCAGTGATGGTGAATGTGCGATAAACATCAATGAAGTTGTAAGGGGTTCGGACGTATTTATAATTCAATCTACATGTCCGCCCGTAAATGACAACCTTGTTGAGCTTTTAATTATAATAGACGCATTAAGAAGAGCATCAGCAGGAAGGATAACTGCTGTTATACCTTATTACGGGTATGCAAGGCAGGATAGAAAAGCTAAAGCCAGAGATCCTATTTCCGCAAAGCTTGTAGCGAATTTGTTGACTACGGCAGGAGCTGACAGGGTATTAACAATGGATTTGCACGCTCCGCAGCTTCAGGGATTTTTTGATATTCCGCTTGATCACCTGTTGGGAGTGCCTATTTTGGCAAACTATTTTAAAGAAAAGTTTGAAGATACAAGTGATGTGGTTGTAGTATCTCCGGATGTTGGGAGTGTATCAAGGTCAAGAAAATTTGCAGAAAGATTGGATGTCCCATTGGCTATAATTGATAAGAGAAGACCAAAGGCAAATGTATCTGAAATAATGAATATAATCGGTGATGTAAACGATAAAAAGGTTATATTGGTTGATGATCTTATAGATACGGGAGGAACAATTGTTAACGCTGTTAATGCGTTAGTGGAAATCGGGGCAAAGGAAGTATATGCATGCTGTACTCATGGTGTTTTATCGGGACCTGCCATAGAAAGAATAGATAAGTCTGAAATGAAAGAGCTTGTTACGCTAAATACCATTCCGCTTGATGAAGGTAAGAAAATTGGTAAAATAACTTCACTTTCGGTGGCTACAGTATTTGCAGAAGCTATTGAAAGGATATATGGAGATATTTCCATAAGCACGTTGTTTACACAGCAGGAATAATGTAAACTTATAAATAGCAGTGTTTTTGGACAAGTTCCTGTTTTTACGGTTACATGAAAGTGCCTCCTTAAAGCAATCTTAGGGAGGCAATTATTTTAAATTATACAGGCTGTGAAACAGGTCTGTTATATAAACGATTAATAAAGAGTGAAAGTATGGTGAAAGGCGTGGAAGATTTATATATAGTTGTCGGGCTTGGAAATCCAGGAACAAAGTATGATAATACAAGACATAATGTGGGCTTTGATACTATTGACCTTCTATCAGTGAGGCATGGTATAAGGCTGACAAAATTAAAGCATAAGGCACTTTCGGGTGATGGCACCATTGGTGGTAAAAGGGTAATGCTGGTCAAACCTCAGACTTTTATGAATCTAAGCGGGGAAAGTGTCCGGGAAATACTCGAATGGTATAAAGTTTCCGTAAAAAACATTATAATAATATATGATGATATAGACCTGCCCGTTGGAAAGCTTAGGTTAAGGCCAAAAGGGAGTGCCGGAACCCATAACGGTATGAGATCTGTCATATATCAGATACAATCTGATGAGTTCCCAAGGGTAAGAATAGGTGTGGATAAACCGCCGGCAGGTTGGGATCTTGCAAATTTCGTTCTTAGCAGGTTTACGGGCGAGGAAAGAAAGACGGTTGAAGAAACCATATCCAATGCAGCAGATGCTGTTGAAACCATAATAAAATCAGGAATAGACCAGGCAATGAATAAATATAACAAATAGAAGGTGTGGTTAAATCAATATGAACATCTTGAAGGAAAAGGAATATTTGATTGATCCACTTATAGAGATAAAAGAATATACCGATATCCTTGAATGCATCAAAAAAGGGGCTATGCCTGTTACTGCCATAGGACCTTCTGAGTCTCAAAAGGCTCATATGGCATATGCGCTTTGCAGACATTCAGGGCTTAAAGGGATTTTTGTTGCATATAACGAGATGCAGGCAAGGAAAATATACGAGGACTTCTCCTTATTTTTTGGGAAAGACGTTCTGTTTTTTTCGGCCAAGGAGATTATGCTGCATGATGTAGAGGCAAAAAGTTATGATTCGGTTTATGAAAGGATAAATACCCTCCACAGGATTATCAGGGGGGATTATAAGTTCTTGGTAACGGGAGCCGAAGCACTAAGCCACAAGCTTATAGATAAGGAACTTTTTACTAACAGCATTCTTACGTTTTCGCCGGGAGAAAGGATAGACCTTAACCTTGTTACAGCCAAGCTTGTTTCTATAGGCTATGAAAGAGTCACTACAGTTGAAGGAAAGGGGCAGTTTGCAGTAAGAGGGGGAATAATTGATATTTTCCCTGTAAACATTAATGCAGCTGCGCGTATAGAGCTTTTTGACGATGAGGTAGACTCTATAAGAAGTTTTGACATACTGTCCCAAAGATCCATTGAGAAAGTACAGGATGTGACCATACTGCCTGCTAGAGAGCTAATATATTATCCTGATCGAAGAGACAGTATATTAAACAGGATATCGGAGGACCTTAGAGAACACATCAGAAGCGTCAAAGGTAAGAGCATTGATAGCTATATTGAAAAGCTGGAGGCCAAGATCAAATCGGATATGGAAAGGTTCCGGCAGGAGTATTACTTTCCGGGGATGGACAGGTATATTCCTTATGTTATTGATAAACCCGCACTAATTACAGATTTTATAGAAGATAGCATTCTGGTGTTTGTTGACGAACCTAAAAGGGTAGAACAAAGGCTTGAAAATCTTATGCTGGAAAATAATGAAATGTGTAAAGGCCTTCTGGAAAAAGGACATTTACTTCCCGGAAGCTTTAATATCTATTTTGACTTAGACTTTATTTGGAGTAAACTAAGCAGCGGTAAAACTGTATTTTTTAATACCCTGGCTGCAGATGAAGAACACATAAATAGAAGCAGAAGAATCGGCATAGTCTCTAAGCTTCTAAATTCATATCAGGGACACCTGGAGCTACTAAAAGAAGATATAAAGCACTGGAAGAAAAACAATGCAAGGGTGGTTATATTACCCGGCACAAGAAGTCGTGGACAGATGCTGGCTGAGACTTTAAGGTCTGAGGGTATGGAAACACACTATATGGAAGAGCTTAAAGAGGAAATTTTACCCGGTCAGGTAGTTATAACCCATGGAAGTCTCAACAGGGGCTTTGAATACCAGAACATAGGCTTTGTAGTAGTGAGCGGGAAGGAGCTTTTTGGACAGGATAAAAAGCTTAAGAGAATCGCGGCAAATAAAAATAAAGGACAAAAGATAAGTGTTTTTACGGAACTCAATGTAGGGGACCATGTTGTCCACCAGCTTCATGGAATAGGGAAATACGTAGGTATTGAGCAGCTTGTAGTAGAGAATATAAAGAAAGATTATCTAAAGATTCAATACCATGAGGGAGATTTCCTCTATGTTCCTACAAATCAGCTTGACCTCATTCAAAAGTATATAGGATCCGAGGGTAAATCACCCAAGCTTAGCAGGCTTGGAGGAACAGAATGGATAAAAACCAAGGCGAAGGCGAAAGAGTCATTGAAGGAACTGGCAGAGGAGCTTATCAGGCTTTATGCACAGAGGGAATCTCTAGAAGGCCATGCCTACCCAAAGGATACAGTGTGGCAGAAACAGTTTGAAGAGCTGTTTCCATATCAGGAAACTGACGACCAGTTAAAATGCATAGAAGAAATAAAGAAGGATATGGAATCTACCAAGCCCATGGATAGACTTCTTTGCGGCGATGTGGGATATGGTAAGACAGAGGTTGCCATGAGGGCTGTTTTTAAAGCAGTTATGGAGGGAAAGCAGGTAGCATACCTGGTTCCTACAACTGTTTTGGCACAACAGCAGTACAACAACTTTAAGGAAAGGATGAAGGACTTTCCTGTTACCGTTGATGTAATCAGCCGGTTCAGGACCCAATCAGAGCAAAAGAGGATATTGAAGGATGTCAAGTCGGGAGTTGTTGATGTTCTTATTGGCACCCACAGGCTTATTCAGAAGGATATCAAATTTAAGGAACTGGGACTTCTGGTAATAGACGAAGAGCAGCGGTTTGGAGTAATGCATAAAGAAAGAATCAAGAATATGAAGGCCAATATAGATGTACTGACCCTTACAGCTACACCTATCCCCAGGACCCTTCACATGTCTATGGTAGGAATAAGGGATATCAGTACAATTGAAGACCCTCCTGAGGAAAGGTACCCTGTACAGACCTATGTCATGGAGCACAACCCGGAGGTTATTAGAGAGGCTATCAGCAGGGAGCTAAGCCGTAATGGTCAGGTGTTTTATCTATATAACAGAGTCCGGTCCATAAATATAAAGGCCTCCGAAATAAAGAACCTGGTTCCTGATGCCAGGGTTGCAGTTGCCCATGGACAGATGAACGAAACCGAGCTTGAGAATATCATGTTTCAGTTTATTAACGGAGAATTTGATGTACTGGTTTGTACCACCATAATAGAATCGGGGCTTGATATGCCAAACGTAAATACAATAATAGTTGAAGATGCAGACAAAATGGGACTTGCACAGCTTTATCAGCTCCGGGGAAGGGTAGGGCGTTCAAACAGGCTTGCATATGCTTATATAACCTACAAAAAGGATAAGGTTCTTTCAGAAATTGCAGAAAAAAGACTTCAGGCTATAAAGGAGTTTACCGAGTTTGGTTCAGGCTTTAAGATAGCCATGAGGGATTTACAGATAAGGGGAGCAGGAAATCTGTTGGGCCCCCAGCAGCATGGGCATATTGATTCAGTGGGTTACGACATGTACTGCAAGCTTCTTTCGGAGGCAGTCAATGAACTAAGAGGCATACCGTCACAAGAAGAAGATATGGAAATTTCCATAGATATCAATATCAGCGCATATATAGATAATGATTATATAAGCAGCGAGAACCAGAAGATAGAGATGTATAAGAAGATAGCATCTATTCATGACGAGCAGGATGTTCTTGATGTAGAGGATGAACTCATGGACCGCTACGGTGAAATACCCATTCCGGTGAGAAACCTGATTATGATTGCTTACATGAAATCACTAGCCAAGTCCTGCGGGTTTTCATCCATACAGGAGAAAAATGATAATATAATATTACAGTTTATGGAGAACAGAAGTATAAACTTTGAAGTGCTGGGAAAGCTGATGGACCAGTACAGGCGTAAGCTTCTGTTTACAGCCAGCAGCAAGCCTTACATCACATTTAAGATAACCGGAGTAAAAAGGCAGGAATTGTTAGAAAATATTAAGATTTTGTTACAGAACATTAAAAAATTGCAGTAGTGTTTACAATTTATTATAATATTTATAGCTGGGATTATTATGTTACGAAATAATTTCAAGTGGATTATCTTAGAGAATGTGAGGAGATAGTGTGTTAAAGAACAAGAAGATGGTTATTTCTGCGGCAGTAATTCTGCTGGTTGTCTTGGCGATAGGAGGCTATATTTATTACGCAAGTGCCACGAGTTACGTTGGTACTGTAGCGGGAGAGAAGATTACGAGGAATGAGTACAGTTTCTTTCTTGGTTCTGTAAAGCTCCAGATGGAAAGTGATGCAAATCTTACAGATGAAGCGTCAAGGGAAGCATTTTGGAACTCAAAGGTAGAAGGAAATGATGCAAGGGCGGTAGCAAAGCAGAGGGCTCTTGACAGCGCTAAGGAATTTAAGATTCAACTTATAAAGGCAAGAGAAAAGAAATTGTTTTTAAATGATAAGGATATGAAAAATGTAGAAGATTCCATAGATAGTTTAATAGGTGAAATGTCCGCCAAATTCCAGGGAAAGCCGGAAGCAGAAAAGGAATTTAAGAAGATATACAATATAAGCTTCAAGCAGTATAAGGAAGTCTTAAAAGACCTTATGCTGGTTTACAAGTTTGTACAGGAAGAACAAAAAGGTATCAGTGTTACAGAAGAAGATATGAAGGCTGAATATGACAAAAACAGTAATAAGTTTGATAAGGTAACCGTAAGACACATACTGTTTCCAACCAAAAATCTTCAGACAGGAGAGCCTTTGTCAAATGATGAACAAAAGAAAGCAGACGATAAGTCAAAGGAAACCCTTGAGAAGATTAATAATGGCGGGGATATCGAAGCTTTAGCAAAAGAACTGTCTGCAGACCCAACTGCCAAAGATAACGGCGGTATAATCGAAATGGATTATACCAGGGGAATTCCCGAGATAAAAGATTGGGCAATGAAGGAAAAAGTTGGAACTCTAAGCGTTGTACAGTCGGAGTTTGGATATCATGTTGTAAAGCTGGAGAAGAGAACTTCATATAATGATGTAAAAGACAAAGTAAAAAATTCAATAACTTCGGAAAAGTATCAAAAAATATTGGAACAATGGACAAAAGAATCACAGTATAATCTGGTTGAGAATAAATTTGCTTTAGACAGTGTAAAAGTTTAATAAATACATTAATATGCAGAAAAGACTGGCCTTGCCGGTCTTTTTTTGTTACCGATTTTTTGAGTTATCATAATTCACCTATAATGTATAAAACTCCAATAAATAATTAATAATAAAACTGTACTATCAATTAATCAAGAAAAGGAGGTAAAATAAATTGAAGGCGACCGGAATAGTCAGAAGGATAGATGACTTGGGAAGAGTAGTTATTCCAAAAGAAATAAGAAGGACTTTAAGAATTAGAGAAGGTGACCCTCTCGAAATATTTACTGATAGAGAAGGAGAAGTTATATTAAAGAAGTATTCACCAATCGGTGAATTAAGTGATTTCGCCGCTCAATATGCAGAATCCTTACACAAAACAAGTGGTCATATAACATGTATTTCAGATAGAGATACAATAATAGCAGTTTCTGGAGCATCAAAAAAAGAGTTTCTTGAGAAGTCTTTAAGTCCGGAAATTGAAAGAGTTATAGAAGAAAAGACTACACTCGTTGTAAAAGCTCCAGAAGAAAAGCCAATCAGCATATTGGCTGATGATGCCGGAGATAAGAAGTATTCTTCACAAGTAGTAACTCCAATTATTTCAGAAGGTGACCCTATAGGTGCAGTTATATTTTTATCAACAGATCCTAATGTTCGGATGGGAGAAGTAGAAGCAAAACTTGCTCAGACAGCTGCTGGCTTTTTAGGAAAGCAGATGGAACAGTAATTTAGCAAATATGAATATGACTTTGCTCCATAAAAAATAACAGGTAGCCTAAAGGATTACCTGTTATTTTTTAGTTTATTTACTGCTTATACTATTTGTACAGTGGTACCTACAGGTACAAGGTTAAAAAGCTCTATAACATCTTTGTTGTACATTCTTACGCAGCCATTGGATACGGCTTTACCTATAGATGAAGGGTTGTTTGTGCCGTGGATTCCATAGCTGCCTCCGGGGGCAGTTAGACCCATCCACCTGGCACCAAAGGGGCCTCCGGGGTTTACAGCCTTGTTTTTTATCTTAAAGGTTCCTTTGGGAGTAGGTGTAGCTTTTTTACCCACAGCAACAGGGTAGGATTTAAACCATTTACCGTTTTTGTATAGTGTGAGGGTTCTTGCCGCTGTATTTATTACTATTTTATAGGTTGCCCGGTCTAAAAACGGGCACATATAATAAAACATGTTTTTACCTCCAAAATGTTTAGTATTACATAATATTCATGTAATAAAAAAATGGTAATTAATGATGCGCTGCCTATGTAAATACTTTGACGTATCTGGTATAATGTAGGCAACCAAGTACTACCAAGGAGCTGATACTATGCTAAAAGATAAATATTCTTTTTCCGATCTGGTTGATATTATGAAACTTTTAAGAAGTGAAAACGGGTGTCCATGGGATAGGGAACAAACCCATGAAAGCCTTAAAAGGTATCTTATTGAAGAAACCTATGAAGTTTTGGAGGTAATAGATCTAAACGATAAAAAAAGGCTTTGCGAAGAGTTGGGTGACCTTCTGCTGCAAATTGTCTTTCATGCACAGATAGCAGCAGAGGAAAATGAGTTCACTATGGAAGATGTCGTATCCGGAATCTGCAGGAAAATGGTTCTTAGGCATACTCATGTTTTCGGCGAAGATAAAGCAGATACGGCAGATGATGTTGTAACCAACTGGGAGGAAATAAAGAAGAAGGAAAAGGGAATTAAAAGCCAGACAGATGTACTAAAGGATGTACCTTCAAACCTTCCGGCTCTAATGAGAAGCTTTAAGGTTCAACAGAAGGCATCCCAGGTGGGTTTTGATTGGGATAATGTCGAAGATGTGTTTTCAAAGGTAATTGAAGAAATAGATGAGTTAAAAGATGTATATAAAAGTAAAGATGTGGCAAGAATAAATGATGAAATGGGAGATGTATTATTTTCCATAGTAAATTTATCTAGATTCTTAAAAGTGCAGCCCGAGTTGGCTTTAACCGGATCAATAAATAAATTTATCAAAAGGTTTGAATTTATTGAAAAGGAGAGCGCAAAAAATGGAAGGGAGCTTTCGCAGATGACACTTAAGGAGATGGATGAACTATGGAATAAAGCAAAAACACATATTTAAAGGAAAATTTACTTAAACTATAGAAAGAAAGGAGGAGTTTTGAGATTTTCAGCGAATAAAGATACCTTGTGTTTTATGGAGCAATATATTTAGTTTTAATTCTTATAAAAGAAACATAAGTTTCTAAAACAAAGCCAATATAAAAAAATTAGGAGGATTGTGTAAATGAATAAGACAGAATTAGTATCAAGTATGGCGGAAAAAAGCGGTCTATCAAAGAAGGATGCTGAAAAGGCGCTTAACTCTTTTATCGAAAGCGTAGAGGAAGCACTTTCAAAAAATGATAAAGTTCAATTAGTGGGCTTCGGTTCATTTGAAGTAAGAGAAAGAGCTGAAAGAAAGGGAAGAAACCCTCAGACAAAAGAGGAAATAACAATTCCTGCTACAAAAGCTCCGATCTTTAAGGTTGGAAAAGGATTAAAGGACTTAGTAAATAAATAAGCTAAATTGAACTTTCAAGGCTTCCATATGTGAAGCCTTTTTATATATGGGGGGCTGGTAAGAATGAGAATTGACAAGTACTTAAAAGTATCAAGACTTATAAAGAGGCGTACATTAGCCAATGAGGCCTGTGAACAGGGCAGGGTAAAGATAAATGACAAGGTGGCAAAGCCCGGCTCGGAAGTCAAGGTGGGAGATATCATAGAAATACAATTTGGTAACAATACCACTAGAGTTGAGGTTGTATCTGTAAGTGAGCATGTCTCAAAGGCGGAATCAAAAGAGATGTATACGATAAAGTAGTGTGGAAGTAGAAAGATACCCTATCTGGAATAAGGAGGGTATCTTTTAAGTTTAGTAAGTATTATTAATCAGTAAAGCTAATATGATACCAATTATTGCACCAAAGAGAATGATAAAACTAGAAAAAATTATAGGGATAATTAATCCTGGGTAGATATGATTCATATTCATATCGTATAATAAATATACTATAATATTACAAAGTAATGAGAATACTATGGCGAGTGGAATAAAACGCATAGACTCATTATTTCTGAATCTCTTAATCATTGTTTTAGTGAATATATAGAATATCACACTAGAGAAAAAAACAACTATTATTATTGTAAATATCATAACAACCAACCTCCAAATTAAATTCCTATTGCAATTCCCACGTAAAAAGAAGATATGTTTGCCAGAATACTCATTACTATAAGCTTTTTAGTACTGAAATTGTCCTTTAGAAAAGCTTTGTATAAGAAAGCTTCTACAAAAGGCACTATAACTTCAAATACAAATGTAAAACGTCCCATTTCTGACCGCATTCCACCATAAAACATAGTTATCAAAACTGAATGCATGATAACCTGAGTAATGACATTAACAGGTATGGACCAAAAGCCCTTCTTCCCCAAAAATACTAATGCCCATGCTCCCTCTATTAGAAGTGTTAATAGCAGGCACATAGCAACAGCTACTATAATTGAATAAATATTGTGGTCAAATAAAAGTATTTCAGGGGCCTCTAAAACAGTTATACCTGCTGTTGAAGCATCAAAAAGGAGATCTGTAGTCAAACTCTTAATTTTTATTTCTTTGCTTATCTTTAGGGTATTATCTGGAAGTTGTAATGCTATTTTAATTGAATTCGGCAAAACACGATGTTTATATTTATGAATTCTAAGGCCTGTTTTCCAGTGAAAGTTTCCAGTCAAATCCTTATTATCGGGAAATAACCTTTCACTCCATTTGGCAGCGGAGCACCATCCATCTTTATCGTAATTATAAAGTGGAGAATTTTTGATTTTCTCAAAGCCTTTTTCATTATTCAATCGCAAATCCTGTTTTATCAAAATGTCTAAAATATAGCCACTTGGTGCATTCTTTACGTAAATATTCAAGTGGCCTGCGTAAGCTGAATTTGCAAATGATGTATTATTTATACTCAGTATGATAAAAACACTTGTAAAGATTAAAACAGTAAGGCGACTGTTGGTATCATCTTTTTGCATTAAAATCAACCCTCCGGTAATTAAGTCAGATTAAAATTATGATGGAGAACAATGGTTTTATGTAGAAAGTAAGTTTTTAGTTTCAAGGATAAGAGAATGTTAATTTACCCTGGCGCCAATCAAACTCACTTTGTTAGGAAACGGTGATTCGTATTATCCTTCGCTTCGTTAACATTCTCTAAAACCTGTTTATAATATTTTTCCATTAAAGGTACTTTTTAAGTTTGTCTCACTTATTAGGTCATAATTAGAAACAAATAACGATCGAAACAAACACTTGAATTTCGCCCCAAATATTAAATAAATTACTTGCTTTCCAGTTAAATGTTATGTATAAGTGATACTTTATTATAACTTTAAAGGTCTATTAGAACATAATTTAAAAAAAGTGATTCCATATATATAGATCAAATCGTATAGCTTTAATTACAAGATGTATACCTAACTTCCCCCAAATAAACTTAAACTTATCAATTTTTGTTGTGTTATTATATATGTTGTTATAAAATAAAAAATATAAGTTTATAGGGAAATTATAATATATTTTGTCGTATGCTGTAAATAGTTTCCTGTTTGTTTTCATTTTGATATCTTGGTATAGAAAAATATAGTTATTATAAGCTCAATTAATATAATAAGGAAAAGGAGTCTTGCAATATTTAAAGTGAATAAATATGTGATAGCTATATTTCTATTTATATACGTAATCTTCGGAAGTACAGTTGAAATATATGCCAATGGGGCACCAAGTAAAGTGAGACCTCATAGCGGTGGTAATATACAGCCATATAATGAACCGAATATTAAAATTAAGAAAGAAATATTAAAGTTCAGTGGATTAAAAAATGATGGATGGTATTATAAGACTATGGATGTCTCCGTTGAATATATAATGGAGAACACTAGTAATAAAGACATTGAATTAGATGTTGTATTTCCATATGATTCTCCAAGTGGAGAAGTGAAAAATATGAGAGTATCGTTTAATAATAGCCCTGTTAGTTATTCCAAAAAACAAAGTCCAGTGTACTTTGGAACTTTTAAAGTTAATAATAGTAAGTTTTTGCGGCAGGATGACTTAAGGTTACCTGATACAATAATTTTTAGGATAAATTTTAAGCCGCAGTCAACTTCAACCCTAAATGTAACCTACACTCAATACGGAGGTTTTGATAGAACAGAAAAGAGAATTGACTCTTTTATCTATTACCTGCAGCCTGCGAAGTATTGGGCCGATTTTAAAGACTTAAGCATATACATAGACCTTCCTCAAAATTATAATCTGAATCCTAATATGAAATTTGATTTAACAAGTGAAAATTTACTTGGTAAAACATACTATCTACATAGTGATGGACTGCCGGAAGAGGACTTGTATTTTGAGATTTATTCAACGGGTCCCAGCATATTAAACCGGGTAGCATGGGTTGTAGTCTTTATTGTTTTGCTGCTAATAGTTCTCAAAATATTTCTTAGTAGAAGGATTAAATCAAAGGCTGCTTAGAGGCTGCTATAATTCTAAATAATATAAATCAATCTAAATAGTATTCCAAAGGCTTCTTTACGCGGGGCCTTTTTCTATTTAGGGACAACTTTTTTGAAATTGTTCTGATAATAGGCATTTTTGATATTGTACATGCATAAATATTTATAAGTGTAACATAAAACTGGAGGGATAAAAGATGATTGAAGATAAAAAGGTAGCAAAATCCGGCGTCCAGAACCTTATACTTGAGAATAGAGAGAAGCTTAGTATATCAGGTGTTCTTGACGTAGAGAGCTTTAACGACGAAACAGTTGTGGTGGATACCGAGTTGGGCCTTTTGGTTATCCGGGGGGAAGACCTTCACATTAACAAGCTAAGTATAGACAATTCGGAGCTAAGTATAGAAGGATATATAATAAGCTGTGAATACAGTGACAAAGATGGAAAATCAAAAGGTGGATTCTTTGCAAAAATGTTTAGATAGAGGATAAGTGATAAAATTTGTGGGTTTCAGTTGGCAATCAGGCATATGATTTTCTTAGCTGCGTTCTCGGGGGCGCTATAATAGCATTTATATATGATATCTTCAGGATAAGAAGAAAGGCGATAAAATCCAGCAACCTGATCGTGTATTTTGAGGATTTTATATACTGGATAATTGTAGCCCTGGTTATGTTTGCCGTGGTTTATCAAAGCAACGACGGGGAAATCAGGGGTTATCTGATTCTGGGTATTATTTTAGGGATTATTCTCTATGCTCTTCTTCTTAGTAGAATTGTCATGAAGGTATTCCTTTTTATAATTGGGATAATTTATAAGGCTGCGGTCTTTATTTTTAGTATTATATTATTTCCCCTTAAGATAATTTATAAAATACTTAGAATACCGGCCAAATTTATCTGTAAACTATTGATAAAGGGCGCCGGAAAGGTAAGAAGAGTAAGCAGGAACAAGTTCGATAAATTCAAGGCTTGGAAAAGAATATTCAAAAATATTAGGAGAAAAATTTAATACAGGAGGATTTTACTAAAACGCGTAGAAGTATTATAATATATATTACTTTGTTTGATGTACATGTCAGGGTAATATTATGAGCAGTGTAGTACGAGGAGAGTAGCTTTATGAACAAAAGAAAAAAGCCTAATTGGGGTTTAAGAATTATTTTAGGTGTAGCCATAGTGTATTTGGGTTTTGTGCTGATAAAGCAACAGGGTATTATATACAACCAGCATGTGGAGTTAAAACAAATACAGGCTAAAATTGAAAAAGAAAAAGAGCTAAACAAGAAGCTGGTAAAACAGAAGGAAGAAGTAAGCTCTGACGAATATATTGAAAAAATTGCAAGGGAAAAGCTGGGAATGGTCCGGCATGGTGAAAGAGTGTTTGTGGATGCAAACAACTGACCGGTTTTTATGAGACCTCCTTATATTTTTTGTGAAAGCGGTAATAATTAGTGATACTTGACGTAAGTCAATATCATATTATATAATCTAAGTACTTTATTTAATCAGGAGGATTAATTAATTTATGCTCGTTGAAGTTGGTAAAATTGTTGAAGGTAAAGTTTCTGGAATCACTAATTTTGGAGCTTTCGTTCAACTCTCAAACGGTCAGACAGGTTTGGTTCATATCTCTGAAGTTGCTGAAGAGTACGTAAAAGACATCAAAGCTCATCTAAAAGATCACCAGATGGTAAAAGTTAAGATAATTTCGGTAGACAAGAACGGGAAGATCAGCCTATCTATCAAAAAGGCACAAGATCCTAAGAGTCCTTCTGCAAAGTCAACCAGACCGGAAGAAGTAGACTGGAATAGAGGCCAGGCAGGAAACCTTTCCTTCGAAGAGCGTCTTGCCAAGTTTATGAAGGATAGTGATGAAAAACTTCATGATCTTAAAAAGAACTTTGAGTCAAAAAGAGGCAGCGGAGGCTACAGGAAGTCCGCCCAATATTAGGATACTCTATTAGCTTAAGTTTGATTTGATAGGGTTGTTTGATATAACAGACCTGTTGGTGTAGTGACCAACGGATACTAGTAATGTGGTTTTTTATGCCTGTAAGTGTAATGTTAATATAGATAGATAAAATTAAAAAGTAGAAGGCTTCTGTCTCTTGACAAA
>JBMOLK010000075.1:0-17788 GCA_049325575.1 Bacillota bacterium | reverse complement strand
GCTGTTACTGCAGCGGATTATGCCGGAAACACTACAGTAAATACAATACGGTTTAGCATTTACTCATCCACTATTATTGAAGTAACAGCTCTGCCAAGTGAGTTTAGTGATCTGGGAACAATAAAAGCAGTACTTACATCAAAAGGAAGTCCTGTTCCAAATAAAGAAATAGTATTTAAAATAAACGACAGCATTGCCGGTAAAGGGATAACAGCTGTAGATGGCAGTACTCAATTTACATTCAGCCATAATTTAGCCAAAGGTACATACCCTGTCAGCGTGCATTTTGCACAGGACAATTTAAGCTATCTAAGACCCTCTGAAGGAATAGCAAGACTTGAAATCCATCCTGAAAAAGCCGTTGTTGCATATACAGGTCAGCTTCTGGTTCAATACTCCAGTGTTGTCAACTTATCAGCCAGGATAATCCAGGACAGTGACGGTAGTTTTGGAGACTTAAGCCTTGCAAAGATTAGTTTTACCGTCAGGATGGAAGACACAAATGGAACAATGATAGATGTAGGGACATATATGGCACAGTGCGACTCCCTTGGAAATGCTTCGGTACCTGCAATGCTTGACGTAGGAGTATATTCCGTCAGTATCAAAATATCAGATGATGGGTATTATTCTCCCTATGAAGACACTGTTATTGTATCGGTATATGACCCGGATGGAGGCTTTGCAACAGGCGGAGGATGGATTAACGTTACCAACCCCATTGACGGGAACATAGGTCGTTCATACTTTGGATTTATAGTCAGGTACAAGGACAGTCAGTCAACAGGTAATTTAAGTTTAAACTATAGTGATGGAGGTCTTGTATTTAAGAGTACAAGAATTGATTGGCTTATAATTAGTTCAACCAGTGCCCAGTTCCGGGGAGTCGGGACTATCCAGGGCCTTCCCGGAGACTATACCTTCCAGATAAACTGTACCGATAACAATGGCAGCCTCCAGCCGGATAAGTTTACCATAAAAATCTGGCAAGGACACAACACTGATGTTGAGCCGGTTTACAAAGCTTTGAACCAATCACTTAGCGGCGGGAATATACTGGTAAAGGCAAGATAGCACTATAAAGAAAACCGTTATGATCACTGCGATCATAACGGTTTTCATACCTTTTTGGTGAGCCATCCGCGACTCGAACGCGGGACACCATGATTAAAAGTCATGTGCTCTGCCAACTGAGCTAATGGCCCATATGGCTGGGATGGCTGGACTCGAACCAACGAAATGCCAGAGTCAAAGTCTGGTGCCTTACCGACTTGGCTACATCCCAACGTTTATGGGGTGAATAATGGGAGTCGAACCCACGACCTCCAGAGCCACAATCTGGCGCTCTAACCAACTGAGCTATATCCACCGTATATCTTCCTTAAAAAAGGCACAAAGCTATTTTAAGACAGATAATAATAAATGTCAAGCATAATTTTAAATTTTCTTACAGTAAATTATGGTAACCAAATATCTGCAGAATCTGTAAATCTTAAAGATATAATGTCCTGTGTTCTACTTTATATACCATAAATATAAAACAGATTCATAAAAACTTTATAATCAGCTAAAAAACAGACAAGAACCTACATATCTAAAGAGAATTATCCATAAATATGTATTTTTAAAAAAAATAAAGTTTGAAAAGAAATACAAAATATTGTAAACTTTTTAGAGTATAATGCCGAAAAAAGGAAAGTAATAACTGGAATACTATTAAATATTATACGAATGATAAATGGTGAATAAAAATGACTACTATTATTTTGTCACTTGCTCTTGGAATACTAATCGGACTTCTGGTAGGTGTAATAGCCGGGTCTGCCGGAACCTTGCTGGGCTTAAGATTTTTACATGTTTTAAAGCTTAGAAAAGTCCAGGAAAGAAAAAAGACAGAAGAAAATATTGCCTATAGAGATATCAATTTCTTACATTCAAAATTTAAGGATGTAGGTTAAAGCTCTAAAGTTTTTGTGTTAATAGAGCAAATAAAAAGGACCTGTGCTAAAGGCCCCTTAATTTGTTTTATTAACTTCTCTCCTAATCCAATTCCTTTAACCATGAGCTAACTTCGGCGTCACTGGGCATCCTCCAGTCTCCTCTTGGAGAAAGACTTATTGTACCCACTTTTGGCCCGTCAGGCAGGCAGGACCGTTTGAACTGCTGACTGAAAAATCTCTTTAAAAATACCTTTAGCCATTTTCTTATTATTTCATCCGAATATTTACCATAAAAAGCTTTTCCAGCCAAAAACAGTATCTTCTCCGGATTTGCACCATACCTTAGCATATGATAGAGAAAAAAATCATGAAGCTCATAAGGCCCTATAATATCTTCCGTCTTTTGGTTGATTTCACCCTTTGCTCCAGGTGGAAGAAGTTCAGGGGATATGGGAGTATCGAGTATTTTATACAAAACTCCCTTTGACTTTTCATCAACCATATTATCAGCCACCCATCTAACCAAAAATTTTACAAGGGTCTTGGGTATCCCACAGTTTACCGAATACATGGACATATGGTCTCCATTATAGGTACACCATCCAAGAGCAAGTTCCGAAAGATCACCTGTACCAATGACAAGACCTCCAGCCTTATTGGCTATGTCCATGAGTATTTGGGTACGTTCACGGGCCTGAACGTTCTCATAGGTCACGTCATGTATGCCTGCGTCATGCCCTATATCCTTAAAATGCTGCAGACAAGCAGTTTTTATATCAATTTCTCTTATACTTACCTTCATTGACTTCATAAAATCAAGAGCATTTGTATAAGTCACATCAGTAGTGCCAAAACCAGGCATGGTAACTGCAATTATATTCTCTCTGGGCATATTAAGGGAATCAAAGGCTTTTGTAGTCACCAGCAGCGCCAGAGTAGAGTCAAGGCCTCCGGAAATACCAATAACGGCATATTTCATTCCCGTATGCCTCACTCTTTTTGCAAGAGCAGATGTCTGGATGGCAAAAATCTCGCTGCACCTTTTATCCCTGCTTCCTGCATCTGAAGGTACAAAGGGGTGTGGTGCTATCACTCTTTTGATGTTCATTACTCCTGTGTCTTTTAACTTGAACCGCACCTTTTTAAATCTCTTTTCCTTAAATGCACCATATTCCATAAAGCTTGTGTTCTTACGCCTGTCATTTATTAACTTCTGTAAATCTATCTCTGAATATATGAGCTGTTCATCCCCTGAAAACCTTTGTGATTCGCAGAGAATAGATCCATACTCGGAAATTAAGGCATGCCCTCCAAAAACTACATCTGTGGTAGATTCGTTTATATTGGAAGAAGTATAAACATATCCTGCTATACATTTTGCAGACTGCTGTCTTACAAGATCTTTTCTATACTCATATTTTCCAATTATCTCATTGCTGGCTGAAAGGTTAAAAATTATTGCTGCTCCTCCCATTGACTGGTAAGAACTTGGAGGTATCGGAACCCATAAGTCTTCACATATTTCTATACCAAAACATAATTCCTTGTTTTCTTTATCCTCAAACAATAAATCTGCTCCGAAAGGAACTTCCTGCCCACACAGGTAAACTACGTCGCTTAAGGCATTCTTACCTGAAGCAAACCATCTTTCTTCATAAAACTCACTGTAATTGGGTATATAAGTCTTAGGAACAATACCAAGAATTACTCCCCCCTGTATTGCTGCAGCACAGTTAAAGAGCTGATTATCCAAACTTACAGGTATACCGATCAAAGACACAATACCGGTATCCCTGGTCTCATCCAAAATTCTACCTAGCTGTCTTAGTGCATCCTTAAGCAAAGTATCCTGATGAAACAAGTCTCCGCAGGTATAAGCAGTTATGGAGAGCTCGGGAAAAACCAAAATTTGTATTCCTTTGCTATTACCTTTTTTTATAAGGCTTACAATTTGATCCGAATTATATGCACAGTCGGCTACTCTAAGCTTGGGAACAGCCGCACCCACTCTTACAAATCCATAGTCCATAGAATCACCTAAATATATTAAACTAAAGATAACCAGCTTTATCTTTCAGGCTGATTATCTTTAAAATAAGTTTAACATATTTAAAGTAAAATATTAACTCATCCCCGAAACTTTCCAAAACTTTTTCTAAATAAGTCTAAGAAACAGCTGCAACATTGCTTATTATCTTTAATATACCTTTCTGTGTTTTCACGATATCTTTTATATTATACTCTCTGCATAGCCCGAGAACTGCTTTAGCAGATGAGATAAATTTCAAAAAGTCACAATTTCCGGCTCTCTCTCCTATTCCACCAATGGTACAGTCTACATAGCATGCACCACCTCTTACGGCTGCTATAGAGTTTGACACAGCCATTCCAAGATCATTATGAGCATGTATTTCCAGGTCTAACTCTTTTATATGGCTTCTAATCTTCAGCACATCTTCATATATTCTCTTCCTATATAAAATACCTACTGTATCAGCATATCTGATTCTTTTGATACCTTGTGAATAAGCATCCTTTATCAATTCAAGAAGAAAATCCAGGTCTGCTCTTGATGCATCTTCCAGGCCAACTGTTACCTCAAAACCTTTGTCTTTTGCATATGCTATACATTTTCTCATATTGTCCAGTACATAGCCCCTGTCTTTCCCCAGTTTATGACTTATCTGTATGTCTGAAGATGGAATGGAAATGTGGATCAAATGGGGATTGCATTCGATAGACTCCTTTATATCGTTTATATTCATCCTGCTCCAGGTAGATATTCTGCTTTTTGTATCAAGCTCCATTATCTTTTGAATACTCTTTTTCTCATCTCCCCCCATGGCAGGTATACCCACTTCAATCTGGTATATACCAAGGCAATCCAGCATTTTTACTATCTGAACCTTTTCGGAGGGACAAAGTGCTATTCCTGATCTTTGTTCTCCGTCACGAAGAGTTGTATCAACAATTCTTATATCCATCATGGCCACCTCTTTTATAGTCACATTACAGTTGCTTCAATCTGTAAATCACTCAAATACCTGCTTTTATAAATATCTATTACTTCATAGTCAAACAGGTCTCTTTTACACTCCGAACTCTTCTCCCTGATATGTTCCAAAATATTTGCCGCCTCTTCGATCTTGCATTTTATACCCAGTTCCTTTAGCTTCTTCTGAACTGCTCTCCTTCCTGAATGCTTTCCGATTGTCAGCTTCCTTATCTGTCCTACAATAGAAGGGTCAAAAGGTTCATATGTCAGTGGATTTTTTTCAATACCGTCAGCATGTATACCCGATTGGTATTTAAATATACCCTTGCCTGCTACTGCCTTACTTTCAGGTATGTCATTTCCTGTAATCCTGGAAAAAAATCTGGTCATCTCGGGCAGATTACTAAAATCCATCTTCATATCAGGTTTTACCAGGATTTTTACTGCCATCAATACTTCCTCCAGGGCTGCAAATCCCCATTCCTTTCCATACCCTAAAAATGAAACTGTGATGGAAGAAATATTGTTCATTATTGCTTCCAAACACAAGGCTGTTGCGCCAGCATACCTGTTTTTTGGACACACGTTTATGCTTACATTTAGAAGTTGCTCTATCTCTAAAACCTTATCAACCCAGAGAAATGATGAAACTGTATTAAGACCTGTTATTCTTATTTCCTTTATAAAGCCGAAGCTGTCAAAATCTTTCAAGTATTTTAGCGCATCAAATTCCTTAAGTCTTTCAATTTGATATTCAAGTACTATGTTTACATTGCGGCTTTTAAGATTATTAAGAAGATTGTATCTTTTAAGAAAATCCAAAGGTACAACAACTTCATTTATTTTATTTTTAATACACCTATCTACATCCTTTTCATTTTTGATACGATATGAAAAGTCAAGTCCTGAAGGCAGCTTGCCTATTAAATCCAGGATATTGGAATCCACCTCAAAAAAATCAACGCCCATATCCTTTAAAAGCCAGCAAAAGTATATTATCTCCAGTCTCCTTACGCTGCTTCTATTAGAAAACATTTCAGGTAATGTCCTATCTACTATTTTAACTCTCCTATTTTTTCCTAAGTTAAGCGACATAAGAATCGACCTCCTTGACTCATTCACACTATTTATTCACAAATTCCCAACCTTTGATATAGGTTGAAATTTCTTATGATGATAATATTAGCTGCAGTAATAAACAGGAGCAGCATTTCTTTATGCATATTTAACAATCGAGATGGTTGTGTTTGTAAGGCTGCTATTCACAGGGTTTCATTATTTAATTTTGGTGATCCTGCTCCTGTCCCCCTGCATACGTATCACCTCCCCTAAGGAGTTTACACTTGTCATCTATGGGAAACCGGGAATAAACATACTACTTTATTTCCAGCCTTTCCACCTTAACACCATTTTCAAAATGTGATTCTACAATCTCCGGTACATCCTCAACCGTAACCTCCTTATACCATATACCTTCAGGGTAAACCACTATAACTGGCCCGGAGCTGCATATGCCAAAGCATCCAGTGTTTGTAACCATAACATCATCAGTCAATTCCCTGCTTTCGATTTCTTCCATAAATGTTTGTACTATGGCTACTGCATCCTTAGAAAAACAATAGCCCTTTTGTTGTCCGTTAATTCTTGAGCTTGTGCATACAAATACATGATATTTAGGTTTTTGCATGACATTTCCCCCTTCTTTAAATAAATCCAATTAACGCTTAAGCTTTCCTTTATCTTTTACAAGTTCTTCTATCGCCAACCTAATTCCGTCTTCTATATACCCACATGTCTGTAACACTTTTATACCCTTGCTTTCAAGAACTTTCTGCGGATTAAATCCAATTCTTAAAGCCAGGACCGCGTCACAGTCATTTACAACACTTACTACCCTGTCTATCCTGGATTCTTCGCTGTCACATTCGGATGTTCCACTGCAGTATTTGTCTACAGGCCTTTTTTCAATGTAGTTTATTGATGAGTCCTTGAACTTGTAGATATAAAACTCCTCAGCATGCCCGAAATGTTTATCAACAAGCATTCCCGACCCCGTTGCAACTGCAAAAGTAAATTCACCTTTTTCCGTAGTCTGGGGTTCATATGTTTCTTCTTTTTGGCAGCCACTTTTTCTGAACTCTGATGAAACATCCTGGCTTAAGACTCCTATAGCATCCGCCCTGCACTGCCTGCAGTGATACATCTGCTTTAGGTGCACCTGGCATTTTTTTCGTACTTCATTAAGCTCCACATTGCTGGTTTGGGACATATCTTCAAAGGCACTGCCCCTAGCAGGAATCAGTGGCATAATGTTTGTCATATATGCTCCGCAAGCCCTTACTCTTTGGACAACTTCTTCAATGTGTCCATCGTTTATCCCCTTAATCATTACTATATTAACCTTGCATATTACACCGTTTCTAGCCATGTACTCAAGGCCGGTAAGCTGGTTTCTTATGAGTATCTCCGAAGCCCTCTCGCCTGTATATTTCTTACCCCGGAAGGTTATTTCCTTATATATCTTTGCTCCGATTGCCGGGTCTATGGCATTTATTGTAACGGTAATATGGGTTACACCGGCATCTATAATGTCATCAGCATGGTAAGGGAGCATCAGACCGTTGGTTGAAAGACAAAATGTAATGTCCGGGTCTTCCTTCTTTATAAGTTCTATAGACGCTTTGGTGCTTTCAAAATCTGCAAGAGCATCCCCCGGTCCAGCTATCCCAACTACTTTTAAATTACCCAGCTTTTCTTTTACTGCCAAAAATTTATCTCTTGCTTCAAAAGGTTTAAGCACTTCACTTGTAACACCGGGCCTGCTTTCATTCACACAATCATATTTTCTATTACAGTAATTGCACTGGATGTTGCATGAAGGTGCTACAGGTATATGCATTCTGGCTATCTTGCAGGCACCTCCTGAAAAGCACGGGTGAGATAAGGTCCTCTCTTCAATGGAAGAAGCTTTTACTGCTTTTTTATTTGTATCCATAAGTTCACCTCCATGCTCTCCTTTTTTATCTGGATCAGCATAATACTTGCTAAACATTTTGCCCCTGTATTTTGTGTATTTATTTTCAAGGAGTGTATTTGTTATATCATCAAGAAGCTTTAATGAACCGGCATAACCGGTAATATTGTTCCTTTGGCCTCCAACCCTGTCGTGTATCGGAAACCCTATTCTAACCAGCGGAATTCCTTCCCTTTCAGTAATTACCTTTCCGTCTGAATTTCCTATTAAAATGTTGGACCTTAGACGGACAGCATATCTTTGAATGGTTTCAAAATCGGTATCATCTATAACCAGCGGTTTAGCTTCTTTACTCTCTCTATTTATAAGCTCCAAAAGTGCAGTATTTTGTGCACCTGTAGATATCAGCAGCGGCTTGATTCCGTTTTCCATACACAGCATACTAACTGCATAGGAGAGCTCCGGTTCGCCATATATAACGGCTCTTCCCTCACCATTAAACTTATGTGAGTCTATCATTGCGTCAATAAACCGCCCTCGCTGCTCTTCCAGCTCTTTCGGAATTTTCCTGCCTGTTATTTGGGAAACAGTTTTGACAAATGCGTCCGTATTCTTTATTCCTATAGGAATAGAGCACTTGTATAAAGGTACGTTAAACTTATCCTTAAGATACTGACCGGGTGACATCTGTTCCGACACAGTCAGCCCCATCTCAATTGTAGCCAGCGCACCAGCCATTTTTCTGATATCTTCTATTTTGGTTCCGCCATCAGCAATCTTTTTGTATTCTTGTTTATAAGGTGAATCCAGTGTATTTGAAACATCCGGCAAAAGGATATATTCTATGCCAAAACCATCCAGCATACTCTTTATGTTTCTAATATCGCCAGGATTTAAGTTGCCTGCTATTACGTTTATTTTACCGTTAGGAGTACTATCCGACGCCAAATGCTTTACAAGGCTTGTGAGTGCCATATAATAACCCTCAAACTGAGTACCGCCGTACCCAGGTGTAGGTATCGGTACTATCTCAACTCCCTTTGCAGATTCCAAAGGCTCCTCCCTTTTAAACTCCTCCACAATCCTCTTTATATCCTCTCCTATGGTTTCAGCCAGACATGTGGTTGCTACACCAATTAAAAACGGATTGTAAAGCTTTATAATGTTCCTTAGCCCGTTCTTCAGATTTTTTTCTCCCCCATAGACTGTACCCTCCTCACTTAAAGAGGAAGACGCTACATCAATGGGTTCATTGAAGTGTCCCGCCATATGCCTTCTTATATAAGTACTGCAGCCCTGGGAGCCGTGAAGAATAACCATGCTGTTTTCAACTCCCTTAAGAGCCATAACAGCCCCCATAGGCATACACATTTTACATGGGTTTACATTTAGATTTACAAAATTTCTGTTTTTCATATAAATCACATCCTTTTATAAAGAGGAAAGTACTATATTCCATACAGGACTATTAATTGTCAGGTCTATCTCTTTTGCAAAATTTACTGCACCCTCGAAGCCGCACAGCGGATGCTTCCTCTCATGATTGTGGTCACAAAAGGCGATTCCAAGCTTATAGGCTAAAGGTCTCTCCTTAACACCGCCTACCAGAATATCTGCCCCCTTTTCCTTGATAAACTTTTCAAGTTCGGCAGGATTGGTATCATCCAGGATAACAGTTCCTTCATCAGCAATATTTTTAATTACCTCATACTCTTCTGCCCTTCCGGTTTGTGTTCCTACCATAACTGTTTTCATTCCCAGGTCTGCAAACTGTTTTATCAAAGAAATAGCTTTAAACCCTCCGCCAACATAGATAGCTGCTCTTTTACCTTCAAGCCTTTTCCTATAGTAGGAAAGCTTAGGCTCTATCTTAAGTCTTTCATTAAAAACCATCTGCCTGGCTTTTAACTGAACTTGTTTATCTCCATAAGCTTCAGCAACTTTCATAATCGAGGCGCAGGTATCCTCAATACCAAAAAAGCTGACCTTTACAAAGGGAATATTATATTTTGCTTCCATTTCCTTTGCCAGGCTGGTCATTGAACCGGCACACTGAACTATATTCAATGAAGCTTCCGGTGCCCTTTTGATCTCCTCAAACCTTGAGTCTCCGGTTATTTTAGAGATTACATCTATACCGATCTGCTTCAAGTAGTTGGTTATGATCCATATCTCCCCGGCCAGGTTAAAGTCCCCCAGAAAATTAATACCTCTAACCTTATCCGGTACGTTGTCCCCCATTAATTTTATAAGTGCCTTGCAAGCTGCTTTATAGCCCATGGACTTGTTGCCGGCAAAACCGCTTGATTTAACTGGTATAACCCGTATATTGTATTTTTGTTCCGCTCTTTTGCACACTGCATCTATATCATCTCCTATTACCCCAACGATACAGGTAGCATAAACAAATATGAGCTTTGGAGAATATTTTTCTACAATTTCATCAATGGCTGCCGAAAGCTTTTTCTCGCCGCCAAAAACCACATCCTGCTCTCTTAGATCGGTAGAAAAGCTGTTTCGGTATGTTTCGGGGCCACTGGTCAGACTGCCTCTTATATCCCATGTATAGCTGGCACATCCTATAGGTCCGTGAACTATGTGGTATGCATCGGTTATGGGGTTTAGGACAACCCTGGCGCCACAGTATACGCAAGCCCTCTGGCTAACCGAACCCGCAATACTGTCTTTTTCACATTTAAGGCCACCCTGACTGTTATCCGATTTGAAACAAATAAATTCTTTTCTATCCTCAAGTACGTCAGTTGTTTTATTATTCAACATAAAGACCAGACCTTTCTATCCTCCCGTAAGCTCCCTTATGAAAAGCAAGCGGAGGCGCTACATAATCAACTCAAGATCCTCATCGGCAGCATCTCTATCCTGCCTGTCAAGAAGTACGTTACTTATTAATTCTATAATCCTCATTGCACCCTTATAGCCTACGATAGGTATATAGGAATGTACACTCCTGTCGAGTATCGGAAACCCTATTCTTACAAATGGAACATCTTCAGCTCTTGCAATGTATTTACCATGTGTAGTTCCAAGCATTATATCTACCGGTTCTTCCTTCATCCACTGGTGTAGTGTAAAAAGGTCACCGCCACTCTTAACCTTGCTGCCTTCAACCCCTGCCTCCGAGAGCATTTGGTCAATCTCTCTTTCAAAGGATTCTCCCTGTGTCCCCGTTATAACATATTTAGGAATCATTCCCAGCGTTAGTGTGAATTCAGTAAGTGCTGCGACAATATCGGGATCACCAAATATGGCAACCTTTTTGCCATGATAATGGTAATGACAGTCAACCATAATGTCTATTACCTGTCCACGTTCCTCTTCTATTTCATAAGGTATTTCCTTACCTGTAATCTTTGATAACGTCATCAGAAACTCGTCTGTTGCTTTTATCCCTATTGGAGTCTTTATCACCTTAGGAGTAACCTTGCACTTGTTTTCAAGCTCAAAGGATCCGTCTGCCGATGAGAAGCTTCCCATGGCTATTGTCGCCATTGAATTGCCTGAATCTCTTAAGTCCTCAATCCTTGTTCCTCCCTTGGGATACATTTCGAATTTGCCGGTCATGGGTGCATCAAGAACACCGCTTGTATCAGGGAACATTATGAAGCTTACACCCATTTCCTTTAAAAGCCTCTTTATCTCCCTCATGTCTGAAGGATTTACAAATCCGGGGATAACATTTACCTTCCCATTTGGATTCCCTGTATTCTCCGCAAGATACTTTACCATACCCTTTACCATATTTGAGAAACCTGTTATATGAGACCCCTGATAGCTTGGGGTATTTGCATGTATAACAATCTTTCCCTGTGGCACCTGGGATTGTGCAATAAAAGAAGGTATATCGTCCCCTATTGTTTCGGACAAACAAGTGGTGTGAACTGCAATTATATCAGGGTCGTATATTGAAAAGACGTTTTTAATGGCTGTTTTCAAATTTGATCCTCCACCGAAAACTGCTGCACCTTCTGTAAAAGAGCTGGTGGATGCCATGACCGGATCTCTGAAATTCCTTGTGAGAAATTTTCTGTGGTATGCGCAGCAGCCTTGTGATCCATGACTGTGCGGAAGGCATTTGTGTATTCCCAGTGCAGCATACATAGCTCCGACAGGCTGACAGGTCTTGGCAGGGTTTATTACCAGGCCGTTTCTTTTAACATATTCCTTTGGAGTGTAATCCAACATTTTAATTCCCCCTTATATAGCATAGCTTCCTTCTAGCATAGGTTGTGTTTTCCACGGAGGAGTTACCAGACTCCAGGATGGAGTTGTAAGTCCCATTGCGATATCCCTTGCAAATATTACTGCACCTTTAAATCCTGCATAAGGCCCGCTGTAATCGTAAGAGTGCAGCTGTTTTGAGAAAATCCCGGCCTTATGGGCAATGTATTTATCCTTTATGCCGGAGCAGAAAATATCAGGTTTTACAAGCTTTAAAAATTCTTCAGTTTCGTAGTGATTAAGGTCATCTACAACAATACTCCCGTCCTTCATTTCCTTTATCATTCCTGCATAGTAGTTTAGAGGTATTTGGTCTTTTAACTTCTCATACCTTTCCTTTGAAAGACGTACTCTAAAGTGCTGCGGATCGGGCTGAATCTCCAGGCTTTCTATGTTCTTACTGTCTCCATCTTCCTTAATATTTGGTATTACTTCTCTTCCTTCATAGTCATCCCTGTGAGCAAACTCATAACCTGCCAGAATTGTTTCAACACCAAGGTCTCTTAAAAGATGCTGGTAGTGATGCGCTCTGGAGCCTCCAACAAACAGTGCTGCAGTTTTACCCTGGCACATTTTTTTATACTCGTCCAAAGCTTGTGTTATTTCATCCAATTCTTCCTGAATAACTGCTTCAGTCCTTGCTGTAAGATCCGGATCATCGAAATATTTTGCCAAATTCCTAAGACTCTTTATTGTACTGTTAACGCCTATGAAGTTGACCTTGATCCAATCCTGGCCGTATTTTGTCTTCATCATTTCACCAATATAGTTTATGGACCGGTGACATTGGATTACGTTGAGATCTGCCTTATGGGCACTTTTTAAGTCTTCAACCGTTCCGTTGCCCGGGATCAGGGACACTATCTCATAGCCTATTTTCTTTAAAATCCGTTCAATCTCCCATCCGTCTCCACCTATGTTGTATTCACCAAGAATATTGATGGCATACTTTCCAACTGCTTTGTCACCTGTACCGATAATATGCTTTATAAGACCATTATTGGCTATATGATGTCCTCCCGATTGGCTAACACCCTTATAACCTTCGCAGCTGAACGCTATTACTTTTATCCCGTACTCCTTCTGCGCATTTGCTGCAACAGCATGAATATCATCACCAATAAGTCCAACAGGACAGGTAGAGCATATAAATATTGTCTTAGGGTCAAATATCTCCACAATTTCCTTAATAGCCTGTACAAGCTTCTTCTCTCCTCCGAATACTATATCCCCTTCCTGAAGGTCGGTTGAAAAACAGTAGTTCAGGAAGTTCTTTTCGTCCCCGGTTGTTCTTCCTTTATTCCTTCTGGTTCCCCAGGTATAATAACCGCAGCCTATGGGCCCGTGAGTAAGTACCACCGCATCTCTTAACGGTGCCAGCACAACCCCTTTGCATCCTGCATAGCAGCATCCACGGTTTGTAATTATTCCAGGAACAGTACGGGTATTCGCTGTAATGGTTTGTGGTTCGGTGGTGCTGTCTTCCTTTACAATAATGTGCTGCTTCCTGTTTTTAAACACAGCCGCAGGATAGCTTTCAACAATTTTATCTATTTTGCTCTTCATATATTATCACCTCATCAAATCGCTATTTCTCCGGTTTCGCCGGTTCTAACCCTTACGACATCTGTGATCGGCATAACAAATACTTTTCCGTCTCCTGGTTTTCCTTTGCTGTTTACACTGATTATTGTATCTACTACCTTTTGCACCTCATCATCCTTCACAACCACTGAAAGAAGCCTTTTAGGGATTAGTCTGTGTCCCTCGGTTATGGCTTCAACAACTTTTGGAGAGGATATTTCAGCTCCAGATACCATGCTTTCTATTATTGAAAAGTCTACCTTTTTCTTTCCCCGGCCAAGTACCTTCCTGCAGTTTAGTGCTGCAAATCCCTCATTCAGCAATGCATGTTTGGTCTGGTTGATCATTTCCATCCTTATTACTGCCAACACTTCCTTCATAAATGCTCCTCCTTTATCCTGTCTTTGTTACAACCCCTAAAGCTCGTTAACTCCTGAGCTTATGGTATATGCTTCTTCCACAGGGCTTATAAATATTTTCCCATCCCCAAAGGCACCGCTTTCTCCGGTTCTAGCATTCTTCATTATTACTTTTACAACATCATCCTTATCCTCATCCTTTACTACCATCATGAGCATTTCCTTTGGTATCTCATCATAAAACACTTCTCCTACTTTTACACCTCTCTGCTTACCTCTTCCCATAACATCCAGCTTTGTTACTGCTGGAAATCCGGCATCACACAGTTCGGACAACACAACTCCAACTTTTTCCGGTCTTATAATGGCTCTTATCATTAACATAATATAAATCCTCCTAACTATTTAATGTAAGTCTTTTATAGCTCCAACAGGTACCTGCAATTACTAAATATCCAGTATTCCATGCTCCATCAATATTGCTTCCAGTCTATCCTGCACCATAGGCTTTGGTACTACAAACATATCATTGCTATCAACTGCATTGGCAAGCCCTCTGTATGCATCTGCCTGCGGATGCTTAGGATCAAAGTCAATTACCGTCTTCCTATTGATTTCTGCTCTTTGAACCATATTGTCCCTGGGTACAAAGTAAATCAACTGACTGCCTAGTTCCTTTGCAAAGGCTTCCAGAAGCTCCTTTTCACCATCAACCTTTCTGCTGTTACAAATTATACCCCCCAAGCGCGTTCCCCCTGTATTGGCATACTTCTGAATACCTTTACAAATGTTGTTGGCAGCATATAAGGCCATCATTTCACCGCTTGCTACAATGTAAATTTCCTGTGCTTTTCCTTCTCTAATAGGCATTGCAAAGCCACCACATACAACATCTCCAAGTACATCATAGAAAACATAGTCCAGATCATCCGTATAAGCCCCAAGGCTTTCCAGCATATTAATTGAGGTTATGATACCTCTTCCTGCGCATCCGACGCCTGGTTCAGGTCCCCCGGATTCAACACATCTGATGCCGAACACACCGTTTTTCATTATGTTTTCGAGTTCAACTTCTTCTCCTTCTTCTCTTAAAGTGTCAAGAACACTTTTTTGTGCCAACCCGCCTAAAACCAATCTGGTTGAGTCAGCCTTAGGGTCGCATCCAACAATCATCACCTGTTTTCCCATCTCACCAAGACCTGCTGTAAGGTTTTGTGTAGTTGTTGATTTACCTATTCCACCTTTTCCATAAATAGCTACCTGTCTCATAAAGAATACCTCCATCCGTTTTTGTTGTCTGTAATGTTAATTGCTATTTTAAACTTGAATGGCTTAGTCCGTAAAACAAAAGGGCACCAAAATCACTTGATTCTAGCGCCCGGGCCTTTCGATACTAAATTCATTCAAGGAATTTAAATATCCACTCTTAAGTTATCATACTCTATAATTTAATGCTTAGAATATTGAGTCTACCGATTTCACATGGAAGTCAGCATATGCCTGTGTTCCATGTTCACCTATATCAAGACCCATTTCTTCGTCTTCTTTTGAAACTCTAAGTCCGATTGTAGCCTTAATAGCTTTAAAGAGTATAAAAGTTGTTGCCAAAGTCCATACTGCTACGGCTGCAACACCTAAAGCCTGAACTCCAAGCTGCCTGAATCCTCCTCCATAAAGAAGACCGCTTTCTGTTGCAAACAAGCCCACCAGCAGTGTACCTATGGACCCACATAATCCATGAACAGTTACAGCTCCTACAGGGTCGTCAACCTTCAACACTTTTTCTACAAACTCAACACCGAAAACTATTACAAATCCAGCTATAGCGCCTATTATTATGGATCCTACCATACTAACTGCTGCACAGCCTGCAGTAATTGCAACCAGGCCTCCCAAAGCTCCGTTTAGAGTCATACTGACATCAGGTTTCTTATACCTTATCCATGTTACTATCATAACTACACAAGCTCCTGCTGCAGCTGCTAGATTTGTAGTCATTGCTATTCTGCCTATACTTAAATCAGTACCTGCCAATGTACTGCCTGGATTAAACCCAAACCAGCCAAACCATAATATGAATACTCCTAAAGCTCCTAAAGTAATGCTGTGCCCGGGAATTGCATTGGGTTTCCCGTCTTTGTTGAACTTACCGATTCTAGGTCCCAGTATTGAAGCTCCAACCAGTGCTGCCCATCCTCCAAGAGAGTGAACAACCGTTGATCCTGCAAAATCTATAAAGTTAAGCTTGGAAAGCCATCCGCCTCCCCATACCCAGTGGCCTACAATAGGATATATTACAAGGCTGATAACTGCACTGTATGCAACATATGATGAAAACTTTGTCCTTTCTGCCATGGCACCCGATACAATAGTAGCTGCCGTTGCTGCAAACACGGTCTGGAATATGATAAAGGCTTCAAGAGGTATACTTAACCCCAGATGTTCCATGCTATCCATTGCAAAAAATCCCGATGTACCCATAAATCCGCCCTTATCGAGCCCAAACATCAGCCCGAAACCTACTGCAAAGAATACCAATGAGCCAATGGCAAAGTCCATAAGGTTTTTCATGATTATGTTACTGGCGTTTTTGGCTCTTGTAAACCCTGCTTCAACCATTGCAAACCCTGCCTGCATAAAGAACACCAGAAACGCTGCCACCAATACCCATATAGTATTTATTGCACTTGCAGTAGCAGCATTTATTTCATCGTCAGCTGCCAGTACAAATGAAGGAACCAGCAAAATAATTAAAACAACAATAAGTGAAACCAACCTCTTTTTCATAATAGTCACGACCCCTCTCTAATAAATAATCATTTAATTTCATCCTAAGCATCTGCTACTCTAAAATTGCCTTTTCACCAATCTCGCCTGTTCTTATTCTTACTGCATTTTCAATGTTGTAGATAAAAATCTTTCCGTCCCCGATTTGACCGGTTTTTACAGTTCTTATTATTTTGTCTACCATATCATCAACGATATCATCAGGAAGAACTATTTCAACCTTAACCTTAGGAAGCAGATTAATACTGTATTCCGCCCCTCTGTATATTTCCTTTCTTCCTTTTTGCAGACCGCATCCGGATACCATACTGACCGTCATGCCGTAATGACCTGAACTGTTGATCAATTCCTTTAGATCTTCGAGCTTCTCTGCCCTGGTTATAATCTCTAATTTTTTCATAAAGCCCACTCCTTTTCAATTTAATATAATCTCGTGCCCATCAATGGCACTAGGTTTTGTCACTTTCATTTCACCGTAAGAAATCAATAAAAAACGCCATAAACCTATATTCCTATAGATTATGGCGTCTCAGCCCGGAAGGTATAAAATTCGTACCTGGAATTCTATAATGCCTTCTTAATATTCAATTAATTCATCTTATGAATTTATGTTAGCATATATCTTGCAAATTTGCAATAGTTATTTTAAATTTATTGCAAATTTTTAGTTTTTCTGCAATATACACGTATCAATCTTGCAAATACGCATATTTCTCCTCAACTCATACCTCTGGTGAGTATAAGTGCTTCCGCTATACTCTTCATCGGCATTCTATTGTCCCTGCTTTTTTTCTTGATAGCTTCATAGGCTTCCGCTTCGGATAAACCGTTTTGCTCCACAAGTATCCATTTTGCTTTTTCAACTATCTTTCTGCTTTCTAATGTATCGTTAAGCTTTTTTACTTTCTGT
>JBMOLK010000074.1:0-2177 GCA_049325575.1 Bacillota bacterium | reverse complement strand
ATATTAGAGGAGAATAATTATGAGTATATCAGAGGGTAAAGCTAAAAACCGAGGAATGATTTTCCATTTAGCTCATTTGCCAGCAACAGGTTCTGCCATAGGTCAATTTAACGACCCTGAAACAGATGAATTCATAGATTTTATGGTAAATTCAAAACAAACACACTGGATTATTCAGCCATTGACCCCTATTGGAGATGATTTATCCCCTTATAATACTTCCAGCAGGTTTGACCGAAATAAATATTTCATCAACCTTAACCAATTAGCTACTAAAGAATATGGGAACTTACTTAACAAAGCTGATCTACCAGACGATTTACCAACAACAGGCTTTAGCATACTTATACTAAGAGCTCAAAAAGATCATCGTTTTGAAACAGCATATAAAAATTTTAAAAAATTACAAGACTCTTCAAATCTCTTAAAAGAATTTAAACTTTTCTGTTCACAGGAAGGTTCATTATGGCTTGACAATAACTCTATTTATGAAGGCCTTATTCCAGAATATGGTTATGATTGGAGATACTGGCCAGATGAATTTAAATTTTTACCTGAAAAAACTGAAGATAAAACCTTTGAAGAAAAGGTTAATTATTTAATTAAATATAATATTAAAAATGAAAACATTGAAAAGATCAATCAATTTAGATTTGAACAGTTTATATTTAAAAAGCAATTTAATGAATTCAAAGAAAAACTAGATTCACATAATATAAAGCTTTTTGTTGATCTGGCATACGCAATAAGTCCTAACGGCAAAGACGTCTGGTCTCATAAAAGCATTGTAGAACTGGATGATAACTTTTATCCTATACGCCTGACAGGCTGTCCTCCTGAAATGGTTGACCCTACAACTCAAAGATGGGGGCAGGCAGTCTGGAATTATCAGGGGAAAGATTACTGGAAATACCAGGAAGACAGTATAAGATTTTTATTGAAAGAAGGCTGTATACGTCTTGACCACTTTGGTGGGCTTGTGAACAGAGCTGCGATACCTAATAAAGTTTCAAAAGACGGTAGAACTCTTTATGGTGATTCAATATTTAAACCCGTAGAAGAAGGTGGATTTGGCCCTGGTTACTGGGAAAAACACTGGCTTGAAGACGTTTCTAACTTCAGAAACAATAAAGGTGAAAATTTAATTGACATGTATTTAAGAGTAGCAAAAGAAGAGGGGTTTAGCCCTGAAGACACTTTTATTGTTGAAGATTTAGGATCTGTTTGTGCTACTGAAACCTTCAACGCTTTTATGAGAGAATATGGTACTAGGCTTGCTGGTTTAAGATTACCCATTACTTACGGCATTGATGTCTCTATAGATGCCCCCAAAATTATTGATCATCATAATAATGACTCTAATCCTTATAATATAAAAGGTGGCATAGAAAATGTTGCTCTATTAAGTGGATCGCATGATCCACCAGCCTTAATAGAAATCATTGCAACATTACTGGAGTCTCCTGATAAAGACTTTGGGGGAGGTTATGTTAATTCACCAATGCATTTCAGAGCCTTTTGCAGGCAACAATTAAATATAAATGACGATCAGTTCTGGGATTATAGAAAAATTAACCTTGAATGTCTTAAATGGATATATAGGCAACCAGCAAGACATGCTCAGACAACAGTATCTGACGCTTTAGGAATTTACTTCAGGCCAAATATGCCCGGCGGATGGAACGGCTCTGAAGATAAATGGTATATGAAAAATACTATAGATGGTCTTTTTAATTACTGGGGTCGGCAGTTTCCTAAAGGTTTTCTGACAAGAGATGATAAAGGAGGTATGTATCCTGGATATAAACAAAATGCTGATCAATATATCTCTTTAATGCAAGAACTATACCCTTCAGAGGTGCTTGTATAAAAGTATAGATCTTAATATAGTAAACGCATGAAATTATGAGACATAACTGGAAATCATGAGGGTGTTATGCCCGCCTTCGGCGGGCATAACACCCGAACCCTTTATTTTCTGAAGTCTATTTTATTTATGCGTTCATTATAAAAACTCTTAGGGGCTGTCCAAAAACATGGACAGCTCCAAATTTTTTCTGAAATAAATTTGTTTATGGCATTTATACTAATCCACGGAAGTAAACGATATATGGCTTTAAATTATTCCCGGGTGTTATTGCCTGTGCTGCACAAAAACACCCGGGCCTATATATTCT
>JBMOLK010000073.1:0-18007 GCA_049325575.1 Bacillota bacterium | reverse complement strand
ATATAGGGCAGCAAGAGACGCTCTAAGCGGATGGGACCCTTCAGGGGGAGCAATTTACTATTATAACCCGGTAACATCTACAAGCAAATGGATTTGGTCAAGGCCAATAATTAAAGCTATAGGAAAGCACAACTTTGCAAAATAAAGCTTTTAAAAAAGTATAGGTTTAATAATTCCTATACTTTTTTATTTCTTTACCCTTTTACCAGCCTGCTTTTAAATAACAGGAACTTTGAGAAGGTAAACACTGTAAGCAGAATAAAAAACACGGTTTTAAAAATCCAATTTATAAAGATGAGTATAAAAACTCTAGCTATGTCTGTATACTCACCGGCTGATAAAGATGAATTCAAATAGATCAATATGAATTCAAACAACAGAAATACCATGTCAAACAGTATAAGTCCGGAGACAATCTTCCAAAAGTAGGTATCTGCTGCATATTTACCTATGGCAAAGAACCTGCCTTTAAAGTTTAGTGCTGCCGGATACCAAAAAAGCATATACAGCCTGAAAAATGTAAACCCAAAGAATAAGACCCCTAAAGTAATTACATCAAACACAATAGTAACAATCAGGAGCTTGCTGTTACCGGATATAAACGATCTTGTAACAGCTATCGCCGGTACTGAAACAATTGCCATAAATATAGCAAACAGAAAAGTATAAACCACCACAGAGGTGGATATAAATGAAAGCCTCACAAAGTGCTTCTTTATGCCCTTCCAGAACTCCCCTTTCATTCTGGCCCTTTTTGACAGAAAATTATTGAGAAGATAAAAGGGCCCGGATAAAATAAGTCCGGAAAATAAACCGGTTAAAACAAGAGCCGCCAAACCATATATCAAATACTTTATATTGGAAACGAGGCTTGTTACAAGCTGGATAACATGCATCATGCTATCCAATGTATTTCCGCTTCGAATAGAGGATATACCGAGAACAACCGGAAAGAAAAAAATATATTCAAAAACGCAAAAAACCAATGTTACAAAACTGAAAGCCAAAAGTATACCAGGCCTTTTTATAAGACGCTTTATATTATCAGACATTTTATCCATAAATTAACCTTCTTCCACGCTTATCCTATGCTAAAACAAGGTTAATTATAGCACAGCAAAAATTCCCTGTAAACGGGAATTTTCCTTCCTGTAAAGCTTTATAAGGCACGATTCAAAAAATGAAGACGTACATCTTCATATTCACTACACTTTCCCTTATAAATATAAAGCTCCTCATTCCATAATGCTCATAAGATCACCATGAAATGAGAGGCAGCTTTGCGAAATGTGCTATATACCCTTCATGCTCATGGATATTCTCTTTCTTGCTACATCCACTTCAAGTATCCTGACCTTTACTATATCCCCTACGGCCACCACCTCCATAGGGTTTCTCACATACTTGTCGCTAAGCTCGGATATATGAACCAAACCATCCTGATGAACACCTATATCTATAAAGGCGCCAAAATCAGCTACGTTCCTTACTGTACCCGATAATACCATTCCCGGCCTTAAGTCCTCGATATGAAGCACATCAGTAAGCAGCATGGGCTTTGGTAGTTCATCTCTTGGGTCACGGCCGGGTTTTAGAAGCTCATTTATAATATCCCTTAGTGTCGGAACCCCTACACCGACCTCCTGGGCTATATTCGAAATACCTTTCTTCTCCACTTCCTCCTTAAGCTTAGACAGCTTCCTCTGTCTTACATCTTCAAGAGTGTATCCCATTATTTTTAGAAGCTTCTCTACTGCGGCATAGGATTCGGGATGAACAGAAGTATTATCAAGGACGTTATCACCGTCGGGTATTCTAAGAAAACCTGCACACTGCTCAAAAGCCTTGTCACCAAGCTTCTTTACTTTCTTCAGCTGACTTCTCCTTGTAAATTTACCGTTAGCTTCCCTATATTCTACAATATTCTTTGAGATGGACGAATTAATCCCGGAGATATAAGAGAGCAGTGACGGCGATGCAGTATTAAGATCAACTCCTACACTGTTTACGCAATCTTCCACTACTCCTCCCAAAGACTCACCCAGCCGTTTCTGATTCATATCGTGCTGGTATTGGCCTACACCTATTGCCTTCGGGTCTATCTTTACAAGCTCCGCAAGCGGGTCCTGAAGTCTTCTTGCGATTGATACTGCACTCCTTAAGGCCACATCAAAATCCGGAAACTCCTCCGCACCCAGCTTGGATGCAGAATAAACCGATGCCCCCGATTCACTTACCACCATGTAGTATACTTTTCTGCCAAGCTCTTTTAGAAGGTCTGCCGTGAATATTTCCGACTCCTTTGAAGCTGTACCGTTACCTATTGAGACTATATCAACCTTATGCTTTTCTATAAGGTATTTCATTACCTTTTTTGCCTCTTCAACCTTGTTTTGCGGAGGTGTGGGGTAAATTACAGTGGTATCCAGTACCTTTCCGGTGTCATCAACTACTGCAATCTTGCATCCGGTCCTATATGCAGGGTCAAGTCCCAGTACGGTTCTGCCTTTTACCGGCGGCTGCAGCAAAAGATTCTTCAGGTTCGCCGCAAAAACCTTCATTGCCTGTTCCTGGGCAGTCTCTGTAAGCTCACTTCTTACCTCCCTCTCTACTGAAGGAAATATAAGGCGCTCGTATGAATCTTCCAATGCCTTCTCCACATATTCCGAAGTCACTGAACGAGGTTTTTTTACGCAGTTTGCTTTTAAATAATCTATTATTTTGTCAGCAGGTACATCAATCTTTACCTGTAAAAACTCTTCCTTATCTCCTCTATTTATGGCTAAAACCCTGTGCTTGGCTATCTTTAACACGGGCTCACTGAAATCATAATACATTCTATAAACTGAATCCTCTTCTTTTTTGGCCTTTGATACAATCATTCCGAACCTTAGAAACATTTCCCTTATGGCTTTCCTAAATTCCGCATTATCAGAAATGTCTTCAGCTATTATATCCATAGCACCATTCAGAGCATCCTGGACAGTATTGACTTCCCTATCAGGATTTATAAATGGTTTTGCTATATCGTCTATATTCCCGGTTGATAACTCCTGGCTAAAAAGTATATGTGCCAGAGGCTCAAGGCCTTTTTCCTTGGCAACCGTTGCCCTGGTTCTCCTTTTAGGTTTATAGGGCCTGTATATATCTTCAACCTCCTGAAGAGTAACTGCTTTATCAAGTGCAGCAGAAATATCCTCCGTAAGCTTACCCTGCTCCTCTATAAGGCGTCTAACCTCTTCCCTTCTGGCCTCCAGATTTCTTAAATATATTAACCTGTCATACAGCTCCCTTAGTACCTGGTCGTTTAGCTCCCCTGTCATTTCCTTTCTGTACCTTGCTATAAAAGGAATTGTATTGCCGTCATCTATCAGTTTTACAGTATTCTGGACCTGAAAAGGCTTAAGATTAAACTCTTTAATGAGTATGGAAATAACGTCTGACATTTCAATCCTCCATTTAGTTTTGTAATTGAAATTCAAAAACCCGAAAAATTGACTCAATTAATTATATAGTTAAAGTATATATCTAATCAAGCCCGATTATAAATCAAAAATAAGGGTAAATATAAGAAAAAAGCTTATTGATATATATCTTTTTTGGGGGAGGAACACATATGAAAAAAAATCAGGCAGATAGAATTTTGTTAATTGACCAGGACAAGCTTCTAACGGATGAACTGGCCGGACGGCTAAACAACGTGGGCTTTGACGTACTATCAGCAAATGATGAAGAAACTGCGCTAAAGCTAATCGAAGTAAGCAAACCCACTATTATACTTCTTGATATACTTATGAAAGGTAAAGATGGCAGGGATATTCTTACAACATTAAAATCCATGAATATCTCCTCAAATATTCCCATAATAGTGCTGACTTCGGATTCCGATGTTAACTCAAAAGTCTATGGTTTTCTGCAGGGTGCCAGCGACTATATTACAAAACCGGTTTTCTTTCCGGAGATCCTGGCCCGTATAAATAACCTTATAAGGCTTCTTAATATGCAAAAGGAGCTTGAAGAAAAGAACAAAGAGTTAATGGAGAAAAACACTCTTCTAGAGCAGATGGCAATTACAGACTCTCTTACAGGGTTATTCAACAAGGGATATGTGCTGGAAAGGCTGGAAAGCGAAATACAGCGTGCAGCACGCTATAATGAGGCAATATCACTTATCATAATTGATATTGACCATTTTAAGGAAGTAAATGACACTTACGGGCACTTGATGGGAGACAAGCTTATTAAGGAGATTTCAGAAGAAATAACCTCATCAGTGAGAGATGTTGATATTGTAGGACGGTATGGAGGCGATGAACTAATGGTGATCTGCCCCAATACCGATATTAACGGCGCAAAAATTTTGGCGGAGAGGATAAGAAGTAATATACATAATCATAAATTCGAGCTAAAGGGAGAAATTGTTCCAATCACAGTAAGCCTTGGAGTCAGCAGTGCAGCACCATCTCTTTATACAAAAGCAGACTCGGATATAGTTAGGATTATCGGTGAAGCGGATATAGCTCTGTACAGGGCGAAGTCAAGCAGCCGCAACAAGGTTGAAGCATACGAAAACAATACCGCTGCATCAAGTCTAACGGCTAAAGAAAAGCTGGACAGCATGATTATGGAGACTTCCCAAACATTGGACAAATATACTCATTAATATACTTACAAGAGGATAGGGCTTATATCTTATGCCCTACCTCAAGTATTTCTATTTTATTTTCCAGTTCTGAAACTGCCGTCTTGTCAACTACCCCAATCTCTACAAACTGTGTATTGCTTACACTACAAGCCGCTGCCAGCTTCAATGTCTCTTTTAGGCTATAACCTCTTGATAGTCCTGCCGCAAATCCTGCAACCATCGAGTCACCCGATCCAATAGTGTTTACAATATCTACAGCCGGCACCCTTGCCCAAAGGCAGGTATCCCGGGTAACCATGAGAGCTCCCCTGTCCCCCATTGAGACTGTCACAACCTCTATTCCTGCTGCAGCAATACCCCTTGAGACTTTAAGTATATCGTCAATATCCTTTAGTTCCTTGCCAGCCAAACTGCCCAGTTCTCTTAAATTTGGCTTAATCACGTATGGCCTGGCCTTCATGCCTTCTTCTAAAACTTTCCCGCTTGCATCAAGTATGGTAATCACATCATGAAGCCTTGCCATATCTATAAGAGTCTTATAGATATCCTCCGGTACACCCTGTGGAAGTCCTCCCGTGCAAACAAGGACCTTGGTATTCTTAAGCACCTCTTCATAAACCGCCAAAAACCTGTCTATGTCCTTTGGAGTAATATAAGGGCCAGCCTCCAGAACTTCTGTCTCTGTCTTGTTAACCTTGTCAATTATATTGTTGTTTGTTCTTGACTCACCCTCCACTTCTATAAAGCCAGTACAAACACCCTGTTTTATAAGTTGGGCTTGAAGCCAGCTGCCTGCCTCACCGCCTTTAAATCCTATGGATGAAACCTTCTCCCCCAGGATATTGGCTACACGAGCAACATTTATTCCCTTTCCCCCGGCTGACCTGACCGTTTCACTTACCCGGAACATTTTGCCCACTTGAAAATCATCGACAAAATATATCTTGTCAATGGCCGGATTTAGAACTACTGTAGTAATCATAATATCTCCCGCTTACATAGCATTTTTATAAATTATACCACACATTATAAATGAATCTACTGATATAAAAAAAGAGGGTTATAAATTCTCCAATGCTCTGCTATAATAATCCTTGGGAGAGTGAATTTAATGGAAAATATACAGTACATAAAACATTTTACGCTTTTTTCAGAGCTTTCAGAGGAGGATCTGGAAAAGATCTCGGATATATCAATAGAACGAAACTATAAAAAGAATATGATTGTCTTTATGGAGGGTGAGCCGGGTGAAGCCTTTTATTATATAAAGTCTGGCAAGGTTAAGGTCTATAGGACATACGAAGACGGGAAAGAGCATATTATCCACATCTTTGGCCCCGGCGATGTATTCGGGGAAGTCACACTCTTTAACAATATACCCTACCCTGCTTCTGCAAGCGTTTATGAAGATGCTGTCATAGGTATCATAAGAAATATCGAGCTTGAAAACCTGGTCAAACAGAATTCGGAGCTTTCATTAAAAATTATAAAAATCCTGGCCAGGAAACTGATATTTGCCCAACAAAAAATTAAGGATCTGGCATTTAATGACGTATTCTCCCGCACAGCATCACAAATCATAAAATTGTCAAAGGAATACGGAAGAAAGACAGAAAAAGGCATTCTGGTGGATATAGGTCTTTCACGCCAGGAGCTTGCGGAAATGATCGGTGCCACAAGAGAAACCGTCTCAAGGGCTGTAAGCAAGTTTAAAAAGGAAAAATCCATTACAGAGACAAAAGATAAGATCATTATTATCAACGAAGAGAAGCTTAAGGATTGGATATAGAGGTATTCTCACTTCCTTGATTCTTCTTTTGTTTTATTGCTGCATTTTTATTCCATTTCTGTCCTTTTTACAATGATAACATTAGTGCATGTGTAGGATAAAAACCTCCTTATGCACTTTTTAATTTTCCCTTTCAAAATATATGTTGAGGGGGAAAATTATATGTTCAGCGCAAAAAGAGAGCAAAAGGTCAGTCCCCTACTTACCCCACCTATTATTTTCTCCAAAGGATTTTTTTGAAATATGGTAAAATGAAGGAATTTCTGCTAAAATGTTGTTAAGGATTTATTTGGCAATATATATATCTTTTCCGAATAACTTGATGTAAGTTAGCTGAAATTGACGGGGGGATGCCTGACGTCCTGTCGGATTAAAACCTATTGCTGTGGTCATGTGTGTTACGGGTCTCATTTTCTAGGGCTTGAACTGCAGGCCAGAAAAGATATAATGGGATTATATGGATTGAGTACTTGCTGCTGGAGGGTAATAATGAAACTGTTAATTATTGGAACTGGTGTTATAGGATCAACCTATGGATGGCAATTATCGAAAGCAGGGTACAATGTTACCCTATTGGTAAAAAAGGAAGTAGAGGATCTTTATAAAAATCAAGGGATTACTATTGAATTCGTTGATAAAAGGCAGAAAAAGAGAATTGAAGGTAAGGAAGTGCTTCACCTAAACGTGGATTCGTTAGAAGGAATAGATGATGACTACGATTTTGTATTTGTACCAGTACAGCGACAGCATATTATAGAAACCTTAAAAGAAATTAGCGGTAAATTGCAAAAATCAACAATTGTAATATTCCAAAATAATTGGAAGTGTTCTGAAGAATTTGAAGAAATACTTCAAAAAGAGCAGTACATATATGCTTTTCCGCATATGGTAGGTGGTACAAGAGAGAATAGAATGATAAAAACTATCATTTTTGGAGATGGAAACACGAGAATAGGTGCTGTTGATAATAGTAACTCCGATAAAGTTAACTCATTATATGAAATTTTAAAAGAAGCAGGAATGCGCCCGAAAATTACTGAGAATATCGAGCATTGGATAATTTCACATTACATACAGCAGTCTTCTGGTATTGGAGTATTTCTCAAGTATGGCTCCCCTACAAGTGTGGTTAGGTCTTATAGAAGAATTAGCGAATTGATTGATGTAGCCCGTGAAGGATTAAAGGTATGTGAAAAGAGGGGAATTAATGCAAGAAAAATTAGCCCTATTAATTTTTTGTACTATCCTAAACTATTAACAGTGCCTATGTTTAAAAGGATGTTTAGCGACGATGATGAATTATTTATGATAGAGGGTCATATGAAAAATGGACTTAAAGAAATGGTGACAGGATATGAGGAAGTGTTGCAAGAGGGCAAAGAATTAGGACTAAAAATGAATAAATGGGAATCTTATAGTAGTTATGTTAGCAATGCAAAGAAGGCTAATCTCTAGATCTAATCTGGTGCACGGAATCTGATTACAAAGGTATATAGGGAGACTTAAAAATGGCAAAACCAGATATCAATGATGCTATTGAAAGAAATGATGACCACCATAACGAAAGGCATAATCATTTCATGGAAATTAAGAAGACTAAAAAGATAGATCTTCTTTTCATTGGGGATTCAATAACAAGAAGATGGTCTGAAAACCCGGAATTGTGGGATTTGTATTTTGCTGAATATAACCCGGAAAATTTTGGAGTAGGTGGTGATACAATACAGAATGTAAGGTGGCGATTACTTAATGGTGAAATTGATGATATTGAGCCAAAAATAGTTGTATTGCTTGTTGGTACAAATAATCTGCCTATATATAGTGCAAAAGAAATATATGCAGGGATAACCCAACTAATAGATATTATACAGAGAAAATTACCACATACCCTTATTATTTTAATGGGTTTATTGCCAAGAGACGCGGATAATCTTTGCAATAACTATATGAACACAATATTAGAAATAAATAGTATACTGCTTAATCTGTCACTAAGTCGAAAGATAACATTTCTAGATATTGGTGAAGAATATATTGACAAAAACAATAAGGTAAATCGAGAGTTATTACCGGATGGAATTCACATAACCCGGCCTGGCTACAAAATATGGGGTAAAAAATTACAGCCGATTATAGATGATTTATATAAAAACTTATAAGGAGTTTTTGCTTAACTGGTATAGGGATGATTTCAACTATATTATCAATTATATTCAATAAGAACAACACAGGATATAAGAGCGCTAATTAATAAAGGATAGACAAAACGGAACAAGGAATATTGCATATGGGATCTATATACCCAAGGCCCATTCATGGTCGGTTAGATACACATTTAGGAAAATAATGTTGAGGTGATGATATTGGATAGAGAGAAGGGTATGAAAAATTCATTAAAGCTAGCTAATAGGTCTAAAATTGCAATGCTTGCAACCAATGGTGAAGATGGATATCCAAACATTAAAGCTTTATTTAAGGCTAAAAATGAAGGTCTTAAGAAAATATGGTTTAGTACGAATGCATCGTCAAAAAGAGTTAAACAACTAAAGACAGATAACAAAGTAAGTGTTTATTTTGTAAATAAGCTACTTTTTGAAGGTTTAATGCTTGTTGGAGATATTGAAATACATAATGATTTAGAAACTAAAAAGAGGTTTTGGCAAAAAGGTGATAAAAAATACTATCCTTTAGGAGTTGAAGACCCCGATTATGTCATATTATGCTTTACTGCAAAATGGGGGAATTACTACAGCCTATTAAAAAATACTAGTTTTGATATTTAGACTTAAAGGGTAAAGCATGAGAATGCCATAAAGAAGGAGTATGAGGTCGTTATGCCCACATTTGAAGTGCAAAAAAACGGAAAATACTTGGATTTGGGACAGGCAATGGCTATATAGCTTTTGAACTGGCAAGGTTATGTAAGGATTATTTTGTTTATGGACTTGATATTGCAGAAAATGTAATAGAGTTAAATAATAAAAAAGCTAAAGATAGAAGTCTTAAGAATATAAAATTTGAATTATATTATGGTATTAATATACCAAATGCTTTTTTGAAGATATGGTATAGAACTTGAAAAAGCCTTTTATTCAAGCATTAGATTCCCTAGATTAGTTGATGAAATATATAAAGAACTGATTAAATCTGAAATTGATGATGTAGTAAAATCTTATGGTGTTGAAGAGAAAGATAGCGAGATTTATATAAACCTTAATGTAGTGAATCTGCTTTTCAGAAAGGGTTAGGAAACAATGTATATTGGGGGTATAATTATTAAGGAGGTTCAAGATGAAAATATTGAAAGTTATGTTTGAGTTTTTATGGAAAGGTGTAATAATTGGAGTTCTGAATTTAATTGCATTGATGATATCGGCTGGCCTTTTAACAAGCTTAGGAGGTAAATTTCCGAAAGTAGAAAGTGATATGAGTTATATAATATTTAGTATGTTTTTATCAGGTTTTTTTATCTCAATTATTTATGGTATTATCATTAAATGCATGAGAATTAAGAAATTAAGGGTCTTTTTTACGATTTATTTAATGCTTTTATTAAATGTAGTAGCTCAGATACTTGAAGCATTGTTTTTTACACCGGGGATAGTAAGTTGGGAAGCAGCTCAAACTTTAATGGGGCAGCAACTTATTATGTACATGATAGTGAGCATTGGTATTGTATTACTTTTTAAGAGTGAAAGTCAAGAGAATGAGAGTACGAGAATTCAAAAAAGAAGCTTTCTTGGGTGGATATGGCGAATACTTCTAAGTGCAGGCAGTTATGTTATTTACTATTATGTGTTTGGCTTTATAAATGCCAAACTATTTACCATGGATTTTTATATTAATCAAATAAACGGTTTGAGATTACCAAGTACGCTAGAAATATTAATATTAGAACCCATTAGAGCGTTGATTATGGTTGTTTCCGTTATTCCAGCAATTATTTACTTAAGAGTTTCTACAGTAAAACGTATGATTCTAGTGGGTACGTTCCTATTTGTTTTTGGCGGATTGTTACCTATGATACAGCAAATAGGTACATTACCTACCATATTAGTTGTTTCAACTATAATAGAATTGTTTTTTCAGAATTTCTTACTTGGAGTTACGACAACTTTAATAATACTATATGAAAAGAGGAGTTTTAAAGGCCTCATCTATCCGATAACAGCTGGTATTCGCCGGGATGCAGATTAGAAATAGGATGGCTTTAATAAAATAATAGTTAATAAATGTATTGGAGGTTTCAAAATGCAATTACGATTTGTTAAGGTTATATCTATGAGCATGGCTCTAATTTTCTTTGTTTCTTTATTTACGGCTTGTTCGTTTCAAAGTGGGTTTCGGACTGGTAGTAAGTATAGTTCTTCAAAAAAGCATATGTCCGGTTCGTTTACAAGATTATCAGATAAAGATATAAAGGAGATTAAACTTAATATGGGTGATACCCTTACACTTACATATGATATTAAAATTGAAAGTGGCGACTTAAAAGTATCGTTAAATAGCCCAGAAGGATCACAAGTTATTACATTTGACAATGCGCAAAAGGGTAAGAAAGAGGTCAATATAGAAGAAAGTGGAGCCTATAAAATAATTGTAGCAGGTAAAGATGCAAAAGGTAGCTACGATTTAAAGTGGGAAGTACATTAAAACAAAGAAGGGTGTGCTATGAGTGAAAAGGAAAACTCGAAATTTGCTGATAATCATTGTTACTATAATTGTTATGGCAGCACTTGCTATTGCAGATATTTCTAATAATGGAGCGTTAACAACCGGGTTCTTGGGAATGGTAGTTTTGTTGTTAGGAACCGTAATAATTCCAACAAGCATAGAGTTAATAAGGGGAAAATTTGAGGATTAATCGTAAAATATACCTATTAGGAGAAATTTGGTTTAACCAACTTGGGGTCACCATGTAAAAGTATGAGGATAAAGATATTTTAGCTGGCATAATGCTGCATATTTTAGAGAATATTACAATAAATAAGAAGGAGGCTATATTATGGGTTATGATATACATATAATTAGGGCTGAAAATACTTGGGAGGCCGAAAATAACCCCATCACTGTTGAAGAATGGTTACATGTAGTAGATAGTGATCCGGAAATGGAAAGAATAGAGAAGCTAGAAGGAAGGAACCCAATTACTGGTGAAGTAATAACTGTCCCTATGCAAAATTCTGCTGTTTGGCACCATGAAGAACTCAATTATAAAGTTCCTTTTTGTTATTCCGAAGGTGGAATTTCTGTTGCAAGACCAGATAATATTGTTATTAAAAAAATGAAGGAAATAGCTATAAAACTAAACGCAAAAGTTATTGGAGACGATGAAGAAGAGTATTAAAAGCTGCTAAGTTATCATCCTTTACGCTCTGTTTACATAATAACTATAAGGAGGGAGTGTTAACAATAATCAAACAATATTTCAATATTATAAAAGTTATGCCTGGAATATATAGTATTAATGACCCTGTTAGCGGTTCTGCTATGGTTTGCAGTACACTAATTGTAGGTAGTAAAAAGGCACTATTAGTTGATACAGGTTATGGTATAGGCAATTTAAAGCAATTAGTCAGTTCCATCACCGACTTACCGGTTATTGTTGTAAATAGTCATGGACATATTGATCATGTAAGCGGTAATTATCAATTTAATGAAGTGCATATTCATAAAGAAGATATTCAGGTTAAAAAGAAATATATGATAGCAGACGTAAAGAAATATATTGTAGAATATTTTAAGCAACAAAATTTAACATTCCCTGATTTCTTTAAAGAAGAAGAGTATATAAACAGAGGGGATAATGCTATTTTGATTCCTCTAGAAGATGGTCATCTGTTTGATTTGGGTGGGAGAGAACTTGAAGTAATTCATATTCCGGGACATACCAGCGGATCCATTGCACTTTTAGATAGAAAAAACAGAGTATTATTTAGTGGAGATTCAATATCCTCACATGTATTGATGTTTCTTGAAGAAAGTACATCAATACATACTTATATTAAAACCCTAAGAAAATTAAATCAATTAGATTTTAATACTATTATTGCTTCTCATTTTACTGAACCGTACAATAGAGATATACTTAGCAGATTAATTAACTGTGCCAGCAATATAGACATTTCTAAAAGCACAACATACTCTAATCCAATGATTCCAATAGAAGGTCTAATGTATGCTGAAGGCGGAGAACCATTTGCAAGTCCAGATTTTGTTTCTATTGTTTATAGAAAAGATAAATTGTAAAATTGATTTGCAGCATATTATCCGCACTCTATGATGTTAGACCGGCAAAAATTACAATCTCGTTAATCTTTCGAGGACATCAGTAATCCTTTTTTCGCGTTCCTTGTGAGACCAGTTTACAATACCTGCGGCAAAAACATTTTCATCCTTAGCTTCACAGAACTTTTTCATCTGCTTAACTGAACGGGTTCCACCCATCCATCCATATGGAAAATACTGTGTGACAAAGCAGCCGACTTTTTTACCTTTTAATGATGGCAACTGTGATAAATAGGCTTTCATAACCGGTGAAAGAGAAAAGGCTCGAACCGGAGCACCGAAAATCAGTCCATCATAATCACTTATATCAGGTACCGTCTTTAATTGGATATTTCCAGCTGCCGACGGATCTTCGTTAACAGCCATTACTTGCTCCAGATTGACCGAGTGCCCTTTTGCAAGGAGCTTCTCCTTAAGTCTTTGGGCAACAGCAAGTGTATTACCGGTGTGGGAATGGACAATAATACCTACCTTCATGGGCAAAACTCCTTTCTGCTACTTCATATTAGTCTCATGCAGCTTCCTCTCGACTGCAAAACTCTTGAATGATTCCTTCATCATTGTATTAATACTGTTATTTTATATTGTTTCATAAAAAATGTCAAAGGCATCTATGGGACGCAGTCGGGTATCTTCTAAGTAACAATAGATATGTGGTTCCATTGATATATTTGACTGTCGGCTTTATAGAGTATATAATAGGTTATATACTATCTGCAAGAAGCAAAAAAGTCTAGCAACAGGATGAACTTTCAAGTTTATGTATATAATAAGAGAATTTTCTTAAATCTTTGGAAGGATTTTTTCGCGTTTTATAGAATATAAATTATATTATTAAGGCTAATTAACTGTTTAGCTTGTTAGTTGTACAAAAAACTTTGTCAAAAAATCTGTAGAAACCATCAACTACAGCAAAACGGTTAAAAAATAGTAAATTATATAAGTAATGGGAGTAGATATGAATATTGCTATTTTTACTGACACTTATTATCCAGAAGTAAATGGTGTAGTCACATCAGTTATGATACTTAAGAGGGAATTGGAAAAAGTGGGGCATAAGGTATATATTTTTACCACTACTAATCCCGAAGCTAAAAACGATGATCAGAATGTTTTTCGACTACCCAGCATACCATTTCTCTTTTTACCGTCAAGGAGGCTTGGGGCTGTTTATTCTCTTAAGGCGGCAAATATTTTTAAAAAATTGGATATTGATATCATACACACCCAAACAGAATTTTCTTTAGGCTTTTTTGGCAAGCAAATGGCAAAACAGTATGGTATACCTGTAGTCCATACTTATCATACAATGTACAAGGATTATGCACACTATATTTCAAAAGGGAGATTTACAGGCATAACTAATGAATTAGCAAGAAAATTCAGTAGAAAATATTGTAACAGCTGCCAGGCAATTATTGCTCCTACAAATAAGGTTTTTGACCTTCTTAAATCCTATAGAATTGTTAAGCCTATTAAGGTTATTCCCTCCGGTATAGATCTTGGAATGTTCAGTGAAAATAATTATACTGCAAGGGAAATTGAGGAACTAAGAATAAAACTGGGAATAGATAAAAAAGATTATATAATTTTGGGTATTGGTAGGCTTGCCAAGGAAAAAAGCTTTGATGTAATTATACAAGGAATGCCCCAACTTCTAAAGAAGGTTCCAAATGCCAAGCTGCTGCTGGTAGGGGACGGTCCTTCCAAAGATGAGTTAAAAGCTCTAGCAAATAGTCTTGGGTGCAGTTCATCTGTTATCTTTGCCGGAGAGCAACCATGGCATTCGATAGCAAGATATTATGCTCTTGGTGATGTTTTTGTCAGTGCATCTGTAACGGAAACTCAAGGTCTTACAATAATTGAAGCAATGTCAGCCAGGGTGCCTGTAGTAGTAAAGCGGGATAAGAATACTGAAGGAACTATAATTCATAATAAAACAGGAATGTTGTTTAATGAAGACGCAGAGCTTCCTGATAGAGTTTTCAAGGTCTTGACTGATAGAGAAAAAAGACAGGAACTAGTGAATAATGCTTATGAAAAAGCTATTGAGTTTTCTTCAGTATGTTTTGCAAAGAATGTGCTTGGAGTTTATATGGAAGTGCTAGGATCTTCCTGTGTTGAAGCACTTCTTAATTAAAAGAGTAATACCTACAATACGCTTTATAAAGCACTTTTCTATTTTAGCACTTTTACGGATTATCACTCCATAAAAGTGCTAAAATATTGGCTCTCTTCCCTACTTTCCAACGTCCATATCATGGCCAAAGTCAAAATGTAAATCTGACTCAACTGTAAAAATATCACTAATACGAAATTGATTTTTCCTCTATACAAATATATAATAATATCATTGTTATATTTTTGAAGAGGTAAACACTATGAAAAAATCATATGGCAAGTTCTATTTTACTGCCCTTGGAGTTTTGCTTGCTCTATCGGCATATCCCCTCATCATGGGAATAAAAATAATAATCCTGCACTTTCAAAACGGCAGTATACGCCCGGAAGATTATGCACGATATGTTATACCATATACAGCTATTTGTATTTCAATTATCATTTCAGTAGCGCTTTATCCCGTTATAGCAAAGCTCAAGCGTTTGTCAAACCTGGTTGCAACCGTTTTAGGACTTGGCTTGTTCGTTGGTATTGAATTATTTATGGAAAACATCACTATAAATAGCCCTACAGTACAATCTGCCGTCCAATGGCAGCTGTTCTCATGTATCGGAACACCGGACGCAGTAAGAGCCTTCCAAAGAGCTTATAGCAGTGCATACAAAATTCACTATTTTTTAGTATCATTTGTTATTATCGTTCTTATAATTGGCCTTGTCTACGGTTATGGAAAATTGATTGCCACAGGAGACCGCTCCTATAAAATCTCATTAAGGCTTCAATTTACTACTGCCGCTATCCTTTTACTATTATGTGTATTTGCCAATTTTACGGGCTTCTTTAGAGGTTCAGCGCAATACTTATCACCTCTTTCCGCTTTTCTGACGGGTACGTTTTTTATTGTTTTGGGTGCAGCATTCGGCATCTACGTTGGAAGCTACCTGATTGATAAAAACAAGATCCTATCCGTAAGTTTACCTGCCGCTGCCGCTATTTTCATATGCTCCGTTATGTATTACGGAGAGTTCAAGCTGTTAGACGGTAAACTCTACCGCTTTGGTCAGTCTTATTTATTTGAAGGTATACCCTATATCGCTGTATCACCTGCGGACATTATTATTATTCTTATTTCCGGTGCAGTAACTGCCCTAACTATGAATGCTGCAAGAAAAAATCATTGGATAAACAGGGGCATTGGTCTATAGTGAATGTTGCAATGTATTTATAACAATGCCCGGGAACAATAGTGTTTTTTTGCTCCCGGGCATCAACCTCATAGTTCTAAAAAGTAGACTGTTTTTAGCCCTTAGTACTTTCCAAAGTCCTTGTCTCCCAGTAATATCTGAGTTTTCGAATGGGCCGTTTCACTTTCATGTAGGTCAGACTTTCCATCTTCAGTATGCAAGTGCTTTTTCTTATCAACTATGTCCTCTATCATTTTTATCACTTCAGGGCTTATGTTTTCAAGCTTTGTATGCTCCAAAGTATTTGCCTTAAGCTTGAACCTGCTTAGAGATTGCTTAAGCAGATCAGCTTGTTTTGAAAGCTCCTCATTTGCAGATGCACTCTCTTCCGCTTCTACCGAGTTTGTATGCAATACTTCTGCCACCTGGGATATTGCCTGATTCACCTGTGATATTCCCGTGGCCTGTTCGTTGGATGCTGCTGCAATTTCTCCAGCCAGCTCCGATGTTTTTGTTACACCTTCCACTATCTTATTTAGTGCTTCTGCAGTTTCGTTTGCTATCTTTGTACCTGATTCTACTGTCTTTATGGAGCCTTCTATCATATCAGTAGTCTCCCTTGCTGCTTTTGCACTTCTTTCCGCAAGGTTTCTTACCTCTTCTGCCACTACAGCAAACCCCTTACCGTGCTGTCCCGCTCTTGCAGCCTCTACTGCGGCATTGAGCGCCAGAATATTTGTCTGGAAGGCTATCTCGTCTATTACCTTGATTATCTTGGAAATATTTGAGGATGAATTGTTTATCTCCTGCATAGATACCAGCATATCCTGCATCTGATTTTTTCCCTGGACAGCATTGCCCTTTACAGTCACTGCCAACTCGTTTGCCTGGTTTGCATTCAGTGCATTCTGCTTCGTCTGGGCTGCTACCTGGACCATTGATGAGGTTATTTCTTCTATGGCACTTGCCTGCTCTGTAGTTCCCTGGGACAATGCCTGACTTGATGTGGATACCTGTCTTGAGCCTGAAGCCACCTGCTGGGCCGATGATGTTACCTCCCAGAGGATCTCATTGATATGATTTATAGTCAGGTTCAAGTTTTCTTTTATTACCGCATGCTCTCCCTTGTAATCCCCTTTTACAGATACATCCATGTTGCCTTTTGCCATTTCCTGCAGAACAATCGAAGATTCCTTTATAGGCTCTATAACAGCATCAAGAGTCTTGTTTACACCCTCGACAATTTTTCTGAAATCGCCATCGTGCTTTAAAGCGTCCGCTCTAGTCTCAAGCTTGCCTTCAATAGCAGCACCTGCAAGCATGTTTGCATCTGCTACAAGAGCATCGATAGCATTTATACATGCATTTAAGCTGTTCTTTATCTCATTGAAGTCACCATTATACTTTTCGGTAATTTTATCAGGGATATCCCCCTTGCTTATCCTGTTCACGTATTCAGCAGTCAGATTTATAGGTTTAACAAAAGTGTCTATCAGCTTATTTATGCCTCCTACCAATTCACTCCAACCGCCTGCGAATGTTTCCGTATTTCCTCTAATACCAAGCTTACCTTCCTCTACCGCCTTAGTAATTGCATCAATTTCTTTTTTCAATGCCTTCAGGTTTGACAACATCTTACCAAAGGCACTTGTCAAGTCCCCGGAATGCTTACCGTTTTCTGTCACCAATCCATCTCCCGTTAAGTCACCCTGTGCTATTCGCTCTGCCATTTTAGCCATATTCTTTAAGTTCTGCTGCATTTTACGAAATGATCTTGACAGGTTACCAATTTCATCTTCAGTTTCTATGACGTTTATTTCAGTTGAGAGATTATCCTCCGCTATCTGTTCCGCTACATTTGTAAGCTCCTTTATTGGATGGACAATACTTCTTGTTATAAAGAATATAACAACCATCAAGGCCATCAATGCAATAATTCCTAAGACTATTGAAAAATTCCTTATTTCTGTCGCCTTCTGC
>JBMOLK010000072.1:0-2189 GCA_049325575.1 Bacillota bacterium | reverse complement strand
ACCGTCAGCGACAGCTACTTTATTCATATAAGGATGCGTAGCTTCAGTTCTATTATAATCCGGTTCAACAGTTTTTAAGAGGTTGAGGTTTATATAGTATGAAATTTTTATTTAAAACCGGAGTTTGGCGACATATTTTTCCAAACCCAGATATATCAAGGCATGCAGGTTCCACCCCTGAAAATGTAGTCCTAAATTTAAGGTTATATTTAACTATTGAAACCGTAAAATTATTGCGTTATATGGTATAATATTGTAGTCCTAATATTTCCAGTCGGAGGGCTACAATGTTTCTTAAAAAAATTACCATTAAGCAAGAAGATAAAACTTACAATTACTATAAAATCGTCGCTTCTTATAGGGATAAAGATGGTAAACCAAAGCATCGACTTATCCAAAATCTTGGTGTCATGTCTGAAGATGATGCCGAAAGAATGAAATTAATTCTTAAAGCACAACAGGACTCAGACCTGGTGTTAGCTAAGGCGTCCGATATTGTAGTCACAAAGCATTGGTTGTTTCTACCCATAATTCTGTTGCATTCCCTTTGGGAAACCTATCAGTTACACCATTTTTTCCCTGATAGCTTATTAATAGAAGCAATGGTGCTCAACCGCTGTATTGAGCCACTCAGCAAAATCCACGTCGTGGAATGGATGCAGGGAACAATATTACCGGCACTGTTTGGCTCCCCCAACTTACCGGATGATTATGCCGTATACCGGGAATTGGATTTTCTTAACAGGCAGGAAGACGCTTTACAAACCCATCTCTATACTCAGCTTAAGCGTCTTGATCCTACCGTTGGAGAAGGATTTTTCTATGACATTACTTCTACCTATATGGAAGGTAGTCATTGCATGATTGCTAAACTGGGGTATTCTCGTGATCATCGGCCAGACTTGGAGCAAATCGTTATTGCTCTTTTAATTACCCCGCAGGGTTCACCATTTTACTGGAAAGTGCTTGAAGGAAATACTCAAGACGTTACCACCTTACCTGGTGTGGTTAACGATCTTAAACAACGATTCGGTTTAAAAAAGTGTCATCTTGTGTTTGATCGCGGGATGGTATCTAGTGAACATTTGAATTTACTTGAAACCCAAGAACTGACCTATTTGTCTGCTATGGATAAGGATGAAATAGCATGCCATCCGTTATTCCAAGAGTTTGTTCCGGGGCCTGCCTCAAAAGAGGATTATGAACAGATTTTGGCTCTTCATGAATTTTTACCAACTGACGACAATCAGTTCTTTTATACCAGGGAAGGCCGGGTAGGAAAACGACGGTTCATCTTCTCTTTTGACGTTTCCCGTTTTTTTGAGGACATTGCTTCACGAGAGAAACGAATCAATAAAATCCTGGCTTGGACTGCCGAACAAAATGCCAAACTGGCTGTAGCCAAGAAATCACGACAAAAGGAACTACTTGAACGCGATATAAAGAAAATGCTTTCGAAATACAAACTCAAGTCATTGATGACAGTAAGCGTTACACCTATCGAAGTTAAAGTGCTTAAAAAAGACGGCTCTATACGAATAGCCCATTCGTTTCACTTATCGGCAGCGATTGACAAAACTAGAGAAACAGACATTCGACGATTAGATGGTATAACCTGCTTCATTACCAACGACGAAACAATTCCCCAAGCTGAAGTCATTCAGAGATACAGAGCAAAAAATAAAATTGAAGAGGTCTTTCGGGAAATGAAGTCTCAACTCGCCTTAAGGCCAATTCATTTAACCCGTCCTGAGCGAGTCAAGGCGCATGTCAGCATTTGCATTTTGGCCTACCTACTGGTAAATACAATGGAGGCCATACTTAAAAAGGCCGGTCATTCAATATCCCCTATAGACGTTTTGGAACAAGTACAAAGCTGCCAGTTAAATCAGGTAGGTATCAAAGGCACCCCTGGTTATTCACTTACCGTAACAGAAATGACGGAGGAACAAAAAGAATGGGCAAAACTCTTTAACTGCGAAAGATTATTAAAACCAAAGGCATTAAAACAGATAAAAAAATCCTTAGAAAATACATTGTAGTCCCAAAAATATTATTGGCGTATGGCTTCAGCCCTTGCTACGCCTGGTACTGGAAAATTTTTACGCCAAACTTCGGTTAAATATTTTAAAAGTGTAAGGTTTATAACTTAAAAACCGCCAGCGATGGCGGTTTTGTCTTAGAGATAT
>JBMOLK010000071.1:0-18075 GCA_049325575.1 Bacillota bacterium | reverse complement strand
TCATATGTACTCTATCTCTCCTTTTTCTTAGTGCAATTAATGTGCCTTATAATTATAACATAATTTTTCTAATAATAAATATTTTCTTTATTTGTAAGTAGAATTATTGCCCTGCATACCTAAAACATACGTGTTAGGGTGGTTGTATTTTGTAAATATTAAGACAAATATTATGAAAGCTTATGTTCCGTATCTTATGTCCTGTAATAAAGACTTGCTCCCCCGGCCATAATAATCCTCTTCTGCCTCTCACTAAAACTATATGTCAGCTTGTAATCAAGACCTCTTGTAGTGTTTCTTACTGTTATGCAGTGGTTACCCTCAAGCTTTTCAAGTAAATCCTCAATTAGAATTTCATCCCCCTGGCTAATAGTATCATAATCAGACGGGTTTAGAAATTCTAAAGGAAGGATTCCAAAATTAATAAGATTCTGCCAGCCGATACGCGCATAGCTTTTTGCGATTACTGCAACCTGGCCAAGATAGCGGGGTGCAATTGCAGCGTGCTCTCTGCTGGAGCCCTGGGCATAGTTCTCGCCACCTACAACAATATGCCCCCCATAGGCTTTCTTTGCCTCTAAAGCCCTATCATAAAAGGAGCTGTCAATAACTCCATAGGTAAACCTGCTTATTTCGGGAATATTGCTTCTTAAAGGCAGTACTTTTGATCCTGCTGGCAATATCTCATCTGTGGAAATATTATCACCCGCTTTTAACAGCACCGGTACCTTATATGATGCTTTCAGCGGTTCAAACTCAGGCAGGGATTTAACATTTGGACCCTTTAAAAGCTTAATATTGCTGCCGTCCTCTAAAGGCGGGTAAACCACCCCGGTATTTGCTGCTCTGCTTTTTGGATTCCTAAACTTGGGATAAGAGATGTTAAATAAATTTTCCAGATCCCTTGGATCAGTTATAACTCCAGTCAAAGCTGATGCTGCTCCCGTTTCGGGACTGCAAAGATATACCTGATCATCCTTTGTTCCGGATCTTCCGGGAAAGTTTCTGGGCATTGTCCTAAGACTGATCCTTCCTGAAGCAGGAGCCTGACCCATACCTATACATCCCATGCACCCGGCTTGATGAAATCTGGCACCGGCTTGAATCAGACTATGAAATGCACCACTTGAAGCAAGATTATCAATTACCTGCCGCGTTGAAGGATTGATATCCAATGATACATTTTCATTTATAGTCCTGTCTTTTAAAATCTCTCCTACAATCCAAAAATCTCTGAACCCGGGATTGGCGGAAGAACCTATTACCACCTGATGAACGGGCCTTCCCTGCACCTCTCTGACCCTTACGACATTGCCGGGGCTGCTTGGACAAGCGATCAGTGGTTCAAGCTCCGATAGCTCTATTTCATCATACATGTCATACTCTGCACCCTTATCTGCCTTTAGTTCTATCCAATCCTTCTCCCTTCCCTTAAACTTAAGATATCTATATGTAATTTCATCTGAAGGAAATACCGTAGTTGTTGCTCCCAATTCGGTCCCCATGTTCGCAATAACGTGTCTGTCCATAACGCTTAGATTTTTAAGCCCTGGGCCGTAATACTCTATGATAATCCCCTTGCAGCCTTTGACGTCATACCTTCGAAGCATTTCCAGTATAACATCCTTTGCACTAACCCATGGCGGAAGCTTACCTCTAAGCTTTACACCCAGAACCCTTGGCATGTTGAAATAATAGGGAAGCCCCAGCATAGCATGAGCTACATCAATTCCCCCTGTTCCTATGGCAAGCATACCCAATGCCCCTCCTGCCGGCGTATGGCTGTCGGAACCTAAAAGGGATTTTCCTGGCTTTCCGAATTTATCCATATGTATCGGATGACTTATCCCATTCCCCGGAGGGCTGTACCATATGCCGTACTTTTGGCAGGCTGACCTTAGAAATTCGTGATCATCCGCGTTTTTATTATCGGTCTGAAGTAAATTATGATCTACATACTGAACCGATATATCCGTTTTTACCCTCTTCAGGCCTAAGGCTTCCAGTTCAAGCATTACCATCGTCCCTGTAGCATCCTGTGTAAGTGTCTGGTCAATTTTTATTGCTATCTCCTTATCCGGGGTCATTTCTCCTTCAATAAGATGGGACTTGATCAATTTATATGCTGCATTCATCTTATCTCTCATACAGTTTACCTCCACTTTTGCTTATAGATATGATTTTTCCCAAGAGATAATTACCCTCTATTGATATTTGTTAAACCTCTTATGATGTTGATGTAATATTCTTATACTGATACGCCGGGATTTACTATATAAAGTTTCATCTGTAACGTAAATGATCATTAAGAATATTATATGAGTAGCAGCTTATTTTGGAGGTAGATTATATGAATTACATACAAAATCCTGTGAACATAATGACAAAGAAAATCCCATCCCCGAACCATGAAGTGGTTATAAAATACCCTGTTGTAACAGGGCTTTCCAATCCATATATACAGCATAAAATAAATTCGGAAATAATTGCTCTGGTAAACAAACTCATCTATGAACAGACCAGTGGATTGAAGGAGCAGGGGTATCAAAATCCAAATGTAACCATGCAGGGCTGGTATGAGATCAAAACCAATGAACGAGGTGTATTAAGCCTGTCTTTAGGGAACTACACCTTTGCCTATCCCGCTGCCCACGGCCTAACCATTATAAAATCACTGACATTTGATATAAATACCGGAAAGGTATATGAATTGGAAGATCTCTTTAAGTCTGAAAGCGACTATGTTAAGGTATTGTCCGATATAATCAAAACCCAGATAAAACAACGGGATATCCCTATTCTTGGTGAATTTGAAGGTATAAGGCCTGACCAAGACTACTATATAGCCGATAAGGCACTGGTAGTATATTTTCAACTGTATGAGATAACACCTTACGCATATGGCTTCCCTTACTTTCCTATATCTGTATACGACATACAGAACATCGTAAGAGAGGGCAGTCCACTTGATATGATGCTTATTAGTGGTTAACTCTCCGGCTGGTAAGCTATACTGGCTGCAATCTAATATATCTTATCAGCCGAAGAGCCCTGAATTCAAACTGGTTCGCGTCTTTTATAATACGGCTTTAATCAAATCCTGCAGCTTAGTTAAAGTTATATACTACGTTCTGCCGGAAACTCTGTTATAATTCCAAGCAGATATCTTTTCATTAATGTATAATCGTTGGAATTGACAAGTCCATCCCCGCTTACATCTGCAAGTTCCATACCGGTATGCTGCTTATATGGGAATTCCTTTATAATGCTTAGAAGATACCTTCTCATTAAGGTATAATCTATAGAGTCAATCCGATCATCCATGTTTATATCACCATATCGATAAGACGGTGTAAAGGTATTATATTCATAAATAGATGAACTTCCGTTTAAAACAATATTTTTCGGTCCGTTTGAAAAGCAAAGGTTTATCATACCCTTAAAGGTAATTGAAGTACCGTTTGGTATGGGTAAATACGAAGCCCCATTTATTGTCCAACGGTTAAAGTCAGGATCATATGGACTTTGGATAGGTCCTGAAACCGTGCCAGACCAGCAGGAGGTAACCGTACATGACTTTGGCATGTCAAATTCCAGCTTCCAGCTATGTGGAATATCTTTTCCGGTATTATTGGTTATTGTCCATGAATAAGTGTAATTCGGATGACTGTATTCTCCACCAAAGCTGCTCCTAAAGTCTTGAGGAGAAGGCAATACCGGCGGTGCAGGAGGGCTAGCCGGCTTAGCATCTTTAAACATATTATAGGCCAGAGTTGTCAGGGTGGAGCCTACACCATACGTCCCATCTGCCTTCATTTCATAGTCGCCGCTTAATTCCCAGAGCATCATCCCACCAATACCTTTATCTATTATGTACTGTACCTTGTTTTTGATGGACTCCTCATCCTCGATAGTAAGGAAAACTTTTTGTGAATCATTCCACAAGTATGCGCACTTTGTCACATCGTCCCAGTATCTCTTGTTCTCCGGCTTTTGTAAAAGATTCATAACATGCCATAGAGGATTGGTACCTGAAGGCTGCCCGGGGTCACTCCATATGCCGAACTCTCCCTCGGCACCGCCGCCTTGAGAAGCTGCGCTGCCATAAAGACCTCCGGGGTAGGTGGATGGGGTAACATTCTTCCATCCACGGGAATAATAAGGAACTCCGATATTAATTTTGTCCGGTGAAAGAACCCCACGGTAATATCTATATGCCCAGTCAATGTTTAATACAGGTGTCCCCAAAAGAGCTGTTTCTGGATCCCTTGGATCGGGCCAAAGTGCAGAATTGTGTCCCACATAACCATTCCATGAACCGTGAAAATCATAAGTCATCAGATTTGCAAAATCAAGATACTGTGCATACTCTCCTACAAACATTCCTCCAAGAATCCATGAGGATGCAGTTACAGCAGCTGTTAAGAGGTAATCCCTACCATCCTGCACACCTGCCTCATCAAGCTTCTGCCTCAATAATTTTATGAGCTCTACATAGTTTTTATAAAGACTAGCTCTCCTGGGCTCTGCCACAGAAGAATCACCAGGATTGCCTGCATATGGAACGGAAGTGGGATACTCATAGTCTATATCAACGCCATCAAATCCATATTTCCTTATAAATTCCACGCAGCTGTTTGCAAATGTTTCTCTGCCGGTTGGTGTCTCTGCCATTGTATAGAACCCGGTTGTCCCGGTCCAGCCTCCTACAGATACAAGTGTCTTTACATCCGGATATCTCTTTTTATAGGCATTTAGAAGATTGAAATGTCCTTTATACGGCAAATTAATATCCTGGCCCTGATATTGCTTTTCAATGGCCATAGTTCTATCAATAAAGTCGATTTGATTGGTTTCTGGATTCACTTTTGTAAAAGCGTAGTTTATATGGGTTACTTTATCCCATGGAATCTTATCGACAGTGTAGTTCTGCATTAAGGGTATATCACCCCATTCACAAAAATATGCAACTATTCTTCTTGGATGATCTGTTGCTGCTGCGGAAGCTTCCACGCCTAAGTCCGGCACAATGGAGATGCCTGTCCATATCATTACCAAAGCTAACAGTAATGCAGCTTTTTTTAGAAAAAAACTCTTATTCCTCTTGTACATAATACTTTCTCCCCATATAGCATAATACTAATTATATCTCAGACTGATAGGGACTTGCCACCATACTATAACCAAATTTGAAGCTTTCTCTTTAAAATACTATGATTTATCAAAAAAATCCCTATCATACTAGCTGCTCTAAAGGATCATAAATGATATAAGAAAGCTACCGACAAGGCCAGTAGCTTTTAGTTCACAAATTACTAATGAGCACTTTGTAACAGTTGATAACATGGTCTACTTTTTAGGAAACTCTGTTATTATTTTTAGTATAAACCTTTTTACCAACGTTAAGTCAGTTGAGTTTATCAATCCGTCCCCGTTTACATCTCCTGCCCAGAGATCATCTGTTACAGGGAAGTCATTTATTATACGAAGTGCATACCTTTTTACCAATGTATAGTCGGTTGAATTTACTACTCCATCACCGTTAACATCACCAACCATAGGCTTGGTTGTAGGCGTTGGATTCGGAATATTTGAAGGTGTTGGAACCGGCACGGATGAATCAGGTTCTCCATATACGATACCACGGCCATTGGTTGCAACATACACTCGACCATAGACTCTTGGGTCACCTGTTATGGAGTAGTTGATGGACCCATACTGGTGCTGGTCATCGTTAACCCTTACCCATGATGCACCGGTATCATCAGAACGGAAAACGCCGTAAACACCGTCAACTCTTCCTGTGATGTAAACTGCCATGTAGTTTTTACCGGGTGCAGCCTTACCAAAGCCTACTGTATCTGCTTCCGTAACATTCGGCAGTTTGGTGAAAGTAGTACCGCTGTTGGTAGAACGCATCAAACCGCCTGTTCCTCCAGCCAACCATACATCACCCTCTTTTCCCGGAACAGCTTTAATCTTTCCACTGGTAGGAAGACCTGCAGCAGAAGTCGCAGTAAAGCTTGTTCCTCCATCTGTACTTAAGTAGAACTTTCCGCCTGAGAGTCCGTAGAACTTCTTACCATTCACGCGGTCTGAAGCAATAAACGCATTTTGCGGAATTCCTGTACTGGTTGTCCACGAGCTTCCGTCATTTGTAGTACAAGCCACCGGAGCATCTTTCGGAGCCCAAACCACAGATGTTGCATCAGCTGCAGCAGCCACCAGACCTCCTCCTGAAGCGTTGGCAGGCTCTGTACTTGCCTGGAACCAGTTGGTTCCTCCGTCGTATGAGAAAGAAATACGTTTTGTAGTAGACTCGTTGCTTGATGCGGTAATTGCCATGAAATTCGGCTTAAGCTCTGCAAAGTCAATTCCTGTGGTAGTACCATATGCACTTACATGGAATTTAGCTGGACCTACATTCAGGTCATCATGGCGGAAACCGCAAATGTCACCCATAACGCTAACCAATGGAGCACCTTCAGGAGGGCTGACCAAGCCTAACACCGCTGTTTCTTCTATTCCCATACCCTTTACGGTTATATCGAATTTTATATTCTTGTCCCAGTTGGTGAGATTATCGCTACCGTATATGGTAGCACCTGTACCATACATCATTCTATCAGAATTAAACGGGTCGATTTCCAGGTCACCTATCATCCATCCCAACTTTGGTTTTACTTCCGGTGGAGTTGCAACACCTCCCCAATCCAACCAAGGAGCGGTTGAAATATCGTGGTTATACCGGAAGCTGCGTGTCGGATAGGCTGCCCAATCCCATATCCTGGTCCAGGTAGCTCCACCATCGGTACTGCGGAATATAATTGCATCAGGCCACCATGAGTTTAATGTTGCAACCATGATAGTGCCGGGTTTCTGTGCATCCACTGCCAGACCACCGTACCCAAAATAGTTATCAGTGCTGCTTGAAGGGATAGGACTTATGTTGGTCCAAGCCCCTGTAGCCGTGTTGAATTTCCAAACGTCACCCTTGGTACCGTCATATGGGCCCGCTCCATTACTATAAGAAATGTAAAGCATTCCATCAGATGAGAGGATGCCATGATGCGGCAAAAATCCCACAGGCTGACCCGGAACTGCTTCCCATGTAGCACCAGCATCGGTACTGCGGTAAATACAGTCGCCTGTATTATCTGCTACCCCAACATATATGGTCTTGGTAGCATTACCGAAAGTACTGCTTCTTTGGTCGAAAGTCACCCAAACTACCCCAATAGGGTCTTTTGTGTAATCGTAGGCAGGATTTTCTACATAAGGGCCCACGTTTGGAAAGTTTGCAACTTTTGACCATGTAACCCCATAGTCTGTACTTCTCCAAAGCCCATTGCCGCTTCTGGCACCGAAATAGAGAATGCTGTTCTTATTAGGGTCAATGGCCATACGCTCACCCATGGACCTCCCGGGCATATTACCGCCAAACTTGAAGGGCATTTCGGTGCGCTCAAAAGTATTACCTCTATCAGTAGAACGGAGAATGTACCCGTTCATTGATGTCCAGCTGTTTGTATATGTACCTGCAGCTATGTAGAGCCGATCCGGATCTACAGGGTCGGTAGCCATACTTTCTATACCCAGCAGATTCCATTCATCAGGGCTGACCCAGTCCGTCAGCGGAATCCATGTTCCATTGCTGGGATTCCAGCGGTACGCACCACCCATGTCGGTACGGGCATAAATCAGATCCTTTTCCTTGGTATTAAAAATGATACCTGGTACAAAACCACCACCGGCACCAATCTGTACATTTTTCCATTTATAAGGCACCGATTGAGGTGCTGCACTTGCTTGCGGCACAAACATATAGGTGCTTGTAAAAGCTATCAATAAAGCAGCAACAATAAATAGTCTAAAAGCCTTCTTACTCATTTGACAGACCTCCTATATAATAATTAAAATATGGAAAACATTGCAATTTTTGTGTAATACTCCAGAAACCCCTCCCTTTTAATAATTTCTTATCGACTAACATCAAAAAATAAACTTGGTTAAAGATTTGTTCACCCCTTTCATTACCAATACCCTACACTTATTTGTTCTATCTGTTTTTTATATAACTCATTTACATATTTTTACATTATTTAATACGCTTGCTATATTTAGTAAATATACAGGCTGCAGTCGTATTAACATTATTGATTATGTTTAAGATTAATTTGTATGGAGAATTACTGCTTTTTGGTATGGAGAATTACTGCTTTTTGGTATGAAGAGTAAATTCCAATGACCGTTGGTATAGAATTGGTGCGAAAATTAGCTTATTATATTAGGTGCTGCAATAATAATACAGTACATAAATGATAATATTTAACTTATAAGGTTAAGTACTTCTCCTTTTAGAGATAGCGAACGTTCCATCTCTTTAGAGATAACGAACTGTAAAGATAAACATATAATTCGCTCCGCTAATTTAATACAAATAGCGGGCTCATCAAGTTTATCTACTTTTACAGTTCGATCTCTTTAATATATCACTTCGAAGATATATATTTTTTTGATGTGCATTATAAGTCCACGAGTCTTTTTTTCTTTATAAATAAAGGCAAGACAGTGAAGCTTTATCATCACTGTCTTGCCTATTTAATGTTTCTTTTACATGGATCACTTATTAAAGATAGCGAACTGTAAAGATAAATAATTGCAATTAATTAGGATAAACCAGCCGGATCTTTGGAACAGGCGGTTGTGTCATACCATCTCCCAGGTAAAATCCGGTGTGTGGAGGCTGATTATAAGCTACGTTTTGCCAGGCAATACTAAGCCTGTACTGCGGGTCATGCATCAGTGTGTATATTCTATGGTTTGTAGGTATTGTGGTTGTAAATATGCGAAGTTGACTATTATCAGTTGTTCTTAATATTACTTCCTCTCTCCAATCACCAAGGATATCTGCGCTTAAATTGGGATTGGCTTTTGTTCCGTTAATTTGGTCGCAGCCATAGTTATAAGCCGTAAGCAGTCTGCTGGTTGTACTATTTGCATAGTTCCACTTATCAAGCTTGGTACCGTCGAGTATTTCACGGAGCAAATCTCCATCCCACCAAGCTGCAAAGTTAATTGAGGGTTTGGATGTAGTGATTCTGGAGCCCTTGACATTGTATATTCCGTCTGTTGCAGAAGTCCACATCTCAAATCCCCTGTGCCGCGGGTCAAAATCTATAGCCAGAGCCCTTCCTACGTCTACCGTTGAAGGTATTCCCCATATAAGCTGTCCCGTTCTGGCATCACGGAATTCGGAGCCGGCATTGTTAGGTTTTGGCTCATGGCACTGCCACACCTCCAGTCCCTGTCTGTCAGGGTCCATATCCGATAAATGCATAGCATCCCCGTGTCCTAAACCTGTAGAGTACATTCCCCTTCCGTCGTGGTCAATTGCACAGGCACCGTAAATAATTTCATCTTTACCATCGTTATCAACATCGCCAACACTCAAATTATGATTTCCCTGGCCGGCATAAGCTGAATTACCGCTACTGTTACTGTCAAATGTCCATACCTTTGTAAGCTTGCCGTCTCTCCAGTTGTATGCAACCAATACTGCACGGGTATAGTAACCGCGGCACATTACCAGACTCGGACGTTCACCGTCAAGGTAAGCTATAGCGGCAAGGAAACGGTCCACACGGTTTCCATAGCTATCTCCCCATGAAGAGACTGTACCTCTGGCAGGTTCATAGTTTACAGTAGCAAGTGCTGCACCAGTCTGTCCATCAAAAACAGTAAGGTACTCCGGTCCGGTCAATATATAACCTCCGGAATTGCGGTAATCTGCACTCGAATTACCTATTACAGTACCTCTTCCGTCTCTAGTGCCGTCCGCTGTCTTGCATGCAACCTCTGCTTTGCCGTCACCGTCCAGGTCATAGACCATAAACTGGGTATAGTGTGCACCCGCACGGATATTCCTGCCCAGATCAATTCTCCAAAGCCGGGTTCCGTTTAGTTTGTAAGCATCAAGATAAACATTGCCTGTATATCCGCTCTGTGAGTTATCCTTGGAATTTGAAGGATCCCACTTTAGTACGATTTCGTATTGTCCATCACCGTCTAGGTCTCCAACACTGCAGTCATTTGCACTATATGTGTAAGAAACACCATCGGGAGTAGTACCCCCGGACGGAATCTGAAGAGGTATGGAGTGGTAAATCTGCCCCCATACTTTTGCAGTTTCTGATTGGGGCTGTTCTGCCCCGTTTAGAACAGGTCGTATATAATAGGTGGAACCGGTGGTCCCTGCTGAATCTACGTAGTTTGTGGCTGAAGTTATAGGTGCAGAGTTTATTTTTGTTCCGTTTCTGTAAAGGTTAAATGCTATGTTCTGTGGATCGGTACCAAACATGCGCCAGCTGATAAAGACTCCATTGCTAACCTTAACAGCAACTACCCCCCGATCAAGATACTCCATCTGGCGACCTGTCTGCGGCTGTATAGTAGGTGTTGATGTTGGGGTAGGCGTAGATGTTAATGTTGGTTTCGCCGAAGGCGTAGCTGTTGGTAAAGGGAATTCGGTTATTATCCTCAACAGAAATCTCTTAACCAATGTATAATCGGTTGAATTTATTACTCCATCCCCGTTTACATCCCCTGCCCTTATACCGTTCTGGTATGGAAAATCACTTATAATATTCAAAAGGTATCTTTTCATTAGCGTCAAATCGGTTGAGTTAACTTCCCTGTCACCACTTACGTCACCATAAACCAAATCTGGTACTTGAGCAGATATTGTGGCTCCAAATGAAGACACACAAAAAATCGCCGCTGCAAGAAATAAAATAAATAATTTTCGTAAAAACGCCTTTTCACACATATTTTGAGTTTCCAATATAATCCCCTTCCTCCCTATATAATATAAAAAATATCTTAGCCTGCCCTTGCTTTTAAATGCGATACTAAGGCAACTTTTAGGGGACAAAGAAACTAAATTATCTATAAAATTTCCCATTAATCCGGTTCGATTCCCCATACCAAATCACCCGAAATATATGCAGTCATCCTTTTCCAGTCTACATATGTGTCATCTGTAGGATTAAAAGAATAGTCATTACTTTGGTCGAATCTGCTCCAATCATCCCTGTAAAATGCTCCCCCAACATATACCATCTCACCCGGTTTAACACTGCCTGAATCGAATGCAATCTCCAAATACTTATTTGCACCGGAATTACCGGATATATTGTGGAACTTTCCATGCACGTCGCTTTTTTCTCCGCTGCTATAAAAATATATAGCAAAGTTTAATGGCTTGTTTACTTCTTCTTTGAAATAGTATCTGACCTTTACGTCTTTTAGATCTATCGTATCATTACCTGTGTTAAGCATTCTAAAGCTATAATTGATCCCCTGTGTATCAATTCTTTTATCAATACTATAATATTGAATTTTCAACCCACTATTTACTGGTGGTGTTTTAGAGCGCTCCGGTGTAGGTGTATATAAGAATTCAACTGTCGGAGTCGGGTCAGGTAACCTGGTCATTTTAATCTCCGTTGTACGTACCGGTATTGGTGTTTGTGTGGGCATTGGTGTTGGTGTAGGTATTAATGGCAGTGTCGGCTTTGGTGCTGCTGGTGTTTGAATCTGCGGCGCTGCTGCTGTTGCTGCTGACACCGGTGTTTGTACAGATGTAATTGACGGTGTAGAGTACAAAGTTGGTGTTGATACAGGTGTTGGCATAGGTTCCTCATATTCATTATCTTTCAACGAGTCAAGTAAATCAGAGACTTCCATGTTGTAAACTTCTTCAAAAGAAATATCCACCTGCTGCTCTTTTGCCTCAAGATAAAGACGGTATTTTCCCATGGAAAGATTGCGTTCCAGAGCCTCTTTTCTTTCTTCTAAAGTCGCTTTTAATGTTCTTGAGCTAACACCGTGACTTTCATCAAATTCATTCACTTCATTACTAATATCATTAAGTAGTGTATCAAGCCTTTTATCCTCTTCACTCTTATTGGACTTAACTTCTTTGTTTTTATCATTTAAAACAGCAGAAATAAGAACTATATTTTTATCCTTCTTATCTATAAAACCTAATGCTATAGAATTATCAACCAACTGCAGTATAACATTTTTCACATGTTTATCCTTTATTTCCAGCCCTTTCATCACTAATCTGGCATCATCATTAAGTGGCATGGCTTCTATCAATTTGTAGTCGTCATCAATGACGAATTGGACGCTTGGATTTATGTCAATATCAATAAATCCATAAACCTTGTCCTCATAATGTGAAGGGCGGAAAAGTAAAAACAGTAAAACAAAAACAGCAGCTACGCTTGAAATGACAGAAGCATGCTTAAAATAGTTTTTCCTTAAGTTATATATATCCTTGTTATCAAAAATTACCTGCTGGCCAAGAAACATATCATTTCGGCTTTTTATAGCTACAAACTCGCTTTCAGGTGTTAAAACTATTGCCTTGTTTTCCTGAATCTCATATACTATACCAATTTCACTCATATCATTTTCCCCCTTCCATAGCATAGTCCAAATATCTCTTTGAAAGGTTGAGATTACTTCTTAAAATCAAGCACAGAGCTATAATATACTTTCTATTATTGCCTATGGTTCTGCTATGTACCTTAGCTTTCTTAACCAATTCACTTCTTGGAATGCTTTTATTCTTTATCAACTCATTAAATAAACGGTCATCATCTGCAAGTGTTCTTGCTATGCCTATACATAATTTCCGGGAGTCTTTATGCTTGGGCACATTAAGAACCAAGTCCGTGAGTGTTATTCCGAACTCTAAAAGCTTTTTGTTAAAACTTATGATCTCATCTTTTGTTTCAACATCCTCAAAACTAAAGTATGAGTCAAACAAAAGATACTTTTCATTAAAATCGGTACTATCACCAAAGTATGAGAAGGGCAACTCCTTACTGTTTTTATTTCTTCTATGATAATCAATCAGACGTCTCTTTATTACCTGCTCTGAAAACAAAAAGAAATTATAGTTTCTGCTCAAATCATACTTGTCTATTGCTTCATTAAATGCAGACAGTGCAATACTGAATTCGTCACTGTTTTTTGAATCAATATACATACCTAATGCGTTTGAGGTAACTTTTGCTATGAACGGTTTATAGTTGGAAATAAATTCATCTCTCAAGAGCTGATTCCCCTCTTTAATTTGCTTGAGAGTCGAAATAAATGCTTCGTTAGAGTTCTTTTCAGTAGACTTACTCTTATTAAAGTTAAAGATCTTTCTGACATCCAACCAAATCATTCTCCCTTCTTTTAATATTAGTTCGCAGGAATATGTTTGTTTGATGTGCATCCTAATACCAAAAACATTTATCTAAAGGCGTTTTTATTAAAATAAAGAATAACATCTAGAGGTAACGAACTGTAAAGATAAACATATAACTCGCTCCGCTAATTTGATACAAATGGCGGGCTCATCTTGTTTATCTACTTTTACAGTTCGATCTCTATAGTATATCGAGAGATTTGTCTATAAACTTCACATAAACTGCTATAGAAAAAACGGGGGGATTTATGCAATCCACTACCACCTGGGATTAATTGTAAATTATAAAAGTCTCTTCCCGGTTTAATAACAAGCTTTAGGAAAGAGACTTCTATAAATGGTTATTTCATATTTTATTATATTGAAAAGCAGTTCTTATAATTTTAGTCTGCAGTGGTTGTCATAAAAACAAAATCTCCAGACACAGAACGCCGTCTATCTATATCCATACTCTCTTCACGGAAGCTGACTATTCGGAAATGATAGGGGGTATTCGGCGTAAGCCCAGTAATCATGGCTCCATGACCTCTATCGTACGACGAACTTAAATGTGTTGAGTTATCATATTTTACATTTGATAAACCGTATTCCACCTGTCCCATTGTGTCTATATCGGTGAGCCATGTAATCAAACAGGAAGTTTGATCAATTTGCTTAATGGTGATATTATATGGCAGCATTGATCCATAAGCAGGATAAGGTGAATTTTCCCTTATTACTTCGATAAAATCTACCCTGTCATATATGAAACCCGTATATGATACGCATATAATATTACCTTTATAATAGTGCACCCTGGATACATTGCCTTTGGTGCTATAGGCATTTATGCCTTCGATAGTAGGATAGTTATACACGTAAACGAATTTATCTGCGGTTGCTGTATAAAGCCTGTTCTTGTCAAGGTCAACAGCAGCACTGTCAAAGTACTTGTTAAAAGATGTTACCAGTTTCAGATCGTCTAAAGAATTGTAGTCACTCGTTACCATTTTCCCTGAAAATAAAATATATTTATCATCCGGAGAAATAACTGCATTCTCACTAAACATAAATTCTTCAGGTGGATAGCTCTCTTTAAGAAACTCCCCACTGCTTGATATATCTACTGCAGTATTTCCTGTATAGCCATTACACTCAAACGCATAAAGCCTGCTAAGTGAAGAATTATATACCAGTCGTCTTCTTGGAAAGTATGGTATTTCAAATGAGTCTACTTCGTTAAATGTCTCTCCCGAGAAGGATTTAATCCCAGAGAATCCTGCTGTCTCCCCGCAAACGTAAATATATCCGTTTTTATCAACAGCAGCATCATATGGGATAAAATCTATATCAAGCATTCCGCTTAATGTGAAATTCCCGGTATCCACTACTGCAACAGCACCCCTTCTCTCACCCTCATCTTCTGCACGAAGAAGAACATATAGTTTGCCATTTGCAAAAGTGATCTTTTTTGTAATTAGACTAAATGTAAGACTTGATATTTCACCCGTCTCAATATTAACACCAAAAAGCTTTCTGTTACCCTTTCCAATAAGGTATAGAACCGGTTTATCAGGATGTATTATACTGTCTGCTGCCTGGAAGTCTAAAGGTATATAGGACTTCAAGTCTGCTGGAGGTGTAAAGAACTGCTGGTAGTGTTCAACGCTTTTGTTGAAATGCTGTGCAGTAATCATAATGTCTTCCATATTTATGGCACAGTCCTTATTGATGTCAGCTGCAGGTGTATATTTTTCACTGCCCTCGGAACTGTTAAAATGCTTTATAATCTCCATGATATCACTGAAGTTGATACAATCATCCTGCATTCCATCACTGGGGATATCTCCTGCCCACATATATATGGGATCGGTCTCCGTAGATATCTTAATATTTCTATTTACCGATCCACTGTAAATCTTTCTGGTTAAGTATCCTTCCTTAGTTATTTCCAAAGTATAGCCTGAAGGATTTAATGGAACCTCTATTGCAAAATAACCAGTACTATCGGTAAATGTTGATATGCCTAACTCCCTAACCGTTACCGTAAAGTCTGACTTTATCATGGAGGCATTGTCCGGACTATAAGAGAAGTCCGGAAGTATATATCCTTCTATTGCAGGGTCTGAATATACAACATTGATGGGCCTTCCCAAGGGTATGGGAGTAAGTGTAGGAGTCGGTACCGGCACCGGTGTAGCCGGAGCTGAAGGCTCAATAACCTTAAAAGTACCCTCTTGTGTGTTGTAGTAATTGTTCATCCCAATATAATACAGCTTATCTGCTTGGAGATTCACCATAACAGATGCTCCTCTGCCATAAGCCAGATTAAAACCGTTACTGTCAAAAACCGCCAATGCATGTCCACTTGGAGGTATTGTTACTGCATGCGGACCATAGTACCTTGTTGTAAAAGCAAACCACTTTGTATTCTTTTCACCGTCAAACTTGATTGTTATATCTTCATTCAGATTAATACTGCCAGCCAGGGTTTCAGTTCCGGCTTTAAATACAGGTACATCGGAAAAAGTATTATCCGGCACTGAAGAAGGCATTGGACTGTATTCACCTTTTGGATAGGAATTAACAACATAGGTTCCATTTGAATTTTCTATACTAATTAATTTATCATTGCTAATATATAGGGATACAACATCCCATGGTGTTGTTATTGTGCCCATAGCACTAAAATCGGCATAATTATACACATATATCCTGTTCTTTTGTCCTGTATAGAACCTATTCGTCCAATCAAAGGCAATAGCTTCAAAGGGGCTCCTTAAACTAAAGGCATGGATCAGATCCTCGTTGGAAGCATTTGAAGAGGAGTTGGAATCCATGTATTTACTGTGCCCACAGTAGAAAACCTCCCCATTACTGTTAAACAAATATCGACCGTCAGGAGATACCCTTACAAAACCCATCATATTTTGGCATCCATAATAAGGGGGTTTATATGGAGTATCAATAAACATTCCTGTGGAGTTAAGCTGGTAGGCGTAGGTATCTGTTCCTTCTGCCATATAAAGCTTGTCAAACCTGCTGTTGTATGAGATAGAGTGCGGTCTGTAATAACTCCTGCTGAACAATTCCTGTTTTGAGTACCTGGAATAGGTGCTTAGTGCATCAGTATAATAATCTGTATCTCCTATGACATAAATAAATTCATTGCTGTCAATCTCAATTTCTGTAGGTACCTGCGGTATTTCAAACTGTTCGGTTATTCTGAAGGTGTAAGAATCAATGATAGCCATCATGCCTCTTCTATATTGCAGTTTCTCCACCATCAAACCTACATAAATATCTCCATTAAAAAATTCAAGGGCAGATGGAGTATATTCAAAACTTATATATGACTTCTCCTTTGTCTCAAGATTGACCGACCAAAGCTTGTTATTTTGATCATCAATAAAATACATAACCGGTTTTGCCGGGTTCATGACGTAGTCCTTGGGCACAAAGTCAAGAACAATCTCCGGTGTAGGCGTTAGGGTAGGGGTAACTGTTGGTGTGACTGTCGGCGTTACTGTGGGAGTAGCCGACGGTGTTAACGTTGGAGTAGGTGTTGGTGTTAACGTGGGTGTCGGTACAGGCCAACCATTGCTGTAGGCTAAAGCGTTATACGCATTGACGCATCCACCTGTTCTGACCTTGTTGTTCAAACCGGAAATTCTTGCTGTACTGTTTACTATGCTGTTAGCCAATTCACCAGTGCTTATTGAGGGCTTAAAGCTCTTTAAAAGTGCACAAACGCCGGTAACAAAAGGCGATGCCATAGAAGTACCTCTCATATAGCCTGTTCCGCCTCCCGGTATTGTACTTAATATTGCTTCACCGGGAGCTGCTACATTTATTTTGCTTCCATAGTTTGAATCGTAAGCCAGGTTTCCCCTGTTATCAATATTTGCCACAGATATAATGTTTGTTAATCCATAACAGGCAGGATATGTAGGAACACTATCTACACTCATTCCATCATTGCCTGCAGAGCAAACAAATAAAATACCGGAGTTCATCATTTCCTGCTTCAGGGATTCAATATAGTTGGGCCCTCCCCAACTGCAGTTTATTATCTTTACACCCAGCTTTTTCGCATATCGGATAGCCTCTATTGCATCACTTACATATCCGGACCCTTCCTCAGTACCTAAAAACTTTAAAGGTAAAACCTTTATATTGGGAGCAGCTCCGGCTGTTCCAGTGTTATTGGATTTTGCGGCAATTATACCGGCTACATGTGTGCCGTGAAGATCAATATCACCGGAATCAAACACAGTATTATCGTAATTTGCAAAGTCCCAACCGTTCACATCGTCAACAAAACCATTTCTGTCATCATCAATACCGTTACCCTCTATTTCGCCCGGGTTCTTATATATATTCTCTTTAATGTCGCTATGGTATATATCTATTCCCGTATCTATTACACCTATAACCACATCAGAGCTTCCCATGGTGTAATCCCATACAGGTAAGATATTTATATCTATTCCAGGTATGCCCGCCTGACCAAGTATGATCTGTCCTTTATTCCTTAATCCCCACTGAAGCGGAAACTCCGGGTCTAAAGGCTCACCATACGAATGAACTTTATAATCCGGTTCTGCATACTCTATTTCAGGGACTTTTCTAAGCTCTTTAATTACCCTGTCGGCATCGGCTGCTTCACTCACCTCTAGAACCTCAATATTTGACAAAGGCAGCTTCTTCGTAAGCTTTACATTAAAACCTGACATCTTTTGTATCACGGAACTTTTTACCAATTCACTCTTCTTATCATCTTTATACTTTACCAGTATCCGTTTATTGTCCCTATTCATTGAGTC
>JBMOLK010000070.1:0-18091 GCA_049325575.1 Bacillota bacterium | reverse complement strand
TTCAGAAAAGAACTATTTTATATAAATAATGTTAATATAAAATTAAATTTGTTATATTTATTATTTAAAAGCAATAAAAAAAGGAAGATGTGATAATACATCTTCCTTTACGGGGTTTATAGAGATCGAACTGTAAAAGTAGATAAACTTGATGAGCACGCCATTTGTATCAAATTAGCGGAGCGAATTATATGTTTATCTTTACAGTTCGTTATCTCTAAATATGTGTCTTACTTCTATATATTTTTTTATGGGAGATTAGTAAATCCCATAAGATATTTGTCCACTTCCCTAGCAGCGCCCCGTCCCTCGTTTATTGCCCATACGACGAGGCTTTGACCTCTTCTCATATCACCGGCAGTAAAAACTCCATCTATATTAGTATTATATTTACCATATTCAGCCTTAGCATTAGATCGGTCATCCCTTAAAACGCCTAACTGATCAAGTGCATTATCTTCAGGACCAAGGAAACCCATACAAAGAAGAACTAATTGTGCGGGCCATACTTTTTCGGTACCCGGAACTTCGACAGGTATAAAGCGTCCCTTATCGTCCTTCTTCCATTCAATATTAACAGTATGAACTTCCTTAATATTGCCATTATCATCTCCTACAAAGCGCTTGGTACTTATACAATATTCACGCGGGTCCTTTCCATATAGTTGAGAAGCCTCCTCCTGACCATAATCTATTTTTAGGACTTTAGGCCATTGAGGCCACGGATTGTTAGACTGGCGTTCGGATGGAGGTTTAGGTAAAATTTCAAATTGAACAACACTTCTGCATCCATGTCTGATTGAAGTACCTACGCAGTCAGTTCCGGTATCTCCACCACCTATAACAATAACATCCTTTCCAGCAGCAGATATATAGCTTCCATCAGAAAGTTTGGAATCAAGCAGGCTCTTGGTATTTGCATGCAGGAATTCCATGGCAAAGTGGACACCCTTTAAGTCTCGGCCTTCAACAGTCAAATCACGGGGTTTTGTTGCTCCACCACAAAGAACTACTGAATCAAAATCTTTTAATAAGTCCTGTGTAGATATATCCTTTCCAACTTCTGCACAAGTTACGAATTTTATACCCTCTTTTTCTAAGATATCCACTCTTCTTTGAACAATGCCCTTGTCAAGTTTCATATTAGGTATACCGTACATGAGAAGACCTCCAATACGATCTGATCTTTCAAATACTGTAACCCAATGACCAGCCTTATTAAGCTGGGCTGCACAGGCAAGACCTGAAGGACCAGAGCCTACAACAGCAACTTTCTTCCCTGTTCTTACCTTGGGTGGCTCAGGTACAACCCAACCTTCTTCAAAAGCCTTGTCAATTATAGTGCACTCATTCAACTTGATTGTAACCTGTGGATCATTTATTCCAACAGTACATGAACCTTCACAGGGTGCAGGACAAACTCTGCCTGTAAACTCAGGGAAGTTATTTGTTTTATGGAGACGGTTTATAGCTTCTTTCCATAAGCCTCTATAGATTAAATCATTCCATTCCGGGATTAGATTATTTATTGGACAACCGGATGCCATACCATTAATAAGTGCACCGGTATGGCAAAAAGGAATGCCACAGTCCATACACCTTGCAGCTTGTATTCGCTGTTTGTCTTCTGGGAAAGTAGTATGAAACTCATCCCAATCCTTGATGCGTTCCAACGGGGAACGGTCATCGGGAAGTTCACGCTTATATTCCATAAATCCAGTTGGTTTAGCCATTGTATTTCCTCCTATTTCTACACATAAGAGAAATAAATTGACTTATCTCCCCTATAATTTATAATTTATATCAATTTCCGCTAACACGAGCAAGGTCCTTGTTGTTTGCTTCAAAAGCAGCCATTAAGGCATCGTCACCTGTCAGTCCCTGTTCTGTCACCTGCTTGATTGCCTGGAGCATTCTCTTATAGTCTTTAGGCATTACTTTTACAAATTTATGCAATACTTTATCCAAATTAGCCAATATACGTTTGCCAAGATCACTGTCTGTATAGTCAACATGCTTTTGAATCATTGCTTTAAGAGAATTTATTTCATCTTTGTCCTCTATAGTTTCAAGAGAAACCATTTCCTTATTGCATTTTGATGCAAAATCACCTTTTTCATCAAAAACATATGCCACTCCACCTGACATACCGGCAGCAAAATTCCTGCCTGTAGATCCCAGAACTACAACGCGTCCTCCGGTCATATACTCACAACTATGGTCACCCACGCCTTCAACCACTGCATTGACTCCACTGTTTCTCACACAGAACCTTTCTCCTGCAATACCTCTGATGTAAGCCTCACCGCTTGTTGCTCCGTAGAAGGCAACATTACCGGTAATGATATTTTCTTCAGGAATAAAGGTAGAACTTTTCGGAGGATAAATAATTATCTTTCCTCCTGATAGACCCTTACCCATATAATCGTTTGAATCTCCTTCCAAGGACAGTGTTATACCCTTTGGTACGAAAGCACCAAAACTTTGGCCGGCTGACCCCTGGAAGTGTAAGCTTATAGTGTCTTCAGGAAGGCCTTCTGCACCATATTTTTTTGATACTTCACTTCCAAGTATTGTTCCAACAACACGGTTGGTGTTTTTAATAGGCAATATAGCTCTGACTTTCTCTTTTTTAGAGAGAGCAGGTTCACATATATCTAAAAGCTGCTGCATATCAAGAGATTTATCAAGCTCGTGGTTCTGATTCATTTGACAGTATCGTCCTACATTTTCAGGAACCTTCGGTTTGTGTAAAATATTTGACAAATCAATACCTTTAGTTTTCCAATGACTATCAGTATCAGACACTTCAAGGATATCAGTCCTGCCTATCATTTCGTTTATAGTTCTAATACCAAGCTCAGCCATAATTTCACGAAGATCTTGAGCAATAAATTTAAAGAAGTTAACAACATGATCAGGATTACCGGTAAATTTCTTTCTAAGCTCAGGGTTCTGGGTTGCAACACCTACCGGACACGTATCAAGGTTACAAACTCTCATCATTACACATCCAAGAACTATAAGAGGAGCTGTTGCAAAACCGTATTCCTCAGCACCTAAAAGAGCTGCAATGGCTATATCCCTTCCTGTCAAAAGCTTGCCATCGGTTTCAACCACAATTCTGCTTCGTAAATCGTTTAAGAGCAAGGTCTGATGAGTCTCTGCAAGTCCGAGCTCCCAAGGGAGGCCTGCATGCTTTATACTTGTTCTTGGTGACGCTCCTGTACCTCCGTCATAACCGCTTATTAGTACCACATCTGCTTTTCCTTTGGCAACGCCAGCCGCAATAGTTCCAACACCAACCTCAGAAACAAGCTTTACGTTAATCCTTGCATCTCTGTTGGCATTTTTTAAGTCATGTATTAACTCTGCAAGATCCTCAATAGAATAAATATCATGGTGTGGAGGCGGCGAAATAAGTCCTACACCAGGTGTTGATCCTCTAACTTTTGCTATCCATGGATAAACCTTTCGTCCGGGCAGCTGTCCTCCTTCGCCAGGTTTCGCTCCTTGTGCCATTTTAATTTGAATTTCTTTTGCATTTACAAGATAATGACTTGTAACTCCAAATCTACCGGATGCTACCTGCTTAATGGCACTGCAGCGGGAATCTCCATTCTTATCGGGTATAAATCTGGCAGGGTCTTCACCGCCTTCTCCCGTATTGCTTCTTCCGCCTAGTCTATTCATGGCTATAGCAAGACTTTCATGGGCTTCCTGACTGATTGATCCATAAGACATGGCACCTGTTTTAAACCTCTTGCAAATGGATTCTACAGATTCTACTTCATCGATAGGAATAGGATTCTTAACCTTAAAGTTTAGTAAACCGCGAATGGTACACAATCTTTGAGTCTGGTTATTAATAAGTTCAGAGTATTCCTTAAAAAGGCTGTAGTTTCCTTCTCTGCATGCATACTGAAGCTTGTGAACTGTCAAAGGATTAAACAGGTGATATTCGCCATCAGCACGCCATTGGTTTACTCCGCCGGCATCTAAAGCCATAGGTCCTGATTGGCGCTCATCAAAGGCCGCCATATGTCTAAGGCGTACTTCCAAAGCGACCTCTTCCATGTCTATACCGCCAATCCTGGAAGGAGTTGAAGTAAAGTATCTATCGACAAACTTCTGTGCAAGGCCGATAGCTTCAAACATTTGCGCGCCCTGGTAACTTTGGATTGTAGATATACCCATTTTTGAGAGTACTTTTACAACACCCTTGGTAGAGGCCTTTAAATATTTATATACAGAAGTCTCATGGTCAACATCGACAAGAAGACCTTGTTTTATCATATCGTCTAAAGATTCAAAAACCAGATATGGGTTTATAGCAGATGCCCCATATCCTATAAGAAGACAGAAGTGATGCACATCCCTTGGTTCTCCTGATTCTAGAACTATACTTACATTGGTTCTTGTACCCCGGCGAATAAGATAATGGTGTAAACCAGCAACAGCTAAAAGTGCTGGAATAGAAGCATTATCTTTATCTATACCGCGATCGGATAAAATTAAGATATTGGATCCATCTTCAACAGCTTTATCAGCGGCTTTAAATAGATTATCCATAGCGGCTTCAAGGGCCTTGCTGCCGCCTGTTACATTATAAAGAATCGGCAGTGTAACAGATTTAAAGCCTGGTATATTTATATGACGAAGCCTGGCAAGCTCATCATTATTAATCATAGGTGCTTTTATTTTTATTTGTCTGCAGCTCTCTGGAACCGGGTGAATCAAATTCCCTTCAGATCCCATCATGGTTTCAGTCCCAGTAATAATTTCCTCTCTTATTGCATCAATAGGAGGATTGGTTACCTGAGCAAACAGCTGCTTAAAGTAATTATAAAGTAATTGAGGCTTATCGGACAAAACAGCAAGGGGAGTATCGGTACCCATTGCCCCTATGGGATCTATACCTTCCTTTGCCATTGGAAGTAATGTAGCACGAAGATCCTCATAAGTATAACCAAAGGCCTTCTGTCTAATAAGAACCGTATCATGATCAGGTTCTGGAAGATGTGGAGCTTCAGCCAGATCTTCCAAAGTGACAAGATGTTCATTAAGCCACTGGCGATATGGATGCTGGGAAGCAATAGTATGCTTTATTTCATCATCAGTAATTATTCTTCCTTCTTTTGTGTCTATAAGAAGCATTCTGCCTGGATGCAAACGTTCCTTACATACGACATTCTGAGGATCAACATCAAGAACCCCTACTTCAGATGAGAGTATAACCAGATCATCCTTTGTTACATAATAACGTGAAGGACGGAGTCCGTTCCTGTCAAGAACTGCACCTACCCTTGTACCGTCTGTAAAAGCTATGGCAGCGGGACCATCCCATGGTTCCATCAAGCAGCTGTGGTATTCGTAGAAAGCTTTCTTCTCATCACTCATGCTTTCATGATTTGACCATGGTTCAGGAATCATCATCATAACAGCATGTGGCAGTGAGCGACCAGCAAGTGCCATAAACTCAAGACAGTTATCGAACATTGAAGAGTCACTTCCGTCCGGATTAATAATAGGAAGTATCTTTTTTATATCATCACCAAAATCCTTGGAATCAAGTAGTGACTGTCTTGCATTCATCCAGTTTATATTGCCGCGCAGAGTATTTATTTCTCCATTATGAATAATATAGCGGTTTGGGTGAGCTCTTTCCCAGCTTGGGAATGTATTTGTGCTATATCTGGAGTGAACCAGAGCAAGGGCAGATTCAACCAAGGGATCTGACAGCTCCTTGTAAAATGTTCTAACTTGCTCTGCAGTGAGCATACCTTTATAAACAATAGTTCTGGAAGATAAACTCGGGAAGTACACGTATCCGCCATTATCAGAAGCGTATTTTTCAACGCGCTTTCTTATAACATAAAGCTTTCTTTCAAAAGAAAGATCATCCTTAATATCAGCGCTTCTTCCAATAAATATCTGACGAATAAAAGGTTTGGCAGAAATAGCTACGCTTCCTAATGATGAATCATCAACAGGCAAGGTTCTCCATCCTAAAAAGGTTTGATTTTCTTCCTTTATTACTTCTTCGATATAGTCTTCCATAACTATTCTTTTAGAAGGATCAGCAGATAAAAACACCATACCAACCCCATATTGACCGGGTTCAGGTAAATTGATACCTGCTTCAATACAATTCTTTTGGAAGAACCTGTGGGGTATTTGAATAAGTATACCGGCTCCATCTCCCGTGTTGTGCTCAGAACCACTACCACCACGATGTGTCAGGTTTATGAGAATTGTCAGAGCCTGGTCAACAATCTCATGAGATTTTGTACCTTTAATGTTAACTACAAATCCAATACCACATGCATCGTGCTCAAACTGTGGGTCATAGAGTCCTTGTTTAGAGGGCAATCCATTAAACTTCATAGTTTATGCAACCTTTCTATAACACATTTTTTATTTGAGGAATTTGCGGATAATAAATCACAAATTCTTTATTACATAATCAAAACATATATATAGGTTATATACCTCAAAAGTATCCAATCAAAACAAAAAATGAAAGATTCAAAAACAAATCCTGCAAGTACAGACACCAGGGCAGTTATAAAATAAAAAGCACACCAACAGAAAGCTAATCCTCTCCATTGAGTGTGCTTAATATTTAACTAAATGCGTCATTGCATGTTTACTATTTACTATTTGTTAGAAGGCATAGACAACATTAATGTCTAAGACCTAGTACACCTATTTAAAGTTATTGTTTTATAATTATAACACTTATACAATGCACATTCAATAGGTTTTATAAAAAAAAATAAATATTTTGCAATTATCGTTGTTAATTCTTGCAAAATATTTATCATGTTGTGAACAGTTTTGTTATTTAAAAAACTTCATATGATATTTTATTTAAAAAAAATAAACCTGTTATATGCACTTAAGGAGATTAATAATAAACTTGATATGCTTATGGTTATAACCAGAAAGCGGCTAATGAGACTGAAGTAATCCTGTGAGGTCGAGTTCTCTTTTTGCCTTAGATTAAGTCTAATATCATTAACCCAATAAATAATTACGAAAGCGCATAAAGCTTTAAGCCAGAAGGTATTCAAAAAGAAACTGCAGTAGCCGAAAAATAAAACTATCACAAGATTCTTTATGACCTTAATCCCTGTACCTATTTTAGAAAGATCCATATCTACCTGTTCTTCGATTTCTGCAAAGACTTCATCCTTATCATCATCAGATTCATCCTTTACTTTTAAAAGAGCAGCATATATTGATTTTATCGATGAAAAAGATATAAGTATGGCTGTTACTATAAAAAAAGCAGCATCATTGGATGATATGGCCAAAACGGGAATAATTATTAACATAATCAAGATTAAAAGCATACCTTCTAACTGCATCAGATATCTCCCAATATTTTTTATTTATTGAACTTAACTGTTAGAGCATTAAAAATAATTACTGACATTTCACCGCGGGTAAGCTGATGATCAGCGGTAAGATCAAGATTATTATTTAATTTAAGCTCTGCAGCCTTACTAACTACATTATCGGGCCAATTTCCCTGAAGGGTATTTTCATAGCCTAGTGCTCTTATCACAACAGCCACAGCTTCAGCATAAGTAACATCCTTATTCGGTGCTATAGTACTATCGGGATATCCGGCAACAAGATTATACTTTATTGAAAGTTTAATATTGTTATAAGCCCAATGTTTTTTGCCAATATCTTTAAAAGTTATTTTTACGTTTTCTATATCGGAGTCCTTATCATATCCCATTAGCTTAATAACTAAGGTAATAAATTCACTTCTTCTTATTTTATTTTCAAGCCTTAGACTTCCATCCTCATAGCCTTTTAAAATACGTAATTTTACAAGGGCATCTGCATTGCCTTTTTGAACTTCCAAATCATTTGCTGCACTAATATTAATTGTAGTAATTGATAAAACCAAAACTATAGCTATTATAATAGATATGTATTTTTTCATATTCTCTGCACCCCTCTTTAAAAGCTTATTTCAATTATACACCTAACATAATAAAACAAACATTAAAAAAAAATTACATTTTGATTAAAACGAATAAATAGTTCCATTTTAACTAAAGCTATACATGAATATATAATACAGGAGGTTTATGGTATGTCAAGAACTATTGTAGCAATTTTTGATAATCACAGCAGCGCAGAAAACGCTGCGCAGCAAATAAAGGACCAGGGACTTAGAACAAATGATATTTCAATAGTTGCAAGACAAGGAGATGAAGGCAATAAAGGAAACGATCTTACCATGGGTGCTGGAAATATGGCCACCGGAACAAACACCAGAGCAATAAATGATAATATTTCAGACGGTGTGGTTACCGGAGGGATATTGGGGGGCTTGGCAGGCTTGCTTATTGGTGCGGGAAGCATGGCTATTCCGGGGTTAGGCATCATTGCTGCAGCTGGGCCTATCACAGGACTTTTATCAGGTGCTGTTACAGGTGGCATTGTTGGAGGTCTAGTTGACCTTGGAATTCCAGAAAATAGAAGCAGACAATATGAGACAGATATAAAAGCGGGAAAGACACTGTTTAGCATGAAAACAGACGATGACAAGATTGATCAGGTTGCATCCATACTAAGGAACAATGGAGCAGTCAGCGTAGACAGTTATTAATTATAAGTTATAGAGCAAATAAGAAGTTACTACTTCTAACTTCTTATTTGCTTATTAAGTCTTAAGGATAATATAAAGAATAACGACTTTTAGTTAATATTAGGAGTTTCTTTTATAATCTCTTGTAAATTTGTTGTAGGCTTAATGGACTGCACCTTTTTTGTTCCACGTTTAATCTGCCTTGCGTAAGGATTATAGGTACTTCTGTGAAGTTTTGTCTTACTAATTACCTTATCGCCTACTTTTACTATTTTATAAGTATCTATAACATATCCTGTCATACCCTTTTGTAAAACAACGGTTTTACCTTCTTCAAGATTAGGGTCGTCAATATATTTTACAGGAGCAGGTGTAGCGCTTATCTGCACATGACTTATCTCTATAGACTTATCAGGGTTTTCGTTAGTTCCTATAATTCTAAATGTAAGTTTGTTGTCTTTTGATACACTGGCTTCAATTTTTATTGGCCAGTTGGTATTGTTTTTAAACTTATAATCAACTTCATTGTATGACACAGCAGCATCACGTCCATAAGGTACATATCCTACTGTAAACATGTGATTCCTACGCTCCACAGTTTGAAGATCTGCAAATAAAACAGCATTATATAAAGTTGTAGAAACCTGGCATATTCCTCCGCCTACGTCATCAATTATCTTGCCGCGTACATAAACGTGTGCCACCTGGTACCCGCCATCCTTTGTTCTTGGCCCAACAACCTCATTGAACGAAAATACCTCACCTGGACCTAATACTTTTCCATTTATCTTTGAGGACGCAAGCCTTATATTGACACCCCTGTTCGCATCATTCTGGTTTGCTGTTGAAAACCTTGTGCTGGCAGATGCAAGAACATCTCTAAACAGGTAAGCACTAATATCCTCAGTTTTGATTTTAGGCTCTGTAAAAACTACAGGTAATTCTTTTTCAGTATCAAGTGTTTTTTCATGTTCCTTTATTATATTAATAAGCTCTGCCTTGTCGATTTTACGTCCTACAGAGTGAGGTAGAACTTTTGTTTTGTTGTCTTCAACTGTTACACTTGCATCCTTTACTTCCTGGTTTATCTGATTGTATATTTCATCAACATTAATACTGCTTGGCATTGTCTGTTTTACAGGGACATCAAATGTTCCACCTGTGCAAGTCTTTATGGAATTTTGCATAATTTCCGAAACCTTCTGCCTGTCAATAGCCTCACCCGGATGCCCTGTACGAAGAGTTACCTTTTTATCACTCACAAATAAATCAGCTTCTTTTACATATACAATAGAACGGGAATAAAAATTATCTACAACATCTTTTAAGGATTTTTCATCATATGAATACTGAAGCTCAATCTTAGACCCATTTCTATTAGAACTGAAAACGGCATAAAGCCTATTGAATATATTTCCTGTACGTCCTATATCATAAGCCTTTTTTGCTGCGCCTTCAATATCATAGGAAACCTTTAACTGATTTAAGTCAATTTGCTGATTTACTTCATTGTGCTTTAAAGTTAATTTGACGTCTTTTGCCTTGTCAGTATAACTTGATTTTAATAGCTCATATACCTGGTCATACGAAAGATTACTTACATCAATATCATTAATGTACACACCGGAGTATACCTTATTATGAGATAGGATTGAAAAAGCAAAAAATGAAAATACAATTAAAGATATAATTATAACTGAAAAAAGAGAAATAACCAGTACCCTTGTCTTGTTGTTTGTGTTCTTCTTCTGTACTACCGGGCTCGTCATATACACACCCCTAATTAAATTAATATAATTCCTGTTAATACTATAATAAATTAGACGTTTAACAAATTACTTTTGTTCAGTCTTAAATATTACAAAAATAATAAAAAATATTTTAATTAATTCCTGATCTTGGCACAATCATATTATCGCAATTTTAAGCTAAAAAAACAATATATTTTTCATTGTAAAAATGTAAATTTAAACCTTATATATTACATATTTAAACTTAAAACAAGTTGCCTAATGATAAATATAAAACATTATAGAAAGAATAAGAGAAAAATATTAATATTGTTATAAGCTTATTTTTTTTATATCAAAATTATAAAAAGGAGTTATTTATGAATAAGTTTAATTCAGATGAATTCAATTGTCTATGTAAAAGATTTAACAACTCAAGCCCCTTTATAAAGGATGTTACAATAAAATATGAAGATGAATACTTTTTTAATAAGGTACAAAAGGTTATTGAAAAGGATAGAAGAGGAGAAGTAGTGTTTTGCGTTATAAGGCCTGACAATACTATAATAACTGTTACAAGTGAAGAATATCCCAAGGGTATTTTTAGAATACCGACAGGAGGTATTAATTACAGCGAGGATATAGTAGATGCAGTGTTAAGAGAGACCAGGGAAGAACTTGGCATAGATGCAGAAATTATTGGGTTTGCAGGTGTTATAAGAATAAGGTTTGAATACAGTGACTTAAACGAAATGTTCTATTCCTATCTGTTTATATTAAAAGAGATATCAGGAAGACTACTTCTAGACGCCAGCGATGATGAGATCAGCGAAGTAAAGCTGGTAGACCTGGAGGAACTGGATGAAATAGTAAATAAACTGAACAGTATTGAGGGTGAATGGAGGGATTGGGGAAAATTCAGGCATGTAACCTCGAATGCTATACTAGAATATCTGAAAGCTAACAGGTATATATGAAAGAAAAAATTAAAAAAATTTATGCAGGAGAACAGACTATATGAGGATTTTATTATTAAGTGATTCTCACGGTTATACAAACAATATTATAAAGGCAGTAAAAAAAGCTAAAGTTGTTGATTTGATTATACATTTGGGTGATTTTTCAAAAGATATATCCTCTGTAAAAGAATATATTAAAGATATCAGATGTGAGATAGTTAGCGGTAATAATGACTGGACCCGGGAGTATCCTTTGGAAAAAGTTCTTGAAGTTCACGGCAAGAAGATATTTATTACACACGGGCACCAGTATAACGTGAAATACGATTATCAAAGAATTATTAATAAAGGTAAATTAATAAAAGCCGATGCTGTATTTTTTGGACACACACATGAAAGGGAAGAATTGTTCTCTGATGGTATGCTGGTATTGAATCCGGGAAGTATAGGCATTCCGAAGGATAATAATAAAACCTATTGTATAGTGGAGATAAGAGATGGAAGGTTTTGGCCCAGATTTGAGTCTGTAAACTTTTAAAAACGGTTTTAATTTATATATAAATACTGATTATGCATGTATAGTCCAGGTAAATTCTGCTTATACTTATAAAAGTATCAACAATTAATAGTAAATAGAATATTATGAAAATAAATATTTCTATAAAAAATAGAGTGTAAGGTGAGTTTGTATGGACTTAAATACGGAGAAAAATAAGGATATTAAAATTCATAAAAGTAATTTATTAAGTAAACTTCTAAACATGCTATCTATTAAAGAAAAACATGAATTAGTTTCTGCAGAGAATTTAGAAGAAGTAGAAAACCTTATTGAAAGTATTAAAAATGCCAGAAAAGAATGGATAAGCGCAAATGCTAATTTTGAATATGCTGTGGAAAGTGAAATTATAGATTATTACACTTATAAAATAAAGGCATATCAAATAAGGTATGATTACCTGATTAAGAAAGCTAAGGAAAAAGGAGTCACATTGGAGTATATGGGCAACTAATCCACGTTTGTGTTAAATCGTTTTAATTATCATTTCTTCATTAATTATATATTTTCTTTTTCACTTCTTTTTGTAATAAATTCTTGACCAAGCTTATATATTTAATAATGAGAGATATAAAATCTATAGTTCCGATAATAGAACATTAGATTTGCACGGTTAAATACAAATGTGAAAGTGATGTGTAGATGCATATGTCTGTTGAATACAGTGTAATATTTGCCTATATAATAGGGGTAGTGCTCTTATACTTTTTAGGAAAATTCTTTATAGTTCCAATGAAAACAGTACTAAAACTGATATATAATTCCGTACTTGGGGGAATAATAATTCTTATTATTAACTTTGTTGGGGGCTTTTTTAGTTTTCAAATTGCCCTAAACCCTATTACGGCATTTATAACAGGTACTCTTGGTGTACCTGGTGTTGTTTTGCTCATTGTATTAAAATACCTTTTCAAAGTCTGACATTTCAAGCAGTCATATGATTGAAATAACAATTCTTTAGAGACGGCGTCTCTCTTAAAACATAAATTAAAATGCTATGTGAGAGTACAAAATATTGTATACAATGAACATAATTATACCCAATCACTTCAGATACTATACCTAGCAGTTTAAGTATTCTTGACAAAAAATAAACAGACATTTATACTGTATTCTGTATTAATATTTTATTACCTTTGAGATACTAAGCTGAATTCAATCAGCACAATATTTACTATAAATAAATGAGGGGGTTTACCACATGGGCAAGGTTGTTGAAATCAGATGGCATGGGCGTGGTGGACAAGGTGCTAAAACAGCATCTCTGCTTCTTGCTGATGCTGCATTCAATACCGGAAAGTATATTCAAGGTTTTCCGGAGTATGGTCCAGAAAGAATGGGCGCACCAATTACAGCTTATAACAGAATAAGCGATACCAAGCTTACTATCCACAGTAACATTTATGAGCCTGATTATGTAGTAGTTGTTGATGACACTCTTATTGCATCAGTTGACGTAACATCAGGACTTAAAGAAGATGGAGCAATAATAATTAATACTACAAAATCACCTGAAGAAGTAAGGCCGTTCTTAAAAGGCTATAAAGGAAAAGTGTGTACAGTAGATGCAAGAACCATATCTATAGAAACACTTGGAAAATACTTCCCAAACACACCTATGCTTGGAGCAGTTGTTAAGGTTAGCGGAGTAATGGATGAAAAAGAATTCCTAAACGACATGGTTGATTCATTCAAACACAAATTTGCAAAGAAACCTGAAGTTGTAGATGGTAACATCAAGGCACTTGAAAGATCCATGCAGGAGGTGAAGGGACTATGAGTAAAAAAGAATTGAAAACTGTAACTCCTGATGTTAAATGGAAAGATATTACACCAGGTGGTGTTATGCCCTATGCCGGTAATGCAGAATTATTTAAGACAGGTGACTGGCGTTCAATGAAACCTATCTGGATACAGGAAAAATGTAAGCAGTGCTTGCTCTGCTACCCTGTTTGTCCGGATACAGCTATATTGGTAAACGAAGAAGGAAAGAGAATAGAGTTTGATTTTGATCACTGCAAAGGCTGCGGCGTATGTGTAAAGGTTTGCCCTTTCAAGGCCATTGACTTTGTAGAAGAAGATAAGTAAGGGGGGATTACGAGATGGCTATAAGAGAAAGATTAAGTGGTAATGAAGCTGTGGCTGTTGCCATGAAACAAATAAATCCAGATGTTGTTGCTGCTTTTCCAATAACTCCTTCAACTGAAATTCCGCAGTATTTTTCACAATATGTTGCTGATGGCGTTGTTGATACAGAGTTTGTTGCTGTAGAGTCAGAACACAGTGCCATGTCTGCTTGTGTAGGTGCACAGGCTGCAGGAGGTAGAGCAATGACTGCTACTTCTGCAAACGGACTTGGTCTTATGTGGGAGGTTCTTTATATAGCAGCATGTTCAAGACTTCCGATTGTAATGGCATGTGTAAATAGAACCATGTCAGGTCCTTTAAATATCCATAATGATCATAGTGACTCTATGGGAGCAAGAGATTCAGGATGGATACAGCTTTATTCTGAAAACAATCAGGAAGCATATGATAATATGCTTATGGCTCACAGAATAGGAGAGCACCCTGATGTAGTGCTTCCTGTTATGGTTTGTCAGGATGGGTTTATTACATCCCATGCTATAGAAAACTTAGAGTTGGTTGAAGATGATAAAGTTAAGGCTTTTGTAGGAGACTACAATCCGGAAATGTATCTTTTAAATAAGGAAAACCCTATATCAGTAGGTCCTTTGGATCTACAGGCGCATACTTTCGAGCACAAGAGACAGCAGGCTCAAGCTATGATGAATGCAAAGAAGGTTATACTTGAAGTTTCCGAAGAGTTCTACAAATTGACAGGAAGAAAGTACGGCTTGTTTGAAGAGTATAAGACTGATGATGCAGAAGTTGTAGCAGTTATATTAAACTCCACAGCCGGTACAGCAAAATATGTAGTTGATCAGTTAAGGGCTCAAGGTAAGAAAGTAGGCCTCATTAAACCTAGAGTATTCAGACCTTTCCCTGTGGATGAAATAGTAGAAGCTTTATCAAAATATAAGGCAATTGCCGTCTTGGATAAAGCTGACAGCTTCAATGCTGCTGGCGGACCGTTGTTTACAGAAGTAACAAGTGCCATGTATGCAAAAGGTGTATTTGGTCCTAAAGTAATCAACTTTATTTACGGTCTTGGTGGAAGAGATGTTAAATCCGACGATATAGAAGTTGTTTATAATAAAATTTTAGATATTGCCGCTACAGGTAAGGTAGACTCAGTTTACAACTACCTGGGCGTTAGAGAATAGGGGGTGCGATAGATGGCTTATAATTTAAAGGAAGCTGCAAAGAAGCCGGAAAGATTTACCGGTGGACATAGAATGTGTGCAGGTTGTGGTGCTCCACCAGTTGTAAGACAAATCCTTAGGGCATTAAAACCTGAAGATCATGCAGTAGTAGGTTGTGCAACCGGATGTCTTGAAGTGTCTTCATTCATCTATCCATATACTGCGTGGAAAGATTCATTTATTCATAATGCCTTTGAAAACTCAGGCGCAACAGTTTCAGGTGCTGAAGCTGCTTATGCTGCAATGAAGAGAAAAGGCAAAATAAAAGGGGATACAAAGTTTATTGCATTCGGTGGAGACGGCGGAACCTACGATATAGGTCTGCAGTCATTGTCAGGAGCTATGGAAAGAGGCCATGACATGGTTTATGTCTGCTATGATAATGGAGCATACATGAACACAGGTATTCAAAGGTCATCTGCTACTCCTAAATACGCAGATACAACAACTTCACCTGCCGGTAAAGTTATACCTGGTAAAATGCAGTGGAGAAAAGATCTTACTGAAATTATGGTAAACCACAATATTCCATATGTTGCTCAAACAGCTGCCATTGGAAATATGAAAGATCTTTATGAAAAATCAGAAAAAGCTCTATATGTAGGTGGTCCTGCTTTCATGAATGTTTTGGCTCCATGTCCAAGAGGATGGCAGTATAACACACCTGATTTAATGGATATAAACAAATTGGCTGTTGAAACTTGCTTCTGGCCACTGTATGAAGTTATAGATGGCAAGTATATTATTAACTACAAGCCAAAGAACAAACTTCCTATTAAAGACTTCTTGAAGCCGCAGGGAAGATTTAAACATCTTTTCAAAGCAGGCAACGAGCACCTGTTGGAAGAAATTCAAAAAGAAGTTGATAAGAGATGGGAAACACTGTTAAAGTTGGCTGGAGAAGCTTAATTAGATTTAGAAGAAAGACCTGGTAGATGATGCCGGGTCTTTTTATTTTTATAAGGATAAGGAAGTAATTAAGCATAAGTAAATATTTAAATGGAACTATATATTTCAAAAAAATTGAAAAAGTAGATATAGATCCAAAGGAAATGTCGCTAAGCGGTAGCCATTAATGAATTTGTATCTCACACACCTTCAGAACACATATTTTCCCTTTTGGATTTAAAATTATTTTTGAGAATAGGATATTTTTTGTTTTTTGATCGTGTTATATGCAGGAGGTGAAAAGATGGGAAATAATTCTTTATTGCGTACGGATAAAGAATTAGCTGAAGTGTACCAAAGGAATGTAGATACAGTTTACAGACTGTGCTATATATATTTGAAAAATCACGCTGATGCAGAAGATGCTGTTCAATCTATATTTTTAAAATTGCTAAAAACAGATAAAACTTTTAATAATTTTGAACATGAAAAAGCATGGTTGATCGTAACTACCAAAAACTACTGTAAAGATATTTTGAAAAGCTGGTGGAGATTTTGTCGGGTTAGTATTGACTTATTACCGGAAGTAGCGTATTGGGACAACCACGAAAAAGCTGGTGAGGTCTTGGAGCAACTTTTATCACTACCACCCAAATACAAAGAGGTTTTGTATCTTTACTATTATGAAGGATATTCGGTAAAAGAAATTTCAAAGCTTTTGGAACGAAACGAGAGTACAATTCAAACACAACTTTTCAACGGGAGGAAACGACTAAAGATGGGTTTAGGAGGGATATTTTATGGCTAACCACATTAACGATCTTTTTGAGGCTTGTACACCTAAAGAAGAACAAAAGGCTAAAATGTTCAGTGAAGTATTGAAGGAAAGCGCTAAAATATCCTGCAAGAAAACAAGTTCTTTTAATGTCCATCATTGGATAAGATGGAGTAGACCTATTGTTGCCTGTATGCTCTGCTTATTGTTGGGTGTGAGTGCATTCTCATTTATTGTAGATAGAACTACTTTTAACGTATATGCCTATGGGTCAAACACAGAAATTACAAATACAGGAGTTGAGCTTACCACAGGGATAATCCGTGACGATGGCGAAATGCATGGGCAGCTTATGCAATTATATGTCAAAGGGGAAAATATTGATACCATCCGTTTTTCCTGTAAAAATCAATACATTGACTTCACTGACTGGACTGAAAACAGACCGTACTACAGCATGGAAAAGCAATTTACGGTATCCTATGGTAAAGAGACATCAGATTACTATTATCTTGTAGTAAATTGGAATCCTGAAAATACAATCCGTAAGCTTACTGATAATACTGATATTAATATTGCAAACCTCAGCGAGGAATTGCGTAATGACATTATTGTAATGGAAGTTACATTTATGGATGGGAGCACAGCAACAAAAGCAATTAAAATTATGTTACAGGACAGTGGGAAAATATTAGCTAAGTTACAGGATTATGTTGTAACCAAAAACGACGATTTTGTGTTAAATCCACAAAAAAGTTTATCATCTCAAACCAAGATTAGTAAGGATGACGAACTTCAAACTAACAGTACAAATTTTTCGGAAATTGATATTGAAGCAGCTAGAGCGATTGCAAAAAAATATTACTCAAGTTTTTCTGGTGATCATGAAATTGTTGCAATTGAATATACTGAGAATTCAAATATGCTGAGCGGTGGAGTTGCAAATGAATACAAAGATTGGCAGATAATAGCTTTTAAGGCCTATGAAAAATCAATGTATCCTAATATAGCAAGAACAATTCTTCTTGCAAGAGAGAATAGTAAAAAGGAGTGGATTATAATAAACGAAGGTTATTGATTCATAAGATTATGAGTATGCCCTTTATTAAGCTTTTGCGAAGTAGTACGTTTTATAAAAGCTGCTTAAGGACTTTGAAGATTTTAGGGGTTGTGTGTGCATATTTCGGTTTTGTCAAATGTACCGGAATATGCACATATATACAATAAAAACTATAAAAAAAGT
>JBMOLK010000069.1:0-18138 GCA_049325575.1 Bacillota bacterium | reverse complement strand
TAAGGAAGGAAAGAAGCCGGATATTGGAAACGTAAGATTCCACAAGACCTGGCTGATAGTCCTTGCCTGCTTAATACAGACTATTACAAGGGTTATGGGAAGTAAAGGTATTAGGTTTGTAGTGGAATACAGCTTGGTAATACAAGGTATTGTCTTTATTCTTTTATTTATTTGCCTCTGGTTTAACAGGCGATATATAGGCCTATGGGTAACCGGGGTGGGGGCTTCTTTAAATGCGCTGGTTATGGTGCTTAACGGAGGTAGAATGCCGGTAAGCCTTGAGATAATGAAAAATGCCGGTCTGATGGAGGCTGCTAACATACTAAGCACAGGTGCAGATAGCAGACATGTTGTCATGAGTGGAAGCACCAGGCTGGGGTTTTTGGCCGACATTATTTATTTGCCTGGATTTTTGGGCATGGGAATGCCTGTTGTAAGTATAGGAGATTTAATAATTGCTTTAGGAATTTTTATATTAACTTTAGAGTTGTGTACGTGTTCTATGAAACTATGTAAAGAACATTAACAAATAATATTGTTGGAGGTCTTGATATGCTTAAATTAATTGAAAAGATTATAGGAAGCTATAGTGATAGGGAATTAAAGAGAATTATGCCTATTGTTGATAAAATAGAGAGTCTGGAACCACAAATTAAGTCTCTTACTGATGATGAGCTAAAAGCAAAAACGCCGGAGTTTAAAAAGAGGCTCTCAGAAGGTGAAACTTTGAATGATATCCTGCCTGAAGCTTTTGCAGTTGTGAGAGAAGCATCAATGAGGGTATTGGGTATGAGACATTTTGGGGTTCAGTTGATCGGAGGTATCGTACTTCACCAGGGAAGAATTGCAGAAATGAAAACAGGTGAAGGTAAGACACTGGTTGCAACACTTCCAGTATACCTGAACGCACTTGAGGGAAAAGGCGTGCATGTTGTTACAGTAAATGACTATCTGGCAAAACGTGACAGTGAATGGATGGGTAAGCTGTACAATTTTCTGGGACTTAGTGTAGGTCTTATTGTTCACGGCCTTGACAACGATGAAAGAAGAAGAGCTTACAACTGTGATATAACCTATGGAACAAACAATGAATACGGATTTGATTACCTTAGGGATAACATGGTAATCTACAAGGAGGATATGGTCCAGAGAGAGCTTAATTTTGCCATTGTGGATGAGGTTGACAGTATCCTCGTCGACGAAGCAAGGACTCCTCTTATTATCTCGGGTGCGGGAGACAAATCCACAGACCTTTATACCAGAGCCGATTCCTTTGTTAGAAGGCTTAAAGCAAAAGTATTTACAGAGGTTGATGACAAGCAGCACACAGACGACCTTGAAGCTGACTATATTGTAGATGAGAAAGCTAATACTGCGACTCTGACAGCTGACGGCGTAAGGAAGGCGGAGGATTATTTCGGTATTGAGAACCTGTCGGATTCCGATAACCTGACCTTATCTCACCACATTAATCAGGCTCTTAGGGCACATGGCCTTATGAAGATAGATAAGGACTATGTAATAAAGGATGGAGAGATTATCATAGTTGATGAATTTACCGGACGTCTAATGTACGGAAGAAGGTACAGCAACGGTCTTCATCAGGCTATAGAAGCAAAAGAAGGAGTCAAGGTGGAGAGAGAAAGCAAGACCTTGGCGACTATTACCTTCCAGAACTACTTTAGAATGTACACAAAGCTTTCGGGTATGACAGGTACTGCACAGACGGAAGAGCAGGAATTCCAGAGTATTTACAAGCTGGATGTTATTGTGATTCCGACTAATAAGCCAGTTGCAAGAATTGATCACCCTGACAGTGTATATAAAAACGAGAGGGGTAAGTTTAACGCAGTTATAAACGAAATAGTTGAGTGTAACAAGCGGGGTCAGCCAGTCCTGATTGGTACCATATCCATTGAGAAATCCGAGCTTTTAAGCAGCATTTTGAAAAAGCGGGGTGTGCCTCATCAGGTATTGAATGCAAAGTACCATGAAAGGGAAGCTGAAATAATTGCACAGGCCGGGAAATTTGGAGCAGTGACTATTGCAACCAATATGGCGGGGCGTGGAACCGATATTGTGTTGGGTGGTAATGCCGAATTCATGGCAAAACAGGAGATGAGAAAGAAAGGATACAGTGAGGAACTGATTAACCAAGCCACCGGTTTTAATGACACAGATGATGAAGAGATACTGACAGCAAGAAAAGTATTCCGCGAGCTTCATGACGGCTTTAAAAAGATTACAAGTGCAGAACGTGAAAAGGTAGTTGAAGTGGGCGGTCTTCAAATAATGGGTACTGAAAGGCATGAATCAAGGCGTATAGATAATCAGCTCCGTGGACGTGCCGGAAGGCAGGGAGACCCTGGAGCGTCAAGGTTCTATATTTCCCTTGAAGACGATTTGATGAGACTTTTCGGTTCAGACAGACTTACAGGGATAGTGAATGCACTAGGACTTGAGGAAGACCAGCCTATTGAACACAGAATGCTTAGTAATGCCATAGAGAATGCCCAAAAGAGAGTGGAAGGCAAGAACTTTGCAATAAGAAAGAATGTTCTTCAGTATGATGATGTTATGAACAAGCAGAGAGAAGTTATTTATGAGCAGAGAAGAAAGGTTCTTAACGGGGAAAATATTAAGGAGAACTTCTTAAAGATGGTAGAGGGCATTGCAGACAATATTGTGAACTTGTACTGCAGTGAAAGCCCGTATCCGGATAACTGGGACTGGGAAGGCATGAGGGCTTATGCTGAAGGGCCTTTCCTGCACGAAGGAGCTCTTAAATTCTCCAGGGATGAGTTTGAACTGATGTCCAAGGAAAAGTTAAGAGATATACTGCTTGAAACTATGAACAAGAGATATGAAGAAAAAGAACAGGAATTTGGCTCCGAGCTGATGAGAGAGCTGGAAAGGGTAGTGCTGCTAAGGATAGTAGACCAAAAATGGATGGATCATATAGATGACATGGATCAGCTGCAGCATGGTATAAGGCTTAGAGCATTTGGACAGAAGGACCCTGTTATTGAATATAAGTTTGAAGGTTTTGAGATGTTTGAAGAGATGATCCGCAATATCCAAATGGATGCAGTCAAGGTAATACTAAATACCCACCTTGACCGCGAGCGCAACATGCCAAAACGTGAAAAAGTGGCAGAGCCTGTAATGGCATCTCATGGCGGCGATACGGTCAAAAAACCGGTTGTTAAGAGCCAGAAAGTGGGCCGTAATGATGTCTGCCCATGTGGAAGCGGCAAGAAATTTAAAAAGTGCTGTGGTCTGGATGCCTAAGTTTTGATATGGAAACAGGGGTTTTAAGGAATTTAAGTACTTAAGACCCCGGTTTTTATATAATGATTGATTTTAACCGGAGGTAATATATGCAATATGGTGAGGCTATAAACTATATACACGCTACATTAAAATTTGGTGTCAAACTTGGCCTTGACAATATAAAGTCATTACTGGATTTAATGGGTAATCCGCATCAGAAGCTGAAATATGTTCATGTGGCAGGTACAAACGGAAAAGGCTCTACAGTTGCCTTCATCAGCAGCATATTGATATCTGCAGGTTATAAGGTTGGTGTTTATACGTCTCCCTATATTGAGCGTTTTACAGAAAGGATTAAGATCAATAAAAGTGAGATATCAGAGGAAGACCTTGCAAGAATAACCTCCTTTGTCAAAGAAAAGGTAGAAATCATGATCAAAGAGGGAAAAAATCACCCTACAGAGTTTGAAATAGTAACGGCAATTGCATTCCAATATTTTTACGAGATGGGCTGTGATATTGTAGTACTGGAGGTAGGCCTTGGAGGCAGGTTTGATTCCACCAATGTTATAGATAAACCCCTGGTGGCTGTAATAACTACCATAAGTTACGACCATATGGATAAACTGGGAGATACCCTTGCAAAGATTGCCTTTGAAAAAGCTGGCATTATAAAGGAAGCTACGGATGTAGTGATTTACCCGCAGTCAGAGGAAGCTGAGAAGGTATTTGGTGATGCATGTACGGAAAGAAGAGCATTGCTCCACAAAGTATGTTTTGAAAAAATTGAAGTAAGAAACTATTCCATTGATGGACAGGAGTTTGACTATGATCGCATGGAGTCCATTAGAATTTCTCTTTTGGGAGAGCATCAGATAAAAAATGCTGTTGTGGCTATAGAGACTGCAAAGATACTTGCAATAAAAGGATACAAAATTACTGAAGATATAATAAGAAGGGGATTAGGTACTGCAAGATGGCCGGGAAGGCTGGAGGTTTTAAGAAAAGAACCGGTGTTCCTGATAGATGGTGCCCATAACCAGGAAGGTTCACAGACACTGGCAAATGTTTTGAAAACATATTTTCCGGATAAAAAAATATTATTTATACTAGGGGTATTAAAAGATAAAGACTATAGATCCATTATAGAAGCTTGTGCACCAATAGCTTCACAATTTATAACAATAACACCAAAAAGTGATAGGGCTTTACCAGCCAAAGACCTGGCAGAAATTGTAGAATGCTATTGTAATAACTTATTAATTAGTGATACAATTGAAGATGCAGTTAGAACAAGTCTTGAATTAAGTCCGAAAGATGGTGTGATTTGTGCTTTTGGATCGCTTTACTATATCGGTGAAGTGAGAAGAATATTTGAAGAAGAGAAGGTTCTCTAGCAACATATATGTTCTTTTATCTTATGGCAGAGTTTTAGTTAAACTATTATATTAATAAAATGGGGGGGTGGTTTTGTGATCGATTTTAAGAAAGAGCTTGAAAATTATCCGCCGGTAGACTTGAATAAGTTATTGGAAAGTAATACAAACATATCTGATAATATTAGAAATTCTATAGTCCTTTACAATAAAGCATTGGAAAATTTTAAGACCAAAAGTGAGGACATTGCAATAATCGAACTTAGAAAAGCCATTTCGTTAAACCCTGATTTTCATGAAGCAATAAATCTGCTGGGTGTTTTCTATATTTATGCCGGGGATTACGGTAAAGCTTCCGAGTCTTTCCAGAAAGTGATAAATGCTGAAAGGAATAGCATAAAGGCTTTAGAATATTTGAGGAGCATTGATCCTGGATTTCAGCCTTTGGTCGAAAAGCAAGGCAGGGCTAAACAGAAAACAAGCAAAGAAATAAAAAAGGTAACTGAAAATAAAAAGAATGAAAGAGATTCATCGCCTTCTTTAAAGAGACTGTTTATGGTTGGAAAATATAAAGGTGAAGATGTAGCAAAGATAGCTATAGGATTCATAGCGGGTTCCTTATTGGTGTTTTTGCTTAGTCTAGGGTTTTACTCCAATGATGCTGCCATAGATGCCGCCAGTGATATAGATGCGCAGCCAAAACCTACTATTGATGCGAAGGATGATTTTGAAGTCAAGTATAATGAGCTAAGCGAACAATATCAGAACTTAAGTAAACAGTTGGTAGAAGTAAATAAGGAAGTAGATTATTATTTGAATGTTTCGAAACTTCTGGAAATTGAAAAGCTGGTTTCAATGAAGAGTTACCAGGCAGCGGCAGAGAAGCTTTTACCGTTAAAGAATATCAGCTTTAAAGAAATTGAAAAAGAAAAATATAACAAGCTGGTGAATGAGGCAATGCCTAAGGCAGCCTGGGAGTTGTTTGAGAAAGGAAGGGAACTGTTAAGGAATAAAACTTATCAGGAGGCCCTCGACAGGTTTAACAGGGCACAGTCATATACAAGAGATGATTGGAAGTACTCAAGTGTTAATCTTTATTATATTGGTGTTTGTTATAAGGAACTTGGTAACAGTACAATGGCATTGGAGATTTTTGATGAACTTATAAAAAAATACCCTTCAAGCAAGTATGCCAAATATTCCAAAGATCGTGTGAAAGAGATAAGGCAGACACCTTAAAGACTGGTCTCTTTAATAAGGGCTGTGATTTTTACCTTCCTTAAGTACTAAGGGAGGTTTATTTTATGCTTGGCGTTTTGAAAATATATTACGTTGCAAAGCAATAAATACTATTTATGGAAGTTTAATAATATATATACATTAGTTAGTTTGGTATATAGGATGAATATAAAATGAACAGGGGCTTGGCTCGAAGGTCAACAAATCTTGTACTAAGTGGCGGAGGGATAAAAGGTATAGCATATATAGGGATGTTTGAGGTGGCTGAAGAGAAGGGATTTAGTTTTGAAAATATTGCAGGTGTGTCTGCCGGAGCCTTGGTAGGGTCTCTTAAAGGTGCAGGCTATAAAGCGGCGGAGCTTAGGAAAATACTGTACGAATTTGAGTTTGATAAAATCAAGACAGAGGATATACCTGACAAGGTGCCGGTTGTAAGGAAATTCATCAAATATTGCAAAAACAGCAGGCTTAATGGAGAGGACAGCTTTAAGAGCTTTTTGGATATAGGTGTCCCCGAAAACAATAGTTATGGAAATAATACAGGTATAGACGAAGAGTTCAAAGGACACAGGGGCAATTTTTTCAAAAACATTATTACATACAGCAAGGAGGGGTGCCTATATGATGGAGATTACCTTGAAGAGTGGATATACAAAGTGCTTAAACAAAGAGGTATAAGGACCTTTGCCGACTTTAGAACCGGAAAAGCCGACAAGTCCAATCCCAATGGATACAGGGTAAGGATGACGGCAGTGGACGCAAACCGGGGCAGGGTTATAGTACTTCCGGATGATATCTCATATTACGGCATAGACCCGGATAGACTTGAGGTAGCTAAAGCTGTCAGAATGAGCACTTGTGTGCCTTTTGCGTTTAAGCCTGTTGAATTATATAAAAAGGAGGGAAATACCTACAAAAAGCACTATATAGTTGACGGGGGTATCTTGGATAATTTCCCCCTTTGGTTGGTTGAGCCCTCAAATAAAGTGCCTCTAATAGGCTGCAGGCTGGAGTCAAGAAATAAGAAAAAGCTTTTTAGTATTTGGACTCCTTTAAATATTTTAAAAGGTTTAATTTCCAGTGTACATGATTTTGGAATACCCAAGGTGCATTACAAAAATTGTTATATAATTAAAGTTGATACATCAGATGTTTCGTTTCTGGATTTTAATTTAAGTGATAAGGAAAAAGAGTATCTGATTAACTCAGGAAGAGCTTCTTCTTTATACACCTTTAACAAGATTATCCAAATGAACAGGATGAGAAGATGTAATATATTAACACTGATTGGCAGAATTTTAGGTATCAGGTATTAGTACCTTATTAAGGGTTAAAAAACTCGGCTTATAGGAAAATATTCTTTATTTTTTACGCAATTTATTATATTATAAAAGAAACTACTTTACATTTCTTTATCTCTAGAATTGGGAGGAAATAAAATGCAATATGAAAGTACACGAGGGGGATTAAAGTCTGTATTGTCCGCTGAAGCTATAAAAAGAGGAATAGCTCCTGACGGAGGACTATTTGTCCCTGAAGAATGTGTAGTGTTGACTATGGAAGAAATTGAAAATATGGTTGATATGAGTTACCAGGAAAGAGCTATTTATATACTTAGACACTATTTGACCGATTATTCAGATGTGGAAATAGCAGAGTGTGTTAATAGCGCTTATAGAAGCGATAAATTTGGGAGTTCTGATATAGCCCCTGTACACAGGTTGAATGAGAACGTCCATGTATTGGAGCTATGGCATGGTCCTACGTGCGCATTTAAGGATATGGCACTTCAGATTCTACCGCAGTTTCTTGTAAAAGCGGTCAGGAAAACCGGAGAGACAAGCGAAATTGTAATTCTTGTTGCTACATCCGGAGACACTGGTAAAGCAGCCCTGGAAGGATTTAAGGATGTAGAAGGTACAAAAATAATTGTTTTTTTCCCGCAAAGCGGTGTAAGTGAAGTCCAAAGAATGCAAATGGTTACTCAAGAAGGCAAAAATGTTTATTCTATAGGTGTTGAGGGTAATTTTGATGATGCACAAAATGGAGTTAAAGCTATTTTCACTGACCGAGGGCTAGAAGCCAGCATGGAGTCCCATAATTACAAGTTTTCATCAGCCAACTCCATTAACTGGGGAAGGCTTGTTCCACAGATAGTATATTATTTTTCCGCCTATGCCGATATTGTAAAAAGCGGAGACATAAAGGTTGGTGACAAAGTAAACTTTGTAGTTCCTACAGGGAACTTCGGCAATATATTGGCTGCATACTATGCTAAGGAAATGGGACTTCCCGTAAATAGACTTATATGCGCATCAAATGATAATAATGTGCTTACCGACTTTATAAATACCGGAGTATATGATAAAAACAGAGAGTTTAAGAAAACTATTTCTCCTTCTATGGATATACTTATTTCAAGCAACCTTGAGAGGCTTCTGTTCGAGATAACCGACCATGATTCTTCACTTATAAATGATTGGATGAACAAGCTTAAACTTGAGGGTAGATATAGTGTTGACCCTGTAATCAGAAAAAAGATTTCGGACCTGTTCTGGGCAGGGTTTTCAAATGAGAGCGAGACATTAAAGACTATAGAATGCATATATAAGGAATATGGCTATGTGGTGGATACACATACAGCTGTGGGAATAGATGTGTATGACAAGTATGTAATTTCAACCGGCGATATGACTAAAACGGTTATTGTATCTACTGCAAGTCCTTTTAAGTTTAATGAGAGTGTGGCTAAGGCTATATTTGGTGATGAATCTGTTAAAGGTAAAAGTGAGTTCCAACTTCTTGAAGTTCTTGCCAGGGAGTGTAATCTTAAGATACCTGCAGGTTTGAAAGAATTGGACAAGAAGATTGTAAAACATAAAACAGTTTGCAGTAAATCGGATATGAAAGCCCAGGTTGAAAGAATTCTTAATATATAAGACAGCTTTATGCTGTTATAATCAAGATCAGCAACAGCATTTCGAAGTTCAGGTGCTATGTTTATGTATCAAAATATAGAGATAATTCCTTTCAAAAGGAATTATCTCTATCCACAATAACTCTTTATTTTCACGAAATAAATATAATGGAAAAATAGTACACCAGAAGTAAAAAGAGAATAAAGAATAGGGGTGTTGGGCAGGATGGCAAAAGAGAAAATTTTAGTGGTAGATGACGCCTTCTTTATGAGAACACTTTTGGCAAATACCTTGAAGGAAATCGGGTATAGTAATGTTGAGTTTGCTGAGGATGGGTTTGAAGCAGTTGAAAAAGCAAAAGAGATTAAGCCGGAGGTTGTGACCCTGGACATATCTATGCCTGGCATAGATGGACTTCAGGTAATTGAAAAAATACTTAAGGTAAGCTCGGAAAGCAAAATAATAATGGTGTCCGCAGTAACATCGGACCAGGTTATCCAGCAGGCAATCAGAAACGGTGCTGTAGATTTTATTCCAAAGCCTTTTAGTCGAAAGGATGTTGAAAGTAGTCTAAAGAGGCATGTACATACTGTTTAGTATACTTTATTATTTAATATACAATAAAAGCACCGCTTGATGCTTTTATTGTATATAAGGCCAGGATTTTTCCTTGAAAGTCTCAAATTCCACCTGCTTGGAAGGAGCAGGCACGTCTACATAAACCACTTCTTTACTTGAAATGGACTCTAAAATATCAAAAACCATTTTTACATCCCCAAACTCTATTTCAGGGGTTACAGATATTTGTTCAGTACCGTTCAGAGCATTATAAAAGTTTAAAAGCTCGTTGTAATAACCTCTCTTTGGAGTAAATTTAATCTGTTCGGAGTTTCCGTCATGATAGGAGACATTAATAACACCACAGGTTTTTTCTTCTAAGTATATTTCTCCTTTAGTACCAAAAATTCTGAAACCAACAAGAGGCTTTTGAGTTTCAATGCCTGAAGGGAAATAAGTATACTGGCCGATAATTCCATTCTTGAAAAGTATATTGGAGTTAATGGACACATATGGGTTATAGTCTTGCTGCTGCGGCTTCCCAAAGGCGTGGACACACTCTACGGCACCGAAAATATGCCGTATGCCTGCAATGTCATGAAGAGCAGCGTCCAGGAATGCACCTCCAAAAAACTTTGGATGCTGTCTCCACTCTGTAGCAGCAAAGGTGTCCTTTGTCATTTCACATGGAAAGCAGCTTATGTTGTTTTTTATAAAGTAAACTATATCACCTATTTTTCCGCTGTTTATAATATCTCTAATTTTGTTGTTTTCCTCATTGTACCTGTAGTTCTCTGCAATCATTATTTTAACATTATATTTTTTGGACAACTCCAAATACTTTTTTGCATCTTCCATGTTTGATGCCAGAGGTTTTTCACATATAAAATTTTTACCTGCTTTTGCAACGGCTTCGGACACCTCATAATTGGATTCAATAGGAACAATAATATCAATTGCATCGATATCCTGTCTCTTTAACATCTCATTATAGTCATCATAGACGTTTTTCATGTCAAGGTTGATTTTTCCTGCAAAAGCCTCAGCATCTTTAAGTGTTCTGTTACACAGGGCAACTACTTCATACTTGTCTTTAAGCTCTAAAATGGCCGGATAGTGAAGCTTTTCCCAGGCCATACCGGTTCCGATTATTCCAAGGCGAACTTTATTCATTTATCTCCTCCTGTTATTTCACTTGTGTTACATTCAAACCTGCCTGTGCCACAAAGTTTTTAATTTGCTGTTCGCTATAACGAGCTTCATCATAGTCTACCGTCACGGTAGATGCTTGCATATCTATTCTGACAGCATTGATACCATCATGTGAAGAAATGGATTGCTTTATTGCAGGTATTGCACCTGAGTCGCTTAAGTTGGAAATGACAAATTTATTTGGTTTCATAAAACCCTCCTGAATTTTAAATTAATACAACACAAAATATAACTTTAAAGTCAGATATTCTTAAAATACATTATTTATAGTATCCCGAATAAAAGCATTATTATGCACATTTTTACGTGCAGGATGTTTGTTGTTTAAAAAATTAACATAATGTATCCCTTTTGAGCAGCCAACTTACTATTATGAATATAAAAAAACTGTCGATATATGTATAGAATGATGTATATACCGTATTTTAACACGATAGAACTAGTGGAGTTTTCAATATAACGATATAAAGAATCGCCTTAATAGGAGGGTGTGACGTGAGGAAAAATAACTCTGAGGCATCTTTGGACTATAAGATAATTGTTGTAGATGATGAAAGAGGTATATTAGACTCATTATCTGTGGTTATAAGACGCTTGGGATACAAGTACGAAGGAATAAATGATCCTATTGAAGCTATTGAAAGAATAAGGAATGAGGACTATGATCTTCTAATACTGGACTTTCTAATGGATCCTATACAAGGTGATAAAGTAGTAGAAAGAGTCAGGGAGTTTAATAAAGATATATACATTTTACTTCTTACCGGCTACAAGGATGTTGCACCTCCTTTAGCAACAATAAAGTCACTTGATATACAAGGTTATTGTGAGAAGGCGGATAATTTCGATCAACTCATTTTACTCATTGAGTCCGGAATAAAATCAATTTCTCAAAGAAGAACAATAAAGAAGTTTAAAGACGGTCTTAAGAAGATCCTTGATTCTGTTCCGAAGATATACCAATTGCAAACTATAGGAGAAATTCTGGAGGATATACTGGTAGAAGTGATGCCTTTTATAAATTGTAAAAATGCTTTTATAATAGTTGATGATTTTATTAAATCTGATGACAGGAATAAAAGTACTTTTAAAGGTATAGGACAGTATGGTGTGGATTTGGGTGTATTTATGAAGAAGCTTAATCCGGAGCTTATGGAAAGTATAGGCCTTGCCAGGACATCAAAGGACATGGTTAAGCTAAAAGACGGCATAATACTTCCTCTTATAAGCGACTATACACAGACACTGGGAGTAATCTATCTTGAAAGCATGGACTTCGAACATGAAATCGAGCTTCTAAAGATATATGCAACACAGGCCGCAACATCAATAAACAATGTGTTTTTGCACTCCCTTGTAAGTATGAAAAATGACGAACTGGACAAAACATATAATGAGCTTAAAAAAAGATATATGGACGCAATTCAAGTCCTAAGGCTTGCAGTCGATGCCAAGGACGTATATACAAGGGGCCACTCGGACAGGGTAGCCTATTATGCAATGAAGATAGGGGAAGCTTTCAATCTGCCTTTAGAAGACATGGAAAAGCTTAAAATAGCGGGTATTTTCCATGATATTGGCAAGATTGGCATAACTGATGATATTTTATTTAAAACAGAAAAATTGGATGAAGCTGAATATATAGAAATAAAGAAACATCCTTTAAAAGGAGCACATATACTCTCTGCCGTATCCATGTTTAAAGATATTGTACCTTTGGTAGAATACCACCATGAAAGAATAGATGGACGCGGCTATCCAAAAGGGCTAAAAGGTGATGAAATACCTTTTCTGGCAAGGATCATATCTGTAGCTGACGCATTTGATGCTATGACATCCGACAGGCAGTACAGATCAAAACTGGGACTGATGGAAGCAAAAAAACAGCTTATTACAAATTCCGGAACACAATTTGACTCTTCTGTGGTTGAAAAGTTTTTAACTCTTCTAGACAATTTTGATGATATGCAAAAAGAGATAGAGTATACATTCTTTGAGGAAAGCAATTTGCTAAAGGGAAGGGAAGACAGCGCTTTATAAGAGATTTACAATTTTTATAGGAGGCACTCTTAAAAGGAGGCCTTTTTTTCGTGTTCAAAAATCTTAACAAGGATATTGATTTAATCAGTAAAGTATGATAATATTACACAATAGAAACACATGTGTACATGATATGTGGACACGGAGGGGTATATGAATAATGCTTCAAAATATTATCTGGTAGATGCTTCGGTTCTACCGGAGGTTTTTGTGAAGGTTGTAGAAGTAAAAAAAATCTTATCAAGTGGAACTATCAAGAATATTAATGAAGCTGTCCGTGAAATAGGCATCAGCAGGAGTGCTTATTACAAATATAAGGATTATGTATTCCCTTTTTATGAGACTACCAGGGGGAAAGTCATAACGCTTTTCTTCACCGTTGAGGACTTTGCAGGGATATTATCAAGCATAATAAATAAGATTGCAAATTCCAGAGCAAATATAGTTACCATCAATCAAAACATACCTATAAATGGATTGGCAGATGTCACTATTACTATCGAGACAGAGGGAATGGTATCTGATATAAAAGACTTGATGGATGAAATAGGAAGAATCGAAGGTGTCAGGAGACAAGAAATTCTTGCAAGAGAGTAGAGGAGGTAATTTTATGATAAATGTGGCAGTATTAGGTTATGGAGTAGTTGGGTCCGGGGTTGTGGAAGTTATTAAGAAGAACAGCTTGAGTATATCTAAAAAAGCCGGACAGGAGATCCGTGTAAAAAAAATATTGGATATTAGAGATTTTCCCGATAGTCCCGATAGTGAACTTCTTACAAAGAATTCTGCAGAGGTTTTTGAGGACCCTTCAATAGACATTGTTGTTGAAACAATAGGGGGGGCTGGTATTGCATATGAGTTTACAAAAAGTGCCCTAAAAACCGGAAAACATGTAGTGACATCAAACAAAGAGCTTGTAGCAACTCATGGACCGGAACTTTTAAAGCTTGCTAAAGAAAACAATGTCAATTATCTTTTTGAAGCAAGCGTAGGTGGAGGAATTCCCATTATACGTCCTTTAAATCGATGTCTTGCAGCTAACGAGATACATAGTATAACCGGGATTCTAAACGGTACTACAAATTATATACTAAGTCAGATGAAAAGAGAGGGAAAGGACTTCGATGTAGCCCTGAAGGAAGCTCAAAAGAACGGCTATGCGGAAGCTGACCCTACAGCTGATATTGAAGGACATGATGCATGCAGAAAAATAGCCATTTTATCTTCCATTGCCTATAATGAATTTATTGACTATAAAAAGATACATACAGAGGGTATAACAAGAATTAGTCTGACAGACATGAAATATGCCGAAAGCATGAATTCAACAATCAAGTTGATCGCCATGAGTGAGAAGATCGGCAATAAGGTTACAGCCAGAGTAAGTCCTGCTTTGGTAAGTAAGAATCATCCACTTTCAAATGTTGAGGATGTTTTTAATGCCATCGTTATAGAAGGTGATGCTATAGGAGAAGCTATGTTCTATGGCAGGGGTGCAGGCAAGCTTCCGACAGCAAGTGCAGTTGTAGCTGATGTAATAGAAATTGTGAAGCACTGGGGAAGCTGCGGTGGATACGACTGGGACGTAAAAAAGCATGATAATGTTATCGATATTATGGAAACCAAAACAAGATACCTGGTGAGATTAAAAGTAGAGGATGAGAGGGAAGCTAAAAAAGAGATAACCAACGTTTTTGGAAATGTTGAGTGGGTAAAGGCATTTAATGTTCATAAGGAAGACGAACTGGCCTTTGTAACGGATAATGTCACAGAGAAAGAGCATATGGTTTCTGTAAAGGCTATAGAATGTGTAAATGCTGTGAAAGAAGTAATAAACACCATAAGGGTGCTGGGAGAATAAAATAGATTAAATTAAGGATATAGTTGTATTTTGAAGTTATGATACCAGTGTAGATATAAAGAGTGGAGGTAGATCTATGAAAGTAGCAAAATTTGGAGGCACATCTCTTGCTGATGCCCAACAGATAAAAAAAGTATGTGATATTGTTATTGCTGACCCGGACAGACGTTTGGTTGTGGTATCTGCTCCTGGCAAGCGTTCTAAGGATGATATAAAGGTAACGGATCTTTTGATAGCTTTGGCGGAAAAGTATTATAAGGAAGGAAAGGCAGAGGCGGAACTTAATGCCGTAATTGACAGATATGATGAAATAGTAAAAGGCCTGGGGCTCTCATCCGATACAACAGAAGTTATAGCGGATGACTTGCGCCAGCGTCTTAGGGGAGATGTAAGCAATAAGGATAAGTTCATGGATACAATGAAAGCTGCAGGTGAGGACAATAGTGCCAAAGTGGTTGCTGCTTATCTTATAAGCATAGGAATTGATGCAGCATACATAAACCCTAAAGATGCTGGACTTTTGTTAAGTGATGAATACGGCAATGCCCGTGTACTTCCAGAGTCTTATGAAAACTTAAAAGCTCTTAGAGATAGAAAGGGAGTAATGATTTTCCCCGGATTTTTCGGCTATTCAAAGAGTGGAGATGTTGTTACATTCCCTCGTGGAGGATCTGATATAACTGGTTCCATACTTGCTGCTGCCGTGAAGGCAGAAGTTTATGAGAACTTTACAGATGTTGATTCGGTTTTTGCAGCAAACCCGAATATCATTGATAACCCCAAGCCTATTCCGGTGTTTACTTACAGGGAAATGAGAGAGCTTTCTTATGCTGGCTTCTCGGTTTTGCACGAAGAGACACTTGAACCTGTTTACAGAATGGGAATTCCGGTTTGCATAAAGAATACCAACAATCCTTCTGCACCTGGAACAATGATTGCACCTACCCGTGAAATCAAGGATGGTCCGGTTGTGGGAATAGCCAGCGATGACGGGTTCTGCAGTATATATGTAAGCAAGTACATGATGAACAGGGAAGTAGGATTTGGAAGAAAAGTTCTTAGTATTCTCGAAGATGAAGGTGTCTCATATGAGCATATACCTTCCGGTATAGATAATATCTCCATTATATTGGAACAAAAGCAGTTTGATAAGAGTAAGGAAGAGCGTGTCCTGAAACGTATCAAGAGTGAGCTGAATGTAGATGATATATCAGTTGTGCGTGGCCTTGCGCTGGTTATGATTGTAGGAGAAGGTATGATGCGTACAGTAGGTATTACAGCGAAAGCTGCAAGTGCCCTTGCAAAGGCCGGTGTCAATATCCAGATGATTAACCAGGGTTCCTCAGAGGTTAGTATGATGTTCGGTGTAAGAGCAATTGATAATGTCAACGCTGTTAAGGCTCTATATAATGAGTTTTTCAACTCCTAAATCCTGTACTATTTTAAGAGGGCTTTAGATTATTTCATAATCCGAAGCCTTTTTCTATTTCCCATTCAATGTAAATACGTTTATGGCGGTATGTGCAAGCAATCTTCAGGGTGCTTCCAAGAATTATTTTAAATTGCCCATTTTCATAGTGAAAATTATGCTATAATACTACTGTGAAAATTGATAGAACAATTACTTTAAGTTACATGCTGTTGGAGGTATAAATGGCTGCAAAACCTGTAATGATACAAGGTACTGCATCATCTGTAGGTAAAAGTATAATTGCCGCTGGACTATGCAGACTTTTCAAACAAGACGGATATAAAGTTGCACCTTTCAAGTCACAGAATATGGCTTTAAATTCTTTTATAACCCATGACGGAAAGGAAATGGGAAGAGCACAGGTGGTTCAGGCAGAAGCAGCCGGCATCGAACCATCTGTAGAGATGAATCCCATATTGCTAAAGCCTACTGGCGATAAGAAGGCACAGGTAATTATAAACGGTGAAGTGTATGCAAACATGTCTGCCACAGAGTATCATGATTTTAAACCAAGCCTTGCGGAAATGATTAGAAATATATATAATGAACTTGCTGCAAAAAACGATATAATTGTTATAGAAGGTGCAGGGAGTCCGGCAGAAATAAACTTGCGTGACAAAGACATAGTCAATATGGGTATGGCTCAAATAGCAGACAGCCCGGTAATTTTAGTAGGAGATATAGATAAAGGTGGAGTATTTGCTTCATTGGCCGGAACCATGCAGCTATTAACGGAAGATGAGAGAACAAGGGTTAAAGGCGTAATAATTAACAAGTTTAGGGGAGACATTGAGATATTAAAGCCTGGAATTAGAATGCTGGAAGACATAATAAAGGTTCCGGTTTTAGGTGTAGTACCTTATTTCAGACTTAATATTGATGATGAAGACAGTCTTTCGGAGCGGCTTGTACAGAATAAAAAATGTAGTGATTATGATATAGATATTGTAGTTATTAGACTTCCTCACATTTCAAATTTTACGGATTTTAACGTGTTTGAAGGCATACAAGGTGTTAGGATAAGGTATGTAGAAGAAGCTTCTCAAATTGGTGAGCCTGATTTGGTAATTCTTCCGGGAACTAAGAATACTATTGAAGACCTGATTTTCTTAAAAGAGACAGGAATGGAGAAGATAATTCTGACTCTGGCCAAAGAAGGTACATTTGTTTTTGGTATCTGTGGAGGATATCAGATGTTAGGGTTGGAGGTTCTGGATCCTCATAATGTTGAGTCGGATATTTCCCTTGTAAATGGGCTTGGATTACTAAACTTTAAGACTGTATTTGAACAAAAGAAAGTAACTACCAGGACCAAAGCCGTAGTCACAGACAGTTATTCACTTGTGGAAGGACTTCATGGGATTGATATTGAAGGGTATGAAATTCATATGGGAATAACCGAGTATTTTAAAGGGTGTATTCCGTTTCTTACAATGGATAGTGGACTAAGTGAAGGAAATACGCCTGGTGGTGTCAGAAATACCGCAGGCAACGTGTTAGGCACCTATATCCATGGAATATTTGACAATATTGATTTTACTATTGGCATAATAAACAATATAAGGAAAATGAAAGGTCTTAACAGAATTGACAGCAGTGGATTGGAATATAGGAAAGTCAAGGAAAACCAATATGATGAACTGGCTGATATTTTGAGGGGGAATCTGGATATTGCCTGTATATACAGGATTTTAAGTTTAAAGTAGAGTAAATAAACATTCTGTTTAAGTGTAAGTTTGTTATCCAAACATGGGCTGTATCATAAAATAGAGATGTAAGTAACAATTAATTTCTTATTATATTGACATGGTAGGCAAAATCGCACATAATCCTGTATACTTTGTTTGGTGCGTTTTATGTATAAGATAATATGTATTTATTCTGGTATGAAATAGTGGAGGGGGTTAGGTAATGAGTCTGTATCTGCTGTTGGATGTTTTTATTGCTTATGTTCTTGATATCTTTTTGGGAGATCCCCATTGGCTGCCGCATCCTGTAAGGCTTATAGGGTGGCTTGTTAAGAAAATGGAGGAATTGATGAGAGGTCTCATCAGGGTATCATCAGTCAAGAAAGTAAAAGCCCTGGGTGAGGATGTTATCCGCAAAACCAGGAAGACTTACAGGAATGAGAAGCTGGTAGGTGTTATATTTGCATTATTTGTAATAGCCATAATTTCATTGATTGTATTT
>JBMOLK010000068.1:0-18462 GCA_049325575.1 Bacillota bacterium | reverse complement strand
GTAAAGACTGGAGAGATCCAGTCTTTAACTATATAACGTTGACCCGTGAAATAGGTTTCGTAATGTTCATCCCGCAGCTTGAAGTACTATAAAGGGGTTAGTGATATGCTCTTAAGAAGAAAACTGGTTATATACATATTTTCCTTTCTGATACTTGCAGCAATAGTATACTTTGCATTTAACTACAGGGAGAAGCTGGGCAAGATAATTGTTCCTTTTATTATGGCTATGGTTATTGCCTACCTTGTTCATCCCATTGTCTTAAAGCTTGAGGAGAGAAAAGTATCAAGGACAACAAGCATAATACTTATTTATCTGGTATTTGGAGTAATCGTTACTACAATCACCATATTTATTGTACCGCAGTTTATAGATAACACCAGGGAGCTTATTAACACACTTCCGGAGATAACCTTGGAGTACAGGAACAATTTTAACGGCATGATGAAGCTTATACACACCAGTAAATGGCCACCCGATATAAAGAACGCCATATTCAGGGAGATTAACAATGGTGCCGCCATAGCGGAAAACATGATGCTGGACGCATTAAGAAACTCCCTCACGGGTCTTATAAAAACGGTAAGTGCCATGTTTGATCTGATACTGGCAATGATATTGGCCTACTATCTCATCAAGGATGCGGAATTTTTCAGAGAAGGTGCCCTCTCCCTTGTTCCAAGGAAATGGAGAAACGGTATTATAAGTGCTTGCAGAGAGATAAATGATATCCTGTCAAGATTTATCCAGGGGCAGCTTTTGACTGCACTGATCATAGGTATCATGTCCACTATCGGACTTTTTATCATAGGTGTAAAATATCCTTTGATTTTGGGGATGATAAGCGGGATAGCAAATATAATACCATATTTCGGCCCCTTTATAGGAGCAATACCTGCTGTGGCAGTTGCTCTTATTGAATCTCCCATAAAGGCACTTTGGGCCGTTATCGTCTTTGTCATAATTCAACAAATTGATAATACCTTTGTTACACCTAAAATAATAGAAGGAAGGCTTGGGCTTCACCCTGTAACCACAATACTTGCGGTTCTGGTTGGGGGAGAGTTTTTCGGCATAATCGGCATGCTGGTTGCCGTACCTGCAGCTGCAATTATAAAGGTAGTTGTCAAAAGGTCCATAGAGGCCATAGTGTAGGGGAGTATTCAAAAACAAAATGTATGCCCTTGCCAGCCATAATCCTTGACACTGGTTCAATACTTTTATATAATTTTATTTGCTACGCTGTCTCTTTTGGGCGGCAAATAAACCCATGATTCAAAGAGGAATACTCTCGTACCTAAACATCTTAGGAAGAGAGTTTTTACGTATTATATAGAATTTTAAATAACCGGGAGAGGGAGTAACGAAATGCAGAAATTAGGTTTAAATCATTTAAGGGAAAGGTATTTAAGTTTTTTTGAGAGTAAGGGGCACTTGAGACTTCCAAGTTTTCCGCTGGTTCCGCAAAATGACCCCAGCCTTTTATTGATAAATTCGGGTATGGCCCCTTTAAAGCCGTATTTTACCGGTAAGGAAGAACCCCCAAGAAGAAGAATGACCACCTGTCAGAAATGTATAAGGACACCGGATATAGAAAACGTAGGTAAGACAGCAAGGCACGGGACATTTTTTGAAATGCTGGGTAATTTCTCTTTTGGGGATTACTTTAAGAAAGAAGCTATTCCCTGGGCCTGGGAATTCTTTACTAAGGATCTTAAGATTCCTGTAGACAGGCTCTGGGTTTCCATATATGAAGAGGATGATGAGGCCTTTGAGATCTGGCACAAGGATGTAGGTCTTCCTCCTGAAAGAATAGTGAGAATGGGTAAGAAGGACAACTTCTGGGAACACGGTACAGGTCCCTGCGGACCCTGCTCCGAAATCTATTTTGACAGGGGTCTTGATAAAGGCTGCGGTCAGCCTGACTGTAAGGTAGGCTGTGACTGTGACAGGTTCATTGAGGTCTGGAATCTTGTATTCACTCAGTTCAACAAGGATGAAGAAGGCAACTACACAAGGCTTCCGAACCCAAACATTGATACAGGTATGGGACTTGAGAGGCTTGCCTGCGTAATGCAGGATGTAAACAATCTCTTTGAAGTGGACACTGTAAGAAATGTTCTTAACCATATATGCAAAATTGCCGGTGTAGAGTACGGCAAGTCATACAAGACAGATGTCTCAATAAGGGTTATAACAGACCATATAAGAAGCACCACCATGATGGTATCGGATGGAGTTATACCTTCCAATGAAGGAAGAGGCTATGTATTAAGAAGGCTTTTAAGAAGAGCGGCAAGGCATGGGAAGCTCCTCGGCATAGACAAGCCTTTCCTCTTTGATGTTGCCATGGTTGTTATAAACGAGTCGAAGGAGGCCTATCCGGAGCTTGTTGAGAGGTCGGAAAACATTAAGAAAGTAATCCAGATAGAGGAAGAAAAATTTGAAGCAACCATAGACCAGGGACTTGTCATATTAAACAAGTATATAAATGAGACAAAAGAGAAAGACCAGACTGTGCTTACAGGTGAAATGGCTTTCAGACTTCACGAAACTTACGGATTCCCCATTGACCTGACCAGGGAAATAGCAGAGGAAAACGGTATCAGTGTTGATGAAGAAGGCTTCAAACTGAAGATGAAGGAGCACATAATAACTGCCAAGGAAGATTATAAAAGCAAACAGGGCTCTGCATGGAGCAATGATATCTATTCCAATCTTGACAAAAGCATAAAGACGGAGTTTGTCGGATATGGCGAAAACCAGGCAGAAGCTGAAGTCGTTTATATAATAAAGGAAGGCCAGGTTGTGGATACTGCGAAGGAAGGGGATGCAGTGACTGTTATATTGGATAAGACACCTTTCTATGCAGAAAGCGGCGGACAGGTTGGAGATGAAGGCTTCATTGAGTCGGCTGACCTAAAGATGAGGATTGATGACTGTAAAAAGACGGATGACGGTAAATACCTTCATACCGGTGTAGTTGAAAAAGGTCAAATCAGAAAGGGAACAAAAGTAAAGGCTGTGATTGACAGCAAGAGAAGGGCTGCAGTTGCAAGAAACCATACAACAACCCATCTTCTTCACAAGGCCCTTCGAAACGTGCTTGGAATCCATGTAAACCAGGCAGGATCTTTAGTTGAGCCTGATAGATTGAGATTTGACTTCAGCCATTTTCAAGCCATGACAGCTGATGAATTAAGAAGGGTTGAAAAAGAGGTAAATGAAAAGATACTGGAAAGCATAACTGTTGACGCAAGAGAGATGAATATAGATGAGGCAAAGAAGCTGGGGGCAACAGCTCTGTTTGGTGAAAAGTACGGCAATGTTGTAAGGGTTGTAAAGATAGGAGATTATAGCATAGAACTCTGTGGGGGAACTCACCTTGGCACTACATCACAGGCCGGATTCATAAAGATACTTGGAGAGAGCGGAGTAGCTTCAGGCGTAAGGAGAATAGAGGCTCTTACAGGAGAAGCGGCTTTGGAATACCTTGATGAGAGGGAAAAGCTTATAAATGATGTTGCACAGGCTCTGAAAACCAACCCGCAGGAAAGCGTGAAAAAGATAGAAGCATTAGTAGCTGATGTAAAAAATGCTCAAAAGGAGATCGAGCAGCTTAGAAGCAAGCTTGTCAGCGGCTCTCTTGATGAGGTTTTATCCAAGGCTTCTGATGTTAAAGGAATAAAGCTGATAACCGCCCGCTTTGACCAGCTTGATATGGAGGCTTTAAGAAATACAGGGGATACCATCAGAAGCAAGATGGGCTCCGGGGTGGTGGTTCTTGCCACCAGCTATGGTGATAAGGTCAGCTTTGTGGTTATGGCAACAAAGGATGTTGTTTCAAAGGGTGTACACGCGGGTAATATTATTAAGGAAGTTGCCAGGATAGCAGGCGGAGGTGGAGGCGGACGTCCTGACATGGCTCAAGCCGGGGGGAAGGATGTTTCCAAAATAGATGAGGCAGTGCAATATGCAGTTAAGGTAATAGAGTCACAGATTAAGGAATAGAAGAGGAGCGTGCTTTAATGGACGGGTGTATTTTTTGCAGGATAATAAATAAGGAACTGCCTTCTACTGTTTATTACGAGGATGACAGGGTAATAGCCATAAAGGATATTAACCCGGCAGCTCCGGTGCATGTGTTGATTATTCCAAAGGAGCATATAGTGAATGTGAAGGATATTAATGAAGGAAATGCCCAAATACTGATAGACATTCACATGGCTGCAAACAAAGTAGCAGAGAAGCTGGGTATCCTGGATAGAGGATACAGGCTTATTACCAACTGCGGTGCAGGGGCTGGACAGACGGTATTTCACCTTCACTACCATCTTTTAGGCGGGGTGGACATGAGTCCTAAAATTTTATAAAATTTTCTATTTGTTTTTATATTTTTATTGCAATATAATGTCAATTGTGATAATATTATCACGTGCAATCTGGTTTAAAAATTATACAGATAATGGTAATTGAGTAGACTAATTTAAGATGATTTGACTTTAAACTAAAAATGCTAAAGCCCCCATGTATCGCGGGCTTTAGCATTTTGAAATAACAAAAGGGAAATGTTAATTTAGGGGGGGCAACAATGAATAAGAATTTTAACAAGTTGCTGCAAAATATACTTTGCAGTGTTATTGCTATTGTTTTGATTTTTGGTGTGCTAGCAAGCGTTGCATATGCTAACGTGACATCACCTGATCCATTACAGACGGTAATAGTTGAGGCTATGAAATTGGAGAAGGCTGCAAGAGATAAGTTTGTTGATGATGTTCTTATGAAAATCACACCGCAGAATTATGCTGAGTATGTTGATGACACAAAAACTATTCTAAAGCTTTCAATGTCCGATTCGGATATTGAAAAGGCTCTTAAGTCTTATGCTGAATATCCTGACACTCATAAAGAAGATGTAATGAAGGAGATTAAGAATTTTAAGCTTCCAAGTGCAAGATATCATACAAGCAACTTTAGCAGTATAGCTAAAAGAATAAACCAAGAAGTCACCGGAAATGAATTGGATGATTCAGGGCTAAGGTTGTTTATTCAGTTGTTTGGTATTGTGAATTTCTTTAATGGGGATGAAAAGGTTTTTAATGATGATCCAAACGATTCTTATAAGTTGGATATTAGAATTGACAAAAACTCAACCGCTATTAAAGAGCTTGACAGTCTTATACTTTCCGTTGAGACACTGGTTGCTAAAAATATAAGAAATTTTAGTGATCTGGTTGTAAAGATGGAAGGAATAATTAATTCCTATTCTAATGTGGAAATATACTATTTCAAGGAATTTTTAGTAGATGAAGTAGGAAAAAGTATGTATAATGGCTCTATACCGGTACCGCCTGGAGTGACAACACCAGGTAACGGTGGTAATCCAGGTGGAGGTAATCCTGGAGGTAACCAACCATCACCTTCCCCGTCACCATCGCCATCACCATCAGTGACACCATCTCCATCACCTATAGTCGAGCCAAGTGTTACAGATGTTCCTGCACTTCCTTTTAAGGATATTTCAGGTCACTGGGCACAGGAAAATGTTATTAAACTGGCTGATAAGAAGATAGTAACCGGATATACAGATGGCTCTGTAAAGCCTGATACAAGCGTAACAAGAGCAGAGATGGCTGTAATGCTTGTAAAGGCAGCGGGCTTGGAGCCTGTAGAGAAACCTGAACTTACTTTTAAAGACGCTGATAAAATACCTGCATGGGCAAAAGGATATGTCCAGACTGCAGTAGATAAAGGTATTATAACAGGATATGAAGACAATACATTCAGGCCTTCAAAAGAGCTAACCAGAGAAGAAATGGTTGTATTGGTGATGAAGGCATTTGGGTTTGGCAGTACGGAAGATCCTAAACTAAGCTTTACTGATGCCAATCAGATATCAAAATGGTCAGAAGGATACATAGCGAAATCAGTTGAATTGGGCTTTGTAAAAGGATATCCTGACAATACATTCAAGCCTAAGAAAAACGTAACCAGGGCAGAGGCATTTACCGTATTGGTAAAGTGCATGGAAGCTAAAGAAGCATCAACTCAACAATAATAAATGCTGGATATAGGGTTAGGCAGCTGGGGACATGTCCAGCTGCCTAAAATATTGGGTTTTACAGCTAATATTTACCTTGAGTGGTAATTGATTCGATGGTATAATTATACTGTATTTTACTTTATGTTCATTTGAGCTAAATGATGAAAAAGCTTACAAGGTAAATAAAGGAAGACGATAGATGATTGATATACATTGTCATGTTCTTCACGGAATAGATGATGGACCGGGGACATTGGAAGAATCATTGGAGCTATGCAGAAAGCTGCAGCAAAGAGGTGTAAGTGGGATAATTGCTACCCCGCATTTTATTGGCTGTGAAAGCTATATGCCGCTGCCAGAGGATATAAAATACAAGGTTTCCCTGCTCCAGGAAGAGATACATAAGGAAGGCATTGATATTGAGATTTATCCCGGCATGGAAGTTTTTGCATCCCATGATACTGCTATGAAGATACAGAGTGGAGAAATTCTTTCATTGAACAATTCCAGGTATGTGCTTGTTGAATTTTCTTTTGAGATTATCCCCAAGTATGCTTCAAATCTCTTGTTTTCCATGCAGGTAGAAGGTCTTGTACCTATAATAGCACATCCGGAGCGCTATTGTTCCGACTATAGAAAAAGCGAACTTCTAGATGAACTTGTTGATAATGGTGCCCTGATCCAAATTAATGCAGGAAGCATATTGGGCAAGCATGGAAAAAAGGCTCGAAAGGAAGCAATCAGACTGATTAGGGCTGGTATGGTTCATTTTATAGCATCTGATTCCCATGGTGGTAGAAGGGTAATGAGCGATAAGAATGAAGTGGAGAAGAGACTAGCCAGGATCTGCGGAGCAGAAAATGCAGAACGGTTGATGTATATAAACCCTTTAAGGGTAGTTGAGAATAAGGATATAGAGAGAATGACAAGTGTAAAGAGAAGCTTCTTCTTAGGAGGGCTCTTTAGGAACTTAAAATTTAACGTATAAATAACACTTTATGAATTGACAATAAATTGGAATTTATGTAAAATAGGGATGCGGCCTATGTAACCGAGAAAGTGGGTTAAAGGAGTTTTTGAATGAAAAAATGGATTATTATAATCCTGGCTGTACTGTTGACCTTGGGGGCAGGGCTTATGGTACCTGTTCTTATGAATGCTAATGCAGGCAGTACAAGAAGAGTTGACTTAGAAGGAGGGGCAGTAGAGACAAAATCACCACCGATTGCAACGCAAAAGAATGTATCGGATGTTGAAAAAAATCAGGATGTTATAGAAACACCCAAAGAGGTTGGCAATAAAGAGAGTCCTGAAATTGTAAAGGATACTCCAAGACCATCAGTACCACTTAAAACACAAAACAGACATGAAGAAAATGGTGAAACAACGATAACGACACCTGTACCCTCACCAACTCCAACAAACAATGCCAAATCGGAAAGTTGGGTTGAAAGAAAAATACGAGAGCACAGGGATGAAATAAGTGATTATGATCTTGCTGATTTTAGGAGAATTTATTCAAAGGTAGACATAGGATATATTCAAGCCCTTGGCAGGGATGGGTATGATGAAGAGGAGACTGCCGAACTCAAGGCCTACTTACAGAGAACTCTTGGCGGGGATTATGATAGGGCAAAAGAACTTTTTTTTGAGTATTCTTACATTTTAGAAGAAGAATAATTTAATTTTTAGAAGGGGTCACTTACATATGCAGAAAGTTGATTTTGTAGAAGTAGATATACGTGAGTTAATGTATTTATTGTTGAAAAGATGGTACCTGATAGCCATATGCTTTGAGCTTGCCACAGTTTCTGCATTTGCTGTCACACAGTTTTATCTTAAGCCTGTCTATAAAGCCCAGTCTACACTATTCCTTGGAAAAGAAAACGGAAAGGTTGATTTAAGCTTTGCCGATATCCAGGTAAACAATCAGCTTGTTGTTGATTATAGAGAAATACTTAAGTCCAGGCGCGTTGCTGAAGATATTCAACAAAAGCTGGGAGTAGATGCAGGAAAGTTCCAGGGTAATGTTGATGTAAGAACTGTGAAGGATTCAAGAATATTCAGCATAAGCTATGAAGATACTGATCCCGAGCTTGCAGCAAATGTTGTTAACGAGCTTGCAACCATAATACAGCAAATGGCATCCGATATTATAGAGGTTAAAAATGTTAAAGTAATTGACACTGCTAAGGTTCCTAAAAATCCTATTAAACCGAACAAGAAGATGAATATTGGATTAGCAGGACTTTTAGGGTTACTGCTGGGAGCTTCTTTGATATATCTCCTTGAATTTGTTGACCATACATTTAAAAAGCCAGAAGAAGTAGAAAGACAGCTTGGGCTTAATGTAATCGGTACTATACCAAAGTTTGAAGGCGGTAAAAGAGGAAAGAAAAAGAATAAAGACCAGAAGGAACTTGAGCAGGAGTACCTTAAGAATCTTATTACAAAGAATGATCCTAAGGCTCCGGCTACAGAAGCTTTTAGAGAACTTCGTACAAATCTTCATTATGCAAGTATAGACAAAGAGATAAAAACAATAGTTGTAACCAGTCCATCCATGAGTGATGGCAAGTCCGTGACAGCAGTTAACCTGGCTGTAACTCTTGCACGTGGCGGAAAGAAAGTTCTTTTAATGGATGCAGATCTTAGAAAGCCTAAAGTACATCTTTATTTTGGCATTAAGAATAATGAAGGACTTACCAATATACTTACAGATACAAAAGACAGTGTTAAAATCAAGGTATCTGAAAAAAGTGATATCCCAAACCTCTACATACTTACAAGCGGTCCAACACCACCAAATCCATATGAGATGCTTAGCTCAAATAAGATGCAGCGCCTTATGGAGCAGCTAAAGGGTGAGTATGATGTTATTATTATCGATACTCCACCGGTTGGACAAGTTACTGATGCAGCAATTCTTGCGGGAATAACAGATGGAACCATGCTTGTAGTAGCAAGCAGTGAATCAAGAATTGATATGGCAAAGCGTGCAAAGAAGGCATTAGAAAGTGTAAGTGCTCATATTATAGGGGTTGTGCTTACTAAGTTGGACATAGGCAGAGCATCGTATTATAACTATAAGTATGAATAGATTTATAATAAGTACAAGACTAATTAATCTGCGATTTTATCAAGAGCTTTATGAAGTAGTAGAATATGGTCAAGAAAGAAGAAATGAAGAATTATTAATATCCTGTATACACCTTATTTGAAAGTTATGTTTATACCTATCAGAAATAAAGATAGTTTAATTTTGTATGTATTAAACCTTATAAGTTTGATAAACATTTTTTTATATCACGTTGGCTAGAACTGTTGTGTAATAAAAACTTTGGATAGGAGATAGTTTATAAGATTCTAAAAAGTTAAACTGTTCTATTTAACAGTGGAGGTGAGGTGCTCTAACTATTGATAATAGCAGTTGAAAGTCATGTACTAATAGGTGAGGTGCCAGCGATCTTTCTGAAAGTGCTGTTGTAGTTGGAGTTCTTTGGTAAGCCTAAATATTTTATAGAGGTGTGAAATGATTCTGGTTTAGTCCTTTCTTTGAGACTAAAGAAAAAGGGTAGGAGCTTAATGCTAATTTATATTGTTTTAATCTTAATGATAGGAATAATTGATTTTCTTTTCAATGTAAGCAATAACAACAAATATAGACGTAGTTATTTGATTTTCTTTTTTGGTATGACGGCAATTATATCAGCACTTCGGGCCTATGCTGTAGGTAATGATACTGACCAGTTCTATAGAGCATATGAAAGGATAGCGCAAGTTGATTGGACTAGTTTTTATTTATTTCGCTATGAATTAGGTTTTACAGTGCTCTGTAAAGTATTGAGTTATATTTCAAGAGAACCACAGTTACTTTTGATTGTAACTAGTCTGTTTTCTTCGTATTCAATTGGAAGGTTTATTTATAAAAATTCATGTAATGTTGTATTGAGTTCATATTTGTTTATAACACTAAATATATATGCTGATTATCTAAATTTGATGAGACAAGTAATTGCACTATCAATAATTCTTTTTGGTATTGAATACCTAAAAGAAAAAAAAATTATAAGATTTGTATTGTTCGTAGTAATAGCTAGTTTATTTCATCAATCAGCGTTATTCGTTTTGGTAGTAATATTTTTTGTTAAAATAAAATATAGTAAGCTGTCATTTCCAATTACCTTGATGACATCTATTATAGGTTTTTTGATATTTAATAGATTATTTTTATTTGCAGTTAAGATTTTAAGTAAGTATGCTAGCTATGAGGATTCGGTATATGCATCTTCTAATTATTTTGGTATGATCTTTAATGTCTCAATATGTTTATCTATACTATTATTGGGTTTATTTATTTGTAATAAGAACAGGGGCTACTTACAAAAGCAATGTGTATTGGAAATGAAAACTCTTAGCTATGATTTTGTTGCGTATATGGTTTCCATATGTCTATTTTGTTATATTTTAGGAACAAGGATGTATATATTAACAAGGGTAGTTCCATATTTTTCAATATATTACCTGGTATGGATTCCGATGACTTTTGAAAGTATTGGTGATAAAAAGCTAAAGATACTAGTACTCCACTTGATTTTAGTTTTAACTTTAGCATACTATTTGATTGTAGCTATTTTTAGACCTGAATGGTATGGAATTATTCCATATAAATTCTTCTGGCAAATATGAAACATGAAAAGTTAAGTTGAAGGGGGAAGGATATGATCTCTGAATTAAAAAGGAAAGTACGAAAAAACAAAATACTGTCAATCATTTTAAAAGTTCCTTATAGAGCATTTAGAAAGATTATTAACTATCCTAGAGATAAGAAGGATTCTAAACTAATTATTAATAAACTCTCATCAGTTAATAGTGATAAGAAAAAAAGGATTTGGTACTTCTGTGTAGCTATGCATCCAAACCTGGGCGATCAAGCACAGAATTTATGTATTAGGAGATGGTTAGATAACTACTACAATGATTATGAAGTAGTAGAAATTCCAACAGACCCGGTTAACTCAAGTAGGTCTGCATTCTTAAAAATATTAAAAAAGCAAATAGCGCTGAGTGATTTAATTATTTTTCAAAGTGGTTATTGCATTACAGATAGTCACCCTGATGAAAGGGTTCATAGATTGATAATTGAACATTTCCCTGATAACAAAATTGTGTTTTTTCCTCAAACAATACTTTTTACCTCCGAGAAACAAAAGGCTATTACGGAAAGGATATATAACAGACATAAAAGAATTACTCTAATGGCCAGAGACAAGGTTTCTTATGAAACTGCAAAGAAAATGTTTAAAACTGCAGAGGTTTTACTATATCCAGATATTGTAACATCTTTAATTGGAAAGTATCGTTATCAGAATCAAAGGCAAGGAATTCTATTTTGTATGAGGAATGATAGTGAACAATATTATGAAAAATCCCAAATTGCTGATTTAAGGCGGCGTTTTTTAAGTATTACTCGGACTGATATTACAGATACAACAATAAGCGTAGGCCGTGATGAATTAGTAAAGAATATAAAAGGTATTATAGAGAGTACTTTTGAAAAATTCTCCAATTATAAATTAGTTATAACAGATAGATATCATGGAACGATATTTTCATTAATTTCACAGACTCCAGTAATAGTGATTGATTCGACGGACCATAAGTTATCTTCTGGAGTGGATTGGTTTAAGGGTGTTTATGATAATTGTGTATATTATGCTAGATCATTAGAGGATGCGTACAAAAAAGCTTGTGAAATTTTACAAAGAGAATGTGAATACAATATTGATGATTACTTTGACAAGAACTATTATCAGAAACTTTATTTGATAATTGAAAGAGGAGCTGTTTAGTTTGGTGGTTTGCGAAGAAAATATCTGTACAGGATGTATGGCCTGTTATTCGGCGTGTAATGGTGGAGCTATTAATATAAAAACGGATTCAAAAGGTTTTTATGTTCCACAGATTGACATGGATATTTGCATTGACTGCGGTGTGTGTAGAGAAGCTTGTCCATTACTTAATAAGCAGTGTATATCAGATTTTCAAAAACAGATTTTGGCATGTTGGTCAACGGATGGTGAATTAAGACAAAAAAGTACTTCTGGTGGTGTCTTTACAGGAATAGCTCAATATGTAATTTCCAAGAATGGTACGGTATTTGGTGCTAGATTTGATGATGAATTTAAGGTTATTCATGCTGAAGCGAACAGTTTAGAAGAATTAAAGCATTTTAGAGGTTCTAAATATGTCCAAAGTTATATAGGAGATATTTATAAAATAGTTAAAGAACGATTGAAATATGAGCAACTTGTTTTATTTACAGGTACACCTTGTCAAAATGCTGGATTGAAACAATATTTAGGTAATAAATATGAGAATTTAATAACTGTTGATTTTGTATGTCATGGTGTTCCATCGCCGTTAGTTTTCAAAGATTATATTGGATATATAAGGAAAACAATAAATAATGATATTAGTAATATACAATTTAGGTATAAGAAACCAAGCTGGACCGTCTTTAGTATGAAAATAGACTTTCTTACCCATCAATCCTATATTGCTGATGCTTTTACTGACCCTTATTTGATAGGGTTTTTAAATGACTATTTTTCAAGGGAATGTTGCCATAATTGCAAATTTACTAATCTTAATCGGCCAAGTGACATAACCATAGCAGACTTTTGGGGTTATATTTCTGATGATAAAAAATTTAGGAATGATGAAAAGGGAATATCCTTGGTTGTAATTAACTCACCAAATGGTAGCCACATATTTAATGAGATTAAGGGAAGTTATATTGTTGTTCCTAAAACTATTGAGGAAGCGATGGTTGGAAACAAGTGCCTTTCTAATCCGTACGCAAAAAATTCTTTGTCCGATGATTTTTGGAGTGATTATTTAATAAATAGGGATTTTGAATTTGCAAGACGGAAATATTTTTATAAACGGAAACCTAGTTTAAAAAACAAAGTAAGTAGATTTATTAATGATCACAGTTATTTGATGTCTAAGAGAATGCGTATAAAGTATGAGAAAGTTAAGAGCAAGTTGAAATAACCTTATTATCACAAAAAGGTAAGGAAGCTAATATGAACAATAAATTTAAACAGCTTTTATCTAATACTGTAATTTTTGCAGTTGGAAATGTCTTGGTAAAATTAATACAACTCTTTTTGATGACATTGTATACCAGTGCAATGACAACGGGAAATTATGGGATTGCAGAGCTTATGAATAACTCCGTAGAATTTGCAATGCCTATAGCATCATTATGTATATATGAAGCTGTGTTCAGATTTTCTATTGATAAGGATGCAAACCATAAAAAATTGTTGTCAAATGGTATAAACATATTATTAATAAGTTTCTTTATAATTAGTATAGTTATTTTTATTAGTAATACTTTTATAAAATACGAATATGCATGGTATTTTGCTTTAATGTTGTTTTCAACTTCATTAAGACAGTTATTAGCTCAATTTGCAAGAGGCATTGGTCATGTAAAGAGATTTGCTATAAGTGGTGTACTTAATGCTTTGATGCTATTTATATTTAATATTGTTTTTCTTTTGATTTTTCCTATGGAGATTCAAGGATATCTGATATCAATAGTTCTTGCAAATATTGTTTCAGCTGTTTTTATACTATTTACGTCTAAAGTTTATCAATATATCTCGTTTACATATATCGATAATAAATTACTTAAAACGATGCTTATATTTAGTTTGCCACAGATTCCCAACATGATTTCATGGTGGATTACAAACATATCCAGTAGATATATAATAATTGGTTTTTGTGGAGCTAGCATGGCTGGCTTATTCACAGCAGCTAGTAAATTGCCGTCTATGGTAAATTTGTTATCAACAATTTTTCAGCAGGCATGGCAGTTTTCTTCAGCAAAAGAGATTAAAGAAAATGGGAGCGACAAGTTCTTTTCAGATGTTTTCAAAATATATTCGGCATTTATTTTTGTTGCATGTTCAAGTTTAATTATGACTATACCATTGATAGCAAGAGCATTATTAAAAGGCGATTTTTATAGATCATGGATTTATATTCCTTTACTATTAGTTTCCGCCGCTTTAAATTGCTATTCAGTGTATTTCGGAACATTCTATATAGCAGTAAAAAAGACTAAGATGGCAATGATTTCAACAATGATAGGTGCAGTGAGTAGTCTATTAATTTGCTTTACAACTATACCTTTTATTGGAATATATGGAGCTTTGATTGCAAGCGTACTGAGCTATCTCATTATTGTGCTGTTTAGGATTATTGATACTAAAAAATACGTAACGATAAATATGGAATGGCCAATTAATATATTCAGTTTTATTATATTACTCTTTCAAGCAATTATAATGACAACTGATTTGCCTTACATGGATGCTATATCAGTTTGTTGTTTTATAATTATATTTATTGCTAACATAGTATACTATCGTAACGACGTTATTAGAGTTTGCCGGAGTAAATATTGGGTTTTGAAAGGCTAAAGGGTGATAGAAGGTAGAAAAACATTTATTGATGTAACAATTGGTGTTGGGGAACTATAACTATAAATAGAAGGAGTATATATGTACAAGGTCAGTGTTATAATACCTATTTATAATGTAAGAAATTACTTAGAGAGAACTTTGCAAGTAGTTATTGATCAAAAATTGAAAGATATCGAGATTATTCTTATAAATGATGGATCAACTGATGGTTCAGAGATGATTTGTGATCAATATGCTAAGAATGACACTAGAGTTAAAGTTATTCATCAGAAAAACTGCGGTGTTTCTTACTCAAGAAATAGAGCGTTAGATATGGCAAATGGTAAGTACGTTTTTTTTATGGATGCAGATGATTATATTGAAGAAGAAATGTTATTGAATTTGTATGAGCTTGGAGAAAAAAACAATAGTGATTTAGTAATTTGTGGTTTTTATTTTGAGTCTAATTATTTGAGTAGAGACAAGCAGTTGAGAATAGATAAATACTGTGTTAACTTCCCAGATTCTATATATCCTTCGAAAGAGGAATTTAAAAAGGACTTTGTACAACTTTGGGATAAACACCTGCTTTATAATGTTTGGAACAAATTATACCGATTGGATCTAATAAGACAAAAAAGTATTACATTTCCGAAGTTTAACTTTGGAGAAGATTTTGAATTTAATAAGAGTTATCTTAAAGAGTGTGAAAAAATATGTATAACCAGTAACTGTTATTATCACTATATTAGAGAGCGTGAAGGATCATCAACGACTAAACATATTGCTGATTTATTTAATATAAGAATTAGAGAGCATGAAAATCTAATTAAATATTTTGAAGAATTTGGTGTGGTTTCTCCCGATGCAGAGGAGTTTTTAGCACGGAGATATATAGAGAGAGCAATAGGCTGTATAGAGAATTTATTTAATAATAACCCTGAAATGGCTTTAATAGAGAAATATGCTGAGGTAAAAAGAATTATAACACATAAACATACAAGGAATTCTCTCAGTACAGCAAGGCCAACATCGAAAAAAATGAAGATAATGTTGGTTCCTGTAAAAATTAAGAGCACTTTATTTTCAATGTTTATGGGTTGGGTTATTTCAAATATAAGGAGTTTGAGTCCTTCATTTTTTACCAAACTAAAGCAGTGTAGATAATTTGAATTGATATATAGTATTGTTAAATATTGAAGAAGGAGGTTTTAAGAAGAAAACGTTTTGATATTTTTGTAAGCAATTGCAAACCTATAAGAGTTTATAAACATATTATTAGGTTATAATCGTGGTTTAGGATAATGGAGGGGGATTATGCGTGTAGTTCACGTTGTTGGCCACTTAGGGGTAGGTGGAGATAGTAGCGCTATTTTTAATGTACTTTTAAACAAAAAAGATTCTAGTATTAAATTTGATTTTATTACTCATCCAGGGTATCTTGAAGAATCGGTTAAGTGGTGTAAGGAACTAGGATCCAATGTATATATACTGAGTGGAGATGTAAGGGAACAAGGACTTTTTAGGTATTATCGCGAAATTAAAAGTGTACTTATGAAAAATGGCCCTTTTGATGCAATCCATATGCACACTTCCATGCAATCGGGGGTTGGACTATTAGCAGCTAAAAAAGCTGGTATAAAAAAACGTATCACCCATTCTCATGTAACAACTATTCAACGTCCTGCATCAATACTGAAAAGGATAATTGCTATTCCGATCTTTAAATTTTTAATAAAAAATTATGCTACTGACTATGTAGCTTGTGGTGATGCTGCTGGTAGATACCTATTTGGAAGGCAAGCTGATTTCGATATTGTCAGTAATGGAATTGACAGTCAGTCTTATATGATTAGAAATAATTCAAATGTCAACGCATTGCGTTCTGAGTTTAGCATAGGTAATAATACTATAGTTGTCGGTCATGTAGGAAGATTATGTAAAATGAAAAATCAAGAATTCATTATTGAGCTGGCTAAAATTGCAAAACAGATGGATTTAGATGTAGTATTTATATTAGTTGGAGAGGGTGAAGACAGAGGTTTAATACAAAATGCTATATCAAAGTACAAATTAGAAAGGTTTATTAAATTAGTGGGTAGAAGAAGCAATATACCGGATTTCATGCATTTGTTTAACGTTTTTATTTTACCATCATTATTAGGGGAAGGGTTACCCGTTACACTAATTGAGGCACAGGCTGCGGGATGTTTTTGCATTGCTTCAGATAATGTAAGTAAGGAAGCTGATATTGGATTAGGTATTATGAAATATAATGAGCTTTCCAATTTGAATTTATGGATAAAAGACATACAAACTTTTTGGAATTCTCCAAGACCTTCTTTAGAAAGATTGCAGCATGCAATAAGGTATAATATGCTTGATAGAGATAGTTCAACAAAAAAGTGGCTGGATTTATATAAGAAATAGGATCTTAATAGTTTAAGACTGACGAAAAATATATAAGCATTTACTTTAAATTGTTTAACAGATAAACAGGTAAGAAAGTTAAGGGAAAAAACAATGTGCATACTATAGAAGATGAAAAAGTTATAAACACTAGTGGGTTATTTAACAGTAAAAGTGCTATCCAAAATATTTATAATTTTAAGAGAAAAAGGACTTTATAAAACGAAAAACCACTCATGCTAGGAATAATTAAGCGTAGACGACTTGTTGAAAAGTTCTACTTGATTCTAGGCAAGCAATCATCGAACCTATAATTGAACTATTATTAAAATAAAGGTATAGGGGTGCAAATAAAGGCATTGTAATAACTAAAATATTCTATGCATACAAGAACGATGCCTGTTAATAGGCATCGTTTCTTTTGATTACAACCCATATTGTCTTTAAAATTATCTTTATATCAAGCCATATTGACCACTCATCTATGTATTGTGTATCTAACTTTACAACCTCTTCAAAGTCCGTTATATTGCTCCTGCCGCTTACCTGCCACATACCGGTAAGGCCGGGCTTGAAACTGATTCTCCTGCGGTGATAGCTTTTATATTTGCTTACTTCATCAACAGTTGGCGGTCTGGTACCGACAAGGCTCATATCTCCCTTAAATACGTTTATAAACTGGGGAAGCTCATCAAGGCTTGTCTTCCTAAGAAACTTTCCCAGGGGTGTGATCCTTGGGTCAGACTTGATTTTAAACATCAGGCCTCCGCTGACCTGGTTTTGGGCCATGAGTTCCTTTTTACGCTCTTCTGCATCTATATACATGGTACGGAACTTATAAATTTTAAAGATTCTCCCGTTTAATCCTACCCTATCCTGGCTAAAGAGTATGGGGCCGGGAGATGATAATTTAATTGCAGGGATTATAAATATTGATGCAATACCTGTAATGAAAAGGCCTACCAATGCCCCTGCTATATCCATAGCTCTTTTTAGAAGCAGCTCAAATTCGTTTAGGTTTACCGAATGGTATGTAAGCATAGGTAGAGTGCCGACGCAGCCAAGATGAGTCTTTGCAATTTTAAGGTCATATAAATCAAGAATTATTCTAACTGTTACTCCCATCTCTTCACATATGTACACATACTTTTCTACTTCCCCCACATAGGTTTTGGGTAGTGCAAATACTACCTCATCAACTACCTTGCCTTTAAGTATTTCTTCCAGATCTTCTATATAACCAAGTGTTTTCCTGCTTTTAAAGGGCTGGTTGCTGTGAACGTTAACATAGCCTGCAACATTTATTTTAATATTTGTCTTCTTTAAGAAATATACAAACTTGAGGGCTACATTGAGATCACCTACAAGAACCACATTTGTAGTATTATTACCTCGATACTTATTGATTGAGTATACATATATGAATCTTTCTGCAATCAACATGACTATGCTGGTAATTGTGAAGGCTGAATAAAGAGTTCTGCTAAACATTGTTTCCTTAATATAGAACATAAAGGAAGCTGTAAA
>JBMOLK010000067.1:0-18509 GCA_049325575.1 Bacillota bacterium | reverse complement strand
TGTTATTGAAAGGGAAATTGTATTATGACTAAAAAATAACACTGATAATAAAACACAGGAAAAAGCTAAGTAGGCTAAAGAGGGGGAAAATCTTATGAAAAAAAGTAATTCTAAAAAAACATCAAAGGCTGCAACGCTGAAATTAATTGTAATAAATCAATCAATTACGAAAAAACATGTATCAAACTCTGTGCATTGATTTTTAAAAATATGATGAACGAAAAAGATACAATATGTTTTAGCATAAATATAACAGAGAGATGTAATTGTCGTTGTTCATATTGTCATTTTTATTCCCGATTTTCACCAAACAAATACTTTTGCGACATAGACGATAATATATTTAATACCTATTTATTGCTCATAAAATATTTTATAGATAATTATACACAGAACATACATGTTAGATTTTCAGGAGGAGAACCTCTTGTAATCGGAGATAGAATATTTGACTTATCTAAAAAAGTATATAAAATATTAGGTATCGAGCCTTATGTTTTGTCTAATGGGTTACTTTTAGATACAGAAGTAATGAGTAAGGCTAAAAATAGTAGTGTAAACAAGTTTGTCGTTTCGCTTGAAAACCCTTATGATATTGACCCTTATTCTGTTGATACCAATAAAAATATAGAAAAAATAAAGTTTTTAAGTAATGATAAAGTTTCTGTGGTACCAGGTTTAGTGATAATTAAAAATAATATGTTTAAGAAAATGTTAGATATATGTGATTATTTTTATTATCATTTAAATGAGATACCTACTTTATCTGAGCTATCTTATGATAAATATGAGCCTCCTAATGCTTCTGAATTTTTAGATTTATATGAAAATACCAAAGCAATAGTTAAGAAATATTTCAACAAAACAGCATTAGAATTGTTTCCATATGTTGTGCCTGAATTAAGTTTTTCATTTAAAAACTGCTATGTAATAGAATTGTATGCAAGGAATAGGTTTAATTTATCGATAAACAATATACCAAATGTTGCAGATACAATAGTAAATTTAATACATAGATGTTATATGAATCGCTTTTGTGATAATACAGAATGCGATTGGTTTGATTATTGTCAAAATATTAGACTGTTTTGGAAAAATAAGCTCAACGATTATTGTAAGTATAAAAAAACTATATGTTCTGCTTATTATGATTCTTTATCTTGATAAAATAACAAAAGGTTGTGATACATAGTGTCAACTGAATCATTAACACCAATAGCTAGTTGGGTTTTTGGAGTAATTTCTGTAATAGGTGTTATTTTAACAATTTTTTACGGAATGGAATCTAAAAGATTAAAAAAAGCACTTAAAAAAATGGAGTGGCATGATGTCCTAATATTTACCGATTTTTTATGGTCTAAGTTAAAAAAAGATAAATTTAAACCAGATGTTATATTAACTCCTGGATTAAGAGGTGGAATAATTTCTGAAGTATTAATCGGTAAAATGGGACATGATATCCAAGTTTTCGTTGGGATATCATTAATTAAAGATGAGCGAGACGTCAATGCTAATATTGAAGGATATATTAAATTAAATGTTTCTGATGACTGGAATATATTTATTCCCAAAGCCATTCTTTCCTTTAAAGATAAGAACATACTTATTGTAGATGATTTTTGTTTAGCTGGAGAATTTCATGTAAGACTAAAGAATGAATTAATTAATTTAGGTATTCCAAAAGAAAGAATTCGTGTTTCATATGCAGTTATAACTTCTGTAACTAAATCATCAAACAGAGCACCAGATTATTATTGGAGGGAAATAACAGATGATAATTTCTATTTTCCATGGGGTAAGGCTAATACTGGCTAATCATTATATATAGAATATCCGAATCACAGATACTTACAAGTTGATTTCCCATATTAGACATTATACTCCACCTCACTTTATCATATTAGAATTTCCTAATATATTAATTTCATTATATTCTATTCAAATTTATATGTCAATAAATGAAAAACGACTCAAATGTGGGAAACCGTACTGCGTAAATTTTTTTGGGACTACTTTAAGGATGTTTGTAATTGCTGGATGAACCTCATGAAAAAATGAAGGCAGCTCAAAAACACTTAGAGACTGTAATTTGAATGTACATTGCCACAGAACTAATTACAGTCTCATAAAATGATAAATTAAATTATATCTCCATTAAAACAGGTAATATCATAGGTCTTCTCTTGGTCTTTTGATATACGTACTCTCTTAATGTCTCCTTGATTATACTCTTTTTAGAATACCAGTTCCTGCCTTCGCACTTAAGTACTGCTTCCTTACAAACCTGCTTTACTTCCTCCATAAATGCTTCTGCCTCCCTGACATATATAAAACCTCTTGAAATAACATCTGGTCCTGTAATAACATTGCCTGTTTCCTTCTGAATAGTTAAAACAACAATAATCAGACCATCTTCCGATAGATGTTTTCTATCTCTTAATACAACATTGCCCACATCTCCAATTCCTAGACCATCAACAAGCACTTTGCCAGACGGAACATTACCATTGATTCGGGCACTTCTTCCATTGATCTCAAGTACTTGTCCGATTTCCATGATTAGAGTCATTTCCTTTTCCATACCCAGGCTTTGAGCAAGTTTGGCATGATGCTTCAGGTGCCTGTATTCACCATGAACTGGAAGAAAATACTTTGGGTTTACAAGTTGATGCATCAGTTTAAGTTCTTCCTGACATGCGTGACCAGAAACATGGATATCAGCAAGCGCTTCGTATATAACATCGGCTCCCTTTTTAAACAGCTCATTGATTACTCTTGATACAGATTTTTCATTTCCCGGAATAGGAGTAGCAGAAATAACTACCAGGTCTCCAGGAATTATTTCTACCTGCCTGTGTTCCCCTGCCGACATTCTTGAAAGTGCAGACATAGGCTCTCCCTGGCTGCCTGTAGAGATAATGACAAGTTTTTCAGATGGATAGTTTTTTATCCTCTCAATATCTACAAGCACTTCATCCGGTATGGTCAGATAGCCTAATTCAATTGCTTTCCTGCAAACATTAATCATACTTCTACCGCATATAGCCACCTTTCGGTCAAACTTCACAGCTGCATTCACTACCTGTTGAATCCTATGGATATTTGAAGCAAAGGTTGCAACAAGAATTCTGCTTTTTGCGTTAACAAATATTTCTTCGAAGGCTTCACCAACAGTTCTTTCTGACATAGTATATCCCGGACGCTCAACATTAGTACTGTCGCACATCAGAAGCAAAACTCCCTTTTTACCAAGCTCTGCAAAGCGAGGAAGATCGATTGGTTCCCCTGAAATAGGAGTATAGTCTATCTTAAAATCTGATGTATGCACAACTATACCAACCGGGGTGTGAATAGCCAGTGCCACAGCATCTGCTATACTGTGGGTCGATCTTATGAACTCCACTTTAAAAACACCCAGATCTATGGTTTGACCCTGAGTTACTGTTTGGAGCTTGCAATTTGGGAGAATTCCATGCTCCTCAAGCTTATATTCCAGCAGTCCCAGGGCAAGCCGGGTTCCATAAACCGGTACATTTACCTCCTTTAACACATAAGGAAGTGCTCCAATATGGTCCTCATGTCCATGAGTTACCACAATTCCTTTTACCCGCTCCTTGTTCCTTGTCAGATATGTAGTATCTGGTAATACCAGGTCAATACCTAACATTTCATCGTCCGGGAATGCCATTCCACAGTCAACAACAAAAATATCCTCTCCATACTCAAATACAGTAATGTTCTTTCCGATTTCTCCCAGCCCTCCAAGGGGTATGACTTTCAGTTTCTTCTTAGCTCTTGCCATTATGATCCTCCATTTGTTATTTTCACCTATCGGGCAGAAAAAAATATGTTTCTACCGCTTGTTTTTAATATATATTTAGCATTCTTTCCTTATTTTCCCGCTAATATATCAATTATATTATATTTAAATTTTCTTTCCCCTTAAAAGATTTCCTAGGGCATATACCTCACCTCAATTCCTACAATTATGTATAGAAGTTCTTACATATAAGCTAATATAAGAGTTGTGACTTTTGTAAAAAGCTGTTTTTGGGAATTGCAAATTAATTCTGTGATAAATTCCCACAAGACGAATTTAGTACTTTATATCAAGTATACCAAATGTTTGTATTATCTTTCAATTAGTAATTAGTAATAAAAGTGTTATATTTGAAACTTGCAAAGAGAAAAAACCCCGTTTTGGCAAAGGGCTACAGGAAAACTAGACGAGGAATTGATCATCCTTGTGAAACTTTAAGGGATCCGTTGACTTAAATTCTTCAATCTCCTTATATTTATCTTCCTCTCCATGGTTGGTATGGGAATTGTTTTCTTACGGGGTATGGTGACTGTTATAAAAACTCAGCCTAAATATTGACTTTACCCCTGATATGATAAGCATGCTCCCATTACTCCTAAAAGAGCTTTAAGATATCGTTTGTTTGCGTAAACTTGCTGAAAGTATGTCAAGTTCACCCCTGTATTTTGCTACTGTTCTTCTTGCAATATCAATACTTCTTTTTTTGAGTAAGTTTCTTATCTGTTCATCGCTTAATGGATTTGATTTATCTTCATTTTTAATCATGTCATGTATAAGTTTTTTAATGGTATTAGCAGATATAGCTTTATCATCGTTAGAATTAAGCTGGGCTGAAAAGAAAAACTTCAATTCATAAACGCCCCATGGTGTCTGGATGTATTTCTGACTTACCGTCCTGCTTACAGTAGACATATGAAGACCAACCTTGTCTGCCACTACTTTTAAAGTTAGGGGCTTTAAAAACATGTGTCCTTTTCTTAAAAAATCTTCCTGGTATTCAATAATGCAGCTTGCCACATTTAATACTGTCTTCTTACGCTGTTCGACAGCATTAATAATTTCCATTGCTTTTGATATTTTTGATTTTATATATTTCTTGGTTTCATTAGAACTTTCATTACTCCTTATTAACTTCCTATAATAATCACTTAATTTTAAATTTAATGTACTGTCATCGCTAAACAGCACAATAAATTTTTCACCAATCTTCTTGACAACTAACTCCGGCTTTATATAGCCTGAAGTTGTATTTTGAGAATAACTTAACCCGGGTTTAGGATCGGTAGATTTTATTATTTGATGAATATTTTCTACTTCTTCTAATGTAAGGCCAAGGCTTTGCGAAATGGCTTTAAATCTCTTTTCTGCAAGCAGATCCAGGTAATTCATAACAACAGCTTTAATGCTGTCACTTAACTGCCTTCTTCTTAAAAGCTGCAGCAAAATACACTCTTTTAGATTCCGGGCTCCAACCCCTGTTGGTTCTAGTTTTTGGACAATCTTAAGAGCCTTTTTTACTTTTTCAACAGATATACCTAGAATACGGGATGCATCATCAATACTTGTACAAAGGTACCCGTCATCATTAATATTCTCAATTAAATAACAAACTGTTTTCCTGATTTCACGGCTAATGCGGAATTCTCCTGCTTGATGTAATAAATACTGCCTTATAGTTTGTGGCTTACACAAATATTCTGTAAAATCCGTTTTTTGCATTTGATCATCGTATTCATTTTTATTTGTTTCTTCTTTACCGGTATCAGAGATTAACATTTCAAAATCAGTTGGTTCATCATCTTCTTTTTCCAGCAAAGGATTCTCAAGCATTTGCACTTCGATATACTGCAAAAGGTCAATATATGACATTTGCAGCACTTTAAGCTCCTCAATCATTTTGGGCGTAAGGGTTAACTGCTGGCTTTGAATCAGCTCATTACCTAATGCAGAACTCATTTACTTCACCTTTTCTATTCATATCCTCCAAAACTAAAACAATAGTAACATTCATATTTGAAGATTTTATGTAGATAATAAACTGTATGATAAAGTGTTTTAAAGAAATATATAGAAATCAAGTAAGAAAAGTAATGAAGTATTGGTGAATAGTTGTCACCTGGAACACTTTAGGTGCTTCACAATGTCTATCATTAGATCCTTTTCCACCTCAACCCTTATACCTGCATCTTCTAAATTCCTAATTGTATTTCGGTTAATATTGGCACCTACAACCCTAACTACAATTGGATTTAATAAATCCATTAAAGCTCCAATGAAAGCTTTTTTACTTCTTACGTGTTCCAGCATGATTATTTGTCCATCTTTTTTACATACACGCTTGATCTCCTGCAAACCTTTAACAGGATCAGGTACTGAGCAGAAAACACAGGTTGTAATAACTGTATCAAAGGTTTCATCAGGAAAATCAAGGAACTGTACATCCATTAATCTTAAATCGACCTTTTTACCATATTTCTTTGCTTTATCCTTTGCAAACTCAAGCATTTTCTCACTGAAGTCAATTGCAGTAACCTCAACGTTATCAGGGTAATATCGTATATTGCTTCCAGTACCCACACCTACCTCAAGTACTTTACCGCGTGCTTCGTTCCATACAGACTTCCTCCAGAGTCCCATTTTTCTATTATCCATCATTATTTCAGACATTTTAAAGAACTTTGCAGCCCTGTTATACCTTTTCCTTATAATATCTGTGATATTAGCCATAGACTTTTCTCCTTACATAACAGTCTTTAATGCCAGTTGTTTTCCGACGCAGTACTCCTTATAAGAAAGTATTTACGAATCAATATGAAGTTAAACCACACTACATATTTTCTAAGGACAAAACTCCAGATTAATCATTCCCAATTCCCTCATATAGCACAGTTCCAGAACCTTTTCTTTATTTTATTATACTATACTAGCCTTGGAATAACAAAGCATATTCAGGTTAAACTAATGCCAAGGAGGTTTTTATATGCAATGGCTATCATTAATACCTGCTTTAATAACCATATTTTTAACATTTAAAACAAAAAAGCTAATCCCTTCCCTGTTTTTGGGCGTAGTAACCGGATCCTTAATCAGCACCCGTTCTGTTTTTAACGGTATTACATCCATTGGAGAATTTATAATGGATGTTTTAACGGACAAGGACAGCGCTTACACCTTGGGGTTTCTAATTGCCTTTGGTGCTCTGGCAGAGCTGATCGAAATGGCAGGCGGAATTTCCGGCTTCAGCCAGAATGTAGAGAAATGGGCTAAAGGGGAAAAGGGAGTACTGGGCTGGGGCTGGCTATTAAGCGCCATTACGTTCTTTGACAGCTCATTTCATACCATTGCCGTTGGTACTGTTTTAACCCCCTTGTTGGAAAAAGTTAAGGGCTCCAAGGAAAAGTTTGCGTTTATCCTGTCAGTAACAAGCCTGCAGCTCATAGTGCTAATTCCTATTGCTACAGGGTACCTGGGCTATATGGTAACACTTGTGACTAATAATATCAAAGATACCGGTATTACTGAAAGTTCTTATATCATAGTTGCAAAAAGTGTCCTCTGGAACTTTTTCTCCTGGTCTATGCTGCTGATTGCACTTGGAGTAACTTTATTCGGTCTGGGGTTTGGTAAATTTAAACTGGGTACTGTAAAGAATGAAGCTGAAGAACTTACAAAAGAGCATATAGAGAAAGAGAAAAAGGCTAACCAAACTGTTGAAGAATATCCCGGAAGGGCACAGAATCTTATAATACCTATAATGGTTTTATTAACAGCTACCATTTTCTTTTTCTGGTGGACAGGCAGAGAAAAGTCTGAAACCTTTTTTGGAGCATTAAGCAATGCAAATTTCAATGCAGCTATTTTTGCAGGAGCAATTCTCACCATCTTTGTGACAGGAATATATTTTTTATTTCAAAAAATCAGCCTGGCAGAAATAGAAGTACATATTATTAAAGGCGGTGAAAAGGTTCTTTCCCTGATTATTATTCTGGTTCTTAGCTGGGCACTTACAGGTTTAACACAGGAGCTGGGATTTAACAGCCTTATTGGTGAGAATTTAATTAAAAGTATTCCGAAGTTCCTGATTCCAGCAGCCCTATTTTTAATGTCAGGGGTTATTTCCTATACAATCGGCTCATCATGGGCAACCTGGGCTCTCATGATGCCTTTAGCCATAGCGTTTACAGTTAACTCAGGTGTAAATACAGCTTTGATGGTAGGAACTGTTTGGGCTGGTGGGGCAGTTACAGATGTTGTATCTCCCTTATCTGCGGATATGGCAAAGATATCGTTCGGTGATCATATGGTCACTTCTCTGCCTTATGTAATAGCAGGCGCTTTAATTGCTGTTGTCGGATATATTGTCATAGGATTGTTCTACTTAGTATAGCATTCTCTAATGATATTCTTTTTATGAGATCTCCATAAAATCTTCACAATTATTTGGTATTATTAATCGAAAAATTTCTTAAGGGGGGTTTGCATGTTCAAGCTATTAACTATTATAATAGCTTCTGTACTGGTAGTTTCTTTGGGAGGCTTCTTTTTTCTAACTCGTTCAGCCCAGGAAGAACATTCACCGGACAGTGGTAACAATATCTGTCAGGAGAATATCAACATGCTGCAGGAGGCAGTTGATAAGTATAAGGCGGATATGGGTACATATCCCTCAAAAATATCAGATCTTGTTGATAAGTATGTAAAAGAAATACCCAAGTGTCCTGGTGGAAATGGATACTCAATAGATAAGGACGGTAAGGTATTTGAAGACTCAAATTACCACTAACCCAGAATAACAGACTGATAGATAACAAAACTAAGGGAAGAAGTCAAAAATCCTCTTCCCTTTGATTTGTTATTTTGCTTCTTTAAAAGTCGTGCAGCAGGTTTCATCACTGATTTCAGCTTGATGTTTTCCTCCCACTGCATTAACTTCAAGAGCTTCCGCATAACACATATACTCTTTATTAAAAGTGCAATTGGCAACACCGCATTTTACCTTCATGCATGGTGCATTATCCATGTTTTTCACCTCCATGACTTTTTATCCAGATTATTACATCATACCCATACCACCGCTGCCCATGTTCATCATACCCATTCCGCCTCCTCCGCTCATGTTGCCCATTCCACCTTGAGGCATGGACTGCATTTGCATACCACCCATGTTATTCATCATCATTTGCTGTTGTATTTGGTTGATTTGCATTTGCATCTGGTTTAATCGGTATATAACCATTGTATCAGTATCAGCCTGCATGCCGGTCATTGGAGCATACATGTTCATTCCCATACCATTCATACCGCCCATAGGTGTGGAAGCCATTGTTCCCCAACCCGTATTGCCGTACATGTTTACTCCAGGATGTATTTGCATATTGCCGTAACGGGCCATGCCACCGTCAGGATTTATAAAGCTTAGAATAGCGGCAGCAATAATGATGCCTATAAGCGAAAACAGCGAAAGTCTAAGCCAACCATTGTTTTTCATTAAAAAACCTCCATTTCCGGTTTGAGTTATATTATTTGATTTTGTACCTTTCTTCTTAGGACTTGTAACATAGTTGAAAAACCCCATTCCTATAAGTCCTAATCCTACTATCAATAGCAGGATCAATACTATCATATATAAAGAACCTACATTTCCAAGTATACTCACCAAGTCACCTTCCTATTTAAGCCAGATAATAGCAAGGAATATTGTTCCTGCAGTAATAAAAGGAAGCAAAATAACTATTGTTGCAGTTGTAAGGTAGTGAACTGCCCTTAAAAAGCTGTAGCTCTGACCATGGTGGCTATTGTGGTTCTGGCTTTGTTTTTGACCTAGAACCACTTCGGCATGTTCCTGCTGTTTTATCAAATCTCCAATAGTAATATTCCTTAAATGCATGGATCGCATCATGCCTCCCATACTCTCATTCATCATGCTTGTCTGTTTCCTGTATCCAAATCCATAGGACACCGACAATGAGAGGATCGTTAGAGCTCCGAAGATAATCACAAGCTGCCAAAAGTGGAGCTTTTTTTTATCCAGCATCCCGCTTCCCCCTTAAGTATCTTACATATATCCCCAAAACTGCACTAATGAATATAAGGGGTACGGTAATTTCAGAGGCGTTTACCACAAGGCGCTTTAGATAAAAGTCATCTTCTATTGACATCGAAAGCCCCATGAGTGAATTATGCATTGCCTGCATCATTCCTTGCATAAATTGCATGGACTGCAGTTCTGTCGGTCCTGGGCTTAGATATGATATTATTATAGAAGAGGCCATAAAGAAAAATGATGTTGTTAAAATCCATATAAGCACCTTAAACCACTTTTTTTGCATCATTATAACCACCCCTGTCCACTATCTAATATTCTACTTTATTGTTCCACCTGTATTCTTTTTCAAGTCTGTCCTTTTAGGCCAAACAAGTGCATGACACTTCACATAAACGTGCCATATAACGCTTGCAACAACGATGTAAGTCAATTTTTCGTGTATATATAGCGAAAAAGAAACTGCTGCCATATTTGAATCCATACAGACCCATATAATCACTCCGGTAATGATGAAAATCAGGGTAGTTATAAAGGTGAAAAGCTGATATCCGCTCTTCCCTATCATAAACCACGCAAGGCTCTTTTCATCACCCTTAATGCCTCGTACAACCTCAATGGCAATCGATATGAAAGTAAGCAGTACATATACTGCTGCCAGCACCCGGTGAACGTAATCGGCAGATGCAATATCATAATTTAAAACCCACCCGTATTTTGCACCTACCATGGAGAGGCCGCTCAAGGTAAGTAAGGCAAATACAATTGTCCAAAGCCAATGAATTATAAAGTCATACCTTACATTGTTCACAGTTCATGCTCCCTTTTCTAACTATTATCAGTATTGTTTCCCTTCTGATTTTCGGGTGCTGTGTTTGTTCCACCCATTGTACCAGGTGGGTTCAACTTTGTTAAATCAAGGGCCCCCTGGTCTATCTGCTTTTTAATATATGCTGCTAATGCCATAATAAGGGATGCCACCAGTACAAATGTCAGTACTTTCATTAAAAGATTCAGTAAGCCCGCAATACTAAGCTGAGTACTAAACCCTCCAATCATACCGCTGTGACCACCGAAGCTGCCACCCCAACCAAAGCCTGGGCCTGTTATGCTTCCAAGCAATGCAAGCAGAAAAATCACTCCAATTACCGCAATCGTAATTACTGATACGGTTTTTAAAATTGGGTCATTATTTACTGCTCTTAAAAGCTCACTGGTATTGGCATTTTTAAAGAACGTATTTTTAATCCATACACCTATACCTATAATAACAGCTATAACTAAGGCAACCATTAGGAGTTTGACTAGAAGTATCAGCAGCCCCCCTAAAAAAGTATCAAGGGAGGTTCCATAGCCGCTCATCCCGCTCATATTTCCCATGTGATCCATATTCCCACCTCCTGTTAACATATTAAAAAGTAACCCAAAAGCAATTGTACCAATGATGATTACTAACAGTACCCGGATAATAGGGTTATTTTTGAATTCATCAGCCATACATTATCACTCCGTTTTCAGAACACATTTGGTTCTTTATCAGGATTACTTCTTCCATTTCTACCCAGCATACTTATTACTGCTCCCAGCACACCTAAAATCAGCCCTGCCAGCAGCACAATCAGAATTATGTTAAATAAGGTTGTTAAGTTAATATTTCCAAACAAGCCATCCAACGGTGCTGTTCCATGGGTTATCCCCAATGTTTCTCTGCCAATAATATTTTGAGCTGCCATGGCAGCCTGAGCCATTTGGTTGGTAAAATCTTCGTTCAACCCATTTAAACCTGCCATTCCCTGGGCTAGTTTATAAACACCCTGGTGCAGCTGTGCCATAGCATCTTTATTATATGGATATCCATTTGGTGATGCATATGGATTGACATTAATCAGTGTTGATGCCTGACTTAGCAAGTTCATAGCGTTATTTAGCTTTGTCTTGTTCCTAAGTGCAGTATTGTAACGTATGACATAAGTCTCATAATTAGGTGGATTTGCCTCAATGACAGCCGACTGCACCAACAGGTCATCATTTAACTGGTTTATCGTCATAATTCCTTGTGCAAGTGTAAAAATTCCATTATGGAGCTGCTGCAGCTTGCCCTGGTCAAATACATAGTTTTGATTTTGCTGCATATTAGTAGTTCCCTGATTAGTATTTGCAGTTGTTGTCTGATTATTAGGGGTGTTGTTTCCATTTGGAGAAATGTTTACAGAGCTGTTTCCCTCAGGAAAGATATTTATGGTTCCGCTTCCTTGTGAAGCCTGCCCTTGTGCGGTACCCGGGTGCATTTGAGCGGTACTTTCCTGCGGTAAAGTAGCTTTAGAATACGGGTCAATGCTAATCAAGTCAATTGCCTGGTTTATAGTACTGATAGCTTGACTTAATTTATCCCTGTTCTGTATAGCCGTTGTGTTAAGCGGAACGTTGTTTTGCGGTGTATTTCCATGGGGATTTTGTTGTCCCGGCGCTTGTGTGTGGGGTTGGTTATTGGGAGCAGCATTCATACCGGGATAGTACATTGGCAGCACCGTACTCCAAACTATATAACCCAACCCACCAACTATTGTTAGTACTAAAAATACAGCCAAAAGGCCTCTTAGAAATTTCACTTTACCAGCTCCTTAAAATAAAGATAGCAAACTGTTCGATCCCCTTAATTGTTTTCATATATATTTTTATCCAAACCTAGTAATATATGCAGAACTTTATTATCTGCCAATATATACTTGTCAAGGCAGTAACAGGCATAAAAAAACTTCCTCCATATTTTCTTAAGAGGAAGTTATAATATAATGCGTATATTTTGATTTTTAATTAATGACAGCTTGGCTTGTTTTCTCCTGTATTTTTATCCTTTTTCCCCATCAACAGCGGCATAAGTAAAAGATGGGAAAGCGGGCATATTAGAATAAGAGCAAAACTCCATACACTTGATTGTGTCTCCCTTGTTTTTGCCAGATACATTATAGCGAGGACTATCAACGGTATAGTACAGCAAAGAATCATTATTATACTGTGTAATTTATTCTTTATAAAATGTTTATTCATATTTTTTCCTCCATGCATCAATGTTTTATAGTAATTATAACGATTACTTTTGAAGATTTTATGAAGATATAAACTGGCTTTAGTTATTCCGGCTTGTTATTCTTGTTATTTATGTCGGGTATATAATTGGATTTGAAATCGGTATATATAATCCTTTGCATCATACCAGCCGCTGCATGATGCAACTCGTGGCAATGCTGTATCCAATTCCCAGGATTATCTGCTTTAAACGCAACTACGTATTTTTCACCGGGACGTATCATTAATGTATCTTTCATAACAGGTGCACCTGTTACAGGTTCACCATTCCTAGATAGAATCTGGAAGAAATGCCCATGAAGGTGCATTGGATGGTCAACTGAGCTTTTGTTGGCAAATGTGAGCTTAACCGTATCCCCGGCTTTTATACTTAAAGGCGGAAGTTTATCAAATGTCCTGTTATTGATTGTATACTTGAGTTCACCATTATCAGTACTTGTATTAAGCTCAACACTATAATCCACATCATACTTTTGCCCGGGACTAAAACTACCTTTTCCCGGTGTTCCATAAGAAGTAAGGTTAAATGTCATAAGTTTATCCTCTAAAACCTTAACTTTATCCTTGCCGCTTCCATCAATAACTTTTACGGGTATTTTAAGTTGGTCATTGTATTTATTGTTGTCATGTGCATCGATATAGAAATTATCATCGCTTGTAACCTTAAATTCAATATCATATCTTTCTCCAGGTGCAACCATTACAATCTGATCCTTAATCGCTTGAGCACCGGGTATATCCTGACCATCAGTACTTACCACCTTAAATTCCTGACCCGGGATGTGTATTCCGTGTGAACGGTAACCTGCGTTAATAAACCTTAGTCTTACCATATCACCTTTTTTTACCTCTAAAGGTCTGATAAGTTTTCCAGATTTACCGTTTGCAGTATATATGTTATAACTTTCTGCCATCATTTCTTCTTCTGCCATTTCAAGGTCTTCACTATCTGCTTTCATGCTGCCGTGTCCCCCCGTGTCCATATCGCTCATGGAATCCATATCATCCATAGGTACTTCCATCCATTCATCAAGAATTAGAGTAATATCCTTATCTGCTTTCAACTTTTCCTTTGGTTCAACAATTAAAGCTCCGTACAGTCCTTTGTCAACCTGCTTTGCCCCTTCTTGATGGGAGTGATACCAGTAAGTCCCCGGGATATCAGCTGAAAATTCATAAGTAAAGGTTTCTCCCGGCATCACAGAATCCTGGTTTATACCCGGAACCCCATCCATAGCAGATATAAGGGGATAGCCATGCCAGTGGATTGTCACAGGATCTTTTAGCTCATTTCTTAACTCCACCTGTACAAAGTCACCCTGGGTTACCCTGATTTCCTGCCCTGGTACAGTCCCATTATAAGTCCAAACAGGCAGGGACAGACCGTCCTTTATGAGCAGGTTTGACTCCTTTGCAATAAGGCTAAATTTCTTTACAGGCTGGCCTTCTTTTGGCTTTATAAGGTTTCTAGCGTATTCATGTGAGACTTTTTCTGTGTCAACTGGTGTAGAATTATTAGCTGTGGATGCACTTCCGGTATCATCAGTATCTTCCTGACTCATATTATTTTGTGAAGCTGAATTATTTCCTGTATTCATGCTGTTTTGCATTACCATTGAATTATTCCAGTACCAGGTAATACCTGAGAGGACAACAACAATAAATGCTATAACAGCCAATACAGCTATACCTCTATTACTCAAGATAATTCCCCCTATTCCTATCTGTTCACTAATGATTTTACCACAAGTTACAATGTGTTTAACATGAATTATTTTACTTTTAAAGCATTACGCTATAAAGGCGAACCCGTAAGGTTCGCCTTTATAGTAGACAACTTATATTATTCTTTTACAGAAGTAATTACATCATGCCCATTCCGCTCATACTGCCGCTGTTTCCACTCATGCTGCCGCTGTTTCCACTCATGCTGCCACTGCTTCCGCTCATGCCGCCCATATTCATCATGCCCATGCCGCCCATCATGCCATTCATCATGCCCATTCCGCCCATGCCGCCTTGCTGCATGCTGCCCATATTATTCATTCCGCCCATACCGCCATTCATCATGCCCATTTGCTGCTGCATTTGATAAATCTGCTGCTGAATATGGTTTAACTGCTGCTGAATCATCATACTGTCATTCTGCATCATTCCACCTTGCATCTGCATACTGCCCATATTACCGTTCATGTTCATACCGCCCATGTTCATATATCCTGGCTGATGAGTACCCTGCATGTTCACATACCCTGGCTGATGAGCATTCATAGCCGAGGTATTGGTGGTTGACATGAAACCTAAAATAATAATACTTACAAAAATCCCCACAAAAGAGAACACTGCTAATTTTAACCAACCATTGTTATTCATGGCTATACCTCCTAATAAATTTTTAGTACCTTCGCTTCGTACTGCCTTCTTTTCCGAGATCCCGGACTTTTGCCCCTTCCGGCTCATAATAAAATTGATAAAGCCCCAAAGCGCAAAACCTGAACCTAAAAACAAGAGTACAAGAAGCACAAACATATAAAGCTGACCTAGCGAACCTAATACGCTCAATTTCACCACCTCTACTTTATCCACACTATAGTTAGTATTACCGCGCCTCCTATAATGAAGGGGAGCAGAAGAAATATCACTGCCGTTGAAAGAAAATTAAGATTACGAATTACAGTTGTTTGTCCCTGATGATGAGAATGCATTTCCCTCATACTTTCCCTCATTTGGCTTTGTCCATTTTCTTTGATAAGCAAGTTGTATATTGTATTGCCTGCTACGTGCATTTGTTTCATCATATTTCCCATGCTGCTATTCATATTATCAGCTTTTGGACGCTGCGGTGAACTCCAGAGAAGAATTAGCGCGGTAATTGTTAAACCTAAAAATATAAAGCTAAGTCTCCAAAAAATAATTTTTTTGTTATTAAACATTTCCGTCCTCCCGCTTAAAATTCCTTATAAGCAAACCTGATATGATGCTAAGAATTATAACCGGAAGGAAAATCGAAGCAGATAATTGGATAATGTCCTTAAGAGCGCTATTGTGTTCCAGATTCATGGAGATTCCCATCATAGAGCTATCCATAGCACTCATCATGCCCATCATAAATTGCATAACTTCTGCTTCTGTCGGGCCGGGTTTAAAAATTGAAATAACCACTCCAGATGCAAGGAAAAAGAAAAAACTTGTTAAAAACCATATAAATAACTTGAACCAGGGTTTTTGAAGCATATCTCTTTCCTCCCTCCCCTACTATTTTGACGTTTCTTGAGCTGACTTCTTCTTAGGCCATATAAGCACATGACATTTTACATAAATGTGCCATATTATACTGGCAAGTGCAATATAAGAAATATATTCGTGAACTAAAAGAGCAAATCCTACGGCTCCCATATTAAACTCATTACATATCCAAATTATTGCACCGGTTATTATTAAAATAAGTGTTGTTATAAAGGTAAATAACTGGTATCCGCTGCGTCCAAAAATAAACCACGCAAGCTTAGAGGAATCATTCTTAATATTTCTAAATATTTCGTAAAAAATTGATATAAACGTTAGTATTACAAATATTGCTGCCGATATCCTGTGTATATAGTCAGCGGTTGCATAGTCAAAGTTCAGGAGCCACCCATATTTCGCCCCAACCATACTGAAGCCGCTGATTGCAAGGAGTGCCCATACAATTGTCCAAAGCCAGTGTATAACAAAGTCAAATCTTAGATTCATACTTTATCAACTCCGCAATTAGGGCAGCATTTCCATTCCCCAACAAGCTCCATGCCGCAGGATGCACATTCGGTTTTAAGTTTTTCACCACATTCTGGGCAGAATTTAAAGCTGTCGCTTACTTTCATTGAACATTTGGGGCAATCTATAGAGGTCCTGTCACTGGCCTTTATAACTGTGAACTTTTCAATTATTTGCTTTGAATAGTTTTGCTTGATAAACATGAATGCTCCAATAACCAAACCAACTATAGAAACGAACAACAATAATTGTAATAAATAGGTTAGAACATCAGAAAGTCCTAACGTAGTTACTTGTACTCCCATCATGTTATGTGAATTTATACCGAAAATATTACCGTTTCCGAATATCCCACCTAATAACATCAGTGTGAGCCCAAGAGTAACTGCTAAAAGCACTGCAACAGCTGCTGCTTTTAAAACCGGATCATTCTTCATATTCTCAAGCATTTTGCTTTCGCCTCCCTGGTTGGATCCTTTTGTGATAAATTTAAACACTGTGACTAAAGCTGCTATAACGATAGCTATCAAGAGTAGTTTTACACCAATTGCAAGTATATAGGAGAGTGTATTCTCAAGGGAATACCCTCCGTCCATGCCCATACCATGCTCTGAACCGTTGCTTCTCGGACCAAACATGATGTTAAACGCAAGACCAAATCCTAATACACTTAATATAACAATTGATACGTATTTTAAAACCGGGTCATTTTTTATTGTTTCCCACATACGATTAACCCCCAAGCCTTAATAATCTTAAAACACTTCATTCTTCTTAGCAGGTTTAAACAGACTAAAAACAAATCCAAGGATGCCGAAGATTAATCCCATTATAAATATAACTAAGATTACATTAACAATTGTCTGGACGCTTACATTGTCAAACAAACCTTCAAACATACCCGATGACGCTGTTGTATGATTCATCTGATTATTTAAGGTATTGTTATAAATATAGCTCTGTACGGTACTTGATAAAGCGACAGACTGTCTTGTGAAATCATCGGCTATAAGATTTAAAGAAGCAACGCCTTCAGCCAGTTTGAACACACTTTGATGAATTTGATTCATTCTTTCCTTATCATAAACAAGTCCGTCGGAAGATACATAAGGATTGATGTTTACAAGGTTTGCAGCCTCGTTTATATAGTTAAGAGCCTGCGTCAATTTTGATTTGTTTTGAACTGTCAGGTTATACTGGTTTGTATAGTATGCAACCAGATCTTGAGTACCAATGCTTGCACTATCAGCTTGATTTGCCAGCTGATTTTGCAGTTGATTTAAAAGCGCCATACCCAATGACATTTTATACAGTCCATTATGAAGCTGCTCCATCTTGTTTGCATCGTATAAGGTACCCATATTCTGCATGGTCATATTGTTTTGATTAGAAGCGTTTGCCTGTTCAGATGGACTGGTTCCATTCTGTGGATAAATATTAATGATAGTACTATTTCCGCCTTGTGCTTGGGCTGTAGAGTCTGCCTGAGTATTTTCCTGTTGGTCTGAAACAGTTCCCGATTGGGTGCTCTCTTGCATAGGCATATCTGCCATACCTTTTGAATTGGAACCTGGTGCATACGGATCGACTGTCATAAGTCTTATTGCTTCGTTTAGTGTAGTTAATGATTTGTTGAGACTTTCTTTATACTGCAAAATAATGTTTGCCTGGTATAATCCGACTGTATTAGCGTTCTGATGGCTGCTGCCGGAATCTTGAGTTCCTGAATGGTTTTGAACTTTATTCTTATCGGTGTCTTTTTGCTGGCTTGTTTGATGTCCATTTACATCAGTTGTATTGGATGCA
>JBMOLK010000066.1:0-18563 GCA_049325575.1 Bacillota bacterium | reverse complement strand
AGGATCAATAATCATCAGAAGTTCATCTTTAAGTTTTACAACGCTGTGCAAAAATTCACCTTCTATAACTCCCACATTTGCAGGTGGCGCTTCACATTCATTCTTATCAATATCAACAACATCTCCGGCTTTATCTATCAGAAATCCTATATGGTTTGAATCGTTTGAATCCGCCTTTAAAATAACGCTGGTGGATTTTTGGCCCCATTTTTTTTCTTTGTATCCCATAACTCTGGCAAGATTAAATAAAGTAACTATTTGCCCCCTTAGATTAAGGAGTCCCTCAATATTTGGCGATGAACCCGGCACCGGGGTAAACTCAACATTTCTATTGATTTCTTTTACAAGTGTTATATCTATCCCAAAAAGCCCATCACAAAGATAAAATGTCAAAACCTTTTCCATCAAACAGCTTTCCTCCTTTTCTTAAGGGCTAGTTCCAGTTTCTCCAAAAGCTTGTCCCTATCAAGCTTAAATTCATAGAAGTCAAACCCGGCATCCAGGCCCGCCTTTTTTTGTAAATCTCCTGCCATGGATGTTACTGCTATAACCGGAAGACTTCTAAGTTTTTTGTCTTCACGGATTTTTTTTATGAGTTCCAGTCCATCCATTTCAGGCATTTGGATATCACTTATGACCAAATCTACTTCTTTTTCCTGAAGGATTTGCAGGGCTTCTTTTCCATTTGGTGCCATAAGAACATTAAAGCCCGCTGTTTCCAAATAGTCCTTTTCCAGCCTTTGAAAGAGAGGAGTATCTTCTGCAACAAGTACAGTCCTTTTCTCTCCTATTCTCTTGTTTTCATCTACCCTGTAGTGGTCTGGATCTGCTGACTCGAACAGTTCATAAATATTTATAAGAAGAACTATCCGGTTGTTTATGATTGTAGATCCAATAATCCCTTTAGCTTTTAAATCATCCTGTTTTAGCTTCACAGACGTTTGAACGGTATCATATATTTTCTCAATAATAATGCCTATAGGATACTTTACAAGTTTTGGTATTATAACATACAGCTTTTTAGCATTACTGTCTACACTGCTGGCAGGAAGATAGTTTTCCGGCCTTATGACTCTTAATGTATCGCCTCTGAATTTGATATATTCTTTATCACCGATTTTCTCTATTAAATTTGAATCAATTTCTTCTACCCTTGATACCATGGGCAGATCTATTGCAAAAGTTTCAGTTCCTGAGCACTTAAACAAAAGAAGGCTTTGCTGTTCTCTTGTATCTTCGTCTGAAACCTCCAAACCTCTTTTTGTATTTTCGGTTTCTGTCTCTGTAAACTTCAATCCTGCTTTTTCAATTATTCCCTCAACATCAAGTATCATAGCTGTTTTACCATCTCCCATAATTGTAACGCCTGAATAACATCTGCAGTCCTTAACAAACTTTGGAAGCGGTTTTACCAGGATCTCCTCACTTTCATGTATGGAATCAACAGCTATACCAAACCTTTTTGAGCCTATTTTAAGCACCAGTACTCTGATAACATTAGATGCATGGTTTGGCGTGTGTACAGATGCCCCCTCAATCCCAAGAACATCTGACAGGTGAACTATAGGCAGAAGCTTTCCCCTTAGTCTTAATACTTCGGAATTATGTAAAAATTCAATTCTTCTTACCTTATCGTCAGGTTTTATTCGAACTATTTCCTGCAGGTTAACTTGAGGAAGCGCAAACTTTTGTCCTTCAACCTCCACAATGAGCGAAGGAATTATTGCAAGGGTAAGTGGAAGCATCAATCTTATGGTTGTACCCTCTCCAACTTTTGTAAAAATTTCAATAGACCCTCCCAATTTCTCTATATTGGTCTTCACTACGTCCATCCCAACTCCCCTGCCTGAGACGTCGGTTACTTTTTCTGCTGTAGAAAAACCAGGCTTGAAGATCAGTTGAAGGCTTTCCTGTTCCCCCATTGTTTCTGTATCGGCTCTACTGATAATACCTCGCTCAACAGCTTTTTCCCTAAGCTTTTCCACATTGATGCCCGCTCCATTATCTTTAATGTCAATGTTTACATAGCCGCCTTCATGATAAGCTTTAAGCTCTATAGTTCCAGTCCTTGGCTTACCCAGCAGTTCTCTTTTATCGGGAGTCTCCAATCCATGATCAGCTGCATTTCTCACAAGGTGGGTAAGCGGGTCACCCAGCGCTTCAATGATGGACTTATCCAGCTCCACCTCTACCCCTTCCAGTTTTAGTTCTATCTCCTTACCCATCTTATTTGACAGGTCACGAATTATTCTTGGAAACTTATTGAATACATTTGCAACAGGCTGCATTCTTGTCTGCATTATCTTTTCCTGAAGTTCAGTAGTAATATGGTCAATATTCTGAAGTATATGATCTATTCCTGGTATTTTTTTTCGGTGTTCTTCCAGTACGCGAAGCAGCTGATTTCTGCCTAAAACCATTTCACTGGCAAGATTCAAAAGGGCATTCAGCAGGGAAACATTGACTCTAATAGTATCTTCCAGTACCATGCTTTGGCTGTTCTTACGCTGTATATCCTTTGCCTCTTCATCAGTTAAGTTATCAGGTTCTTTGGACCTGGCGGGCAAGGAATTATCCCTGACAAGCTTGGAAAACTCGCCGATGTCAGTGTTTATATCAATCTCCAAAATACGCTCTTCAGGGACATTAATTGCAAGGGGTAATAGTTTTTTCTCAAGAACTGTAGTAAACAAAAAAGTAAAAACAATATCCGTATTAAGGCATTCGTCAAGACTGTCTATATTCTGGATATCTGTATAGGACTCTATAATATTTCCTATAGATTGGATATTTTTAAAGAACTGAATTGGAGTAATATTATTACCATCAAGGTCCTCTCTCAAGCTTAGCTGTATCTTGTAGAGCTTATGCCCATGTCTTATTCCTTCGTTTAACAGGTTTGCTTCACTATTAAACATTTCGCCCTTTTTATCATCAGAGCTTGATGACGTTATGTCTTTACTCTTATTTGCGGCCTTATTATCCTCTTCATTTCTTTCCAGGATTTTTAGCAACTTAATGCTATAGCTTCTTATATCAGTATTCTCACTATTATTGACATCTTCAATCATCGACTTAAGACAGTCGTTTGCTTCAAGAAGTGCATCTACAATATGCCTGCTAATACTGAGGCTTTGGTTTCTAAGTTCTCCTAAAACATTCTCCATGGAATGAGATAATTCAACTATATTTTTTAATCCAAAGAATCCTGCCGTTCCCTTTATACTATGTACCGCGCGAAACAGGTTGTTAATAGTTTCATTATCTGCTTCACTATCGTCTATCTTAATTAACCCTGCTTCAACATTATCCACATGGGTTCTGGCCTCATCTACAAACTCCTGTATAAATTCCTGATTCTGAAGCATTGATTTCACCCCTGTAATCCATATTAGAGATAGCGAACTTTGAAGATAAACATATGATTCGCTTAAGCCTATTTGACTCAAATGGCTTGCTCATCAAGTCTTCTACTTTTACAGTTCGATCTCTTTAGAGTGTATTGATTTTAAAAACTTCATCCAGCTTCATCACATTAAAAAGCTTTTGTATATCGGTGCAAACTCCCTCAATTCTAAATCCTTTTTCCAGCTTTTTTACACTTTTATATAGACCTACAACAAACGAAATACCTGTAGAATCAATTATTTTTACATTTCTTATATCCAGAACAACTTCAAAAAAATCATCTTTATCATCAATAAATTGTTTTGCCTTTTCAACCAAGTCCCTTACCCTGTCTGCTGTTAATTCTGTTACTGGCTGCAAAACCAGCGTTTTATCACTTAATAGCTTATTCAAGACCTTATCCCCTTCCTGTGAAAGAGTTTATAAATTCTGATCTGGATATTTATATAAATTGACACGTATATTTCTATTTTGAAATTTTTCTTATTTTATTTCGTCCAATTTGAATCTAACCATAACATGATTTTTGTTTACCATAATGTGGAACCCCAACGTTTCAATAATATATATCCCTCTTCCCCTCTGACTTAACACCCCTTGGAGCCTAGCCTTCTTTCTGCAGCTGCTAAGCTCAAAGCCTTCTCCCTCGTCAAATATATGAATAAAGAATTCATCACGAGAAATGCAGGCTTCACAAATAACCCTCTTATTGGCATCCATCCTGTTACCATGCTCTACAGCGTTTGCGAAAAGCTCCCTTAACGCAAGGTTTATACTGAATAACTTCTCTTTATCTGATATTTCACCTTCGGTTTGGATAAAGTCCAGAATCTTCTCTGTAGCAAAACCAGCCTCTTTGAAAGTCGATTTGAATTCAATACTATATGTCTTCATTTGTTCATCCCCGTTTATATATAAATCCCTACTCTATAAGTTACTTAGGGTTTTGTGCAAGTTATGAACACCGGTACTTGATTTCAATATTTATGATAAAACTCGTACCCAAGGAGTGCACCCGTTAAAGGTGTTGGGACAATAGTGCCTTATAGACTGGAAATGATTTACGCTAGATGGCACTTTATTATATTTACCCTAAAAAAACAGGTTAAACCAATTAAACCATACTAGATCTTTCCAATATATGCAAATATGTAATAGTATTTATTTGATTTTAGCTTTGTATAAAAAATATCGGCTAATAAAAAAAAGAATAAATAATTTCTTCTTTGAAATCCTAATTATTATAGTTTTCTTGCTATATGAGATTCTATTTAAAAGACAACTAAGGAGGTTTTTATGGAAACAGCAAATTTTAATGTTCCGTCAATTTCATGCAGTGCCTGTTCGAATAAGATACAAGAAAGTGTAAAAGACATGAAAGGTATACAGGATGTATCTATAGACCTTAAAAGCCAGCAGGTAAAAGTTGAATATAATCCTACTGATATCAACCCTCAGGAAATTAAAAAACATATATCTGCAATGGGTTATGAAATAATTTAGTTATTTTATAGACCTTTATTGGATTCATTTACGAAATTTATCTGATCAAAAGCGGTGGGGCTCAATGCCCCTAAGCTTTTATTTAAATAATTTTCAACTTAGATGAGCCGTTATTGCTATAACATCACTTGGTTTATCAATATCATTACCAATCTCAGGATGCTCTGTAATTATGCACTTTGCCTTAATACCTAAAAGATCGGATACCTTTTTTTCAACGCGGCTTATAGTTAGAATACCTGTAATCAATTGGAAAACAAAGCCTACACCAAATACTTTGGCCATCTTGACGGGGTCCTTTCTATAGTTTACAAGTTTCTCTATGAACGACAAAGCCGGTTCAACAATTCCAGGGTTAACATAAAACATGTTTCCTCCCGTAAAAGTACCCTCTTTCATCCTGACATAAGTCCTCTCTATCTCCGGATACTTTAAAATATTAACCTTCTTTTCTACAATGGGATAGCAAACATCGGCACCTGAAGTCTTTGACTTATTGACAAAGTCTTCTATTGCCTCCGGAGTTACAAGAGGTATATCAGAGGTACATACCAACACATAAGAATCTTCGTGAAGGTGTTTGATGCCCTTTACCAAGTTTTCAACTATAGACCCATTTGAATCTACTATACTGTCAACCTTATCTTTAAGAGGTAGCTCCAAATCCTTTTTGGGTCCGACAACAACTATTTTCCCTATGTCATTGGATTTTCTTAGAGCATCAATAACATATTCAATTATTATCTTTCCATTAATAGGAATTAAACCTTTATTGTTTAAACCGCTCCAGTTATCGTTAGACTGTGATCCTGCAAGTATAATTGTATTAAGCATAAATATTCCTTCTTAATAGAGATCTATCTTTAAAAAAGACAAACAAAACTCCACAAATCAACTTAGACTCTTCACTGATTTAATAATTATTTCCTCCTGGTTGTTTATATGCTTTTGAGCATACTTCTGTGCAGATTCTTTGTCTCTTTTTGCAACCGCATCATATATTGACTCATGCTCCTTAATAAGATCTTTCGGGCTGCTGTAATCCTTTAAGTATATTACTCTAAACCTTTGAACCTGCTCTCTTAAATTGCTGGCAATTTGTATAAGTCTTTCATTTCTTGATGCGTGGTATATCAAATCATGAAATTCCACGTCCTTTTTTATTGTACCCTGTAAGTTATCTTTTTCTGCATAAGCCACAAATTGGGATAGAATGTGACCCAATTCCTTTATTTCTTCATCTGTAATCCTTTCAGCAGCAAGGGCAGTTGCAAGGCCATCTAATGAAGCTCTTACCTCTAAAACATTCATAATATCCTTAACAGACAATTCTGCAACATGTGCTCCCTTACGCGGAAGCATATCAACCAACCCTTCAAGCTCCAGCTTTCTTATTGCTTCCCTTACAGGTGTACGGCTAACCCCCATCTTCTCTGCAAGCTTAACCTCCATCAGACGCTCCCCAGGCTTTAACTCTCCTGCTATAATAGCTTCCCTTAAGGTATTGAATATTACTTCCCTTAATGGCTTGTAGTCGTTTAGATTAACTTTCGAAAGCTTCCCGGCCATATGTTTCTCATCTCTCCTCACATAATGTTTCTGTTACAAAACATTCCCATTTGCTGCATTTAATTTTTTGATATGCATACCGTGCTTTTTGTTCATTCTCAAATATACCGAATACAGTAGGTCCACTTCCACTCATCATACTGCCTAAAGCGCCCAGTTCAACTAATTTGTCCTTGATTTCTTTAATAACAGTATACTTCTCTATTGTAACTGATTCCAAAACATTTCTCATATTTCCAGCAATATAATATAAATCATTATCCTCAATAGCTTTTATAAGAGAGTCGGTGTCAGGCCTTGAGGTTATATTTTTCAGATTTAAGTTGTTGTATACCCAGGCTGTAGAAACTCCTATTTTAGGCTTAACAAGAACAATACAAACATTTGAAAAAGGCTTAATATCTGTTAGTACTTCACCTATTCCCTCTGCCAGCATGGTACCGCCCTTAATACAAAAGGGAACATCTGCTCCTACCTGTTTACCCAATATCATTAAATCTTTCTCACTTAGGTTTAGAGAAAACAGCATATTCATTCCTTTAAGAACAGCAGCAGCATCCGTACTGCCTCCCGCAAGCCCTGCAGCAACAGGAATATTCTTATGTATTTTTATCCTTATTCCCTTTTTCAGCCCACACTTGTCCATCAAGGCTCTTGCAGCTTTATATGCAATATTTTCACTGCCTGTAGGAACCCAGTGCCTGTTACAGGTAACTTCGATACCGGTATCCATTGCATTAATAACAACATCATCGTGCAAGCTAATAGACTGCATAATCATTCTAACTTCATGGTAACCGTCTTCTCTTTTTCTAATTACATCAAGAGATAAATTAATCTTTGCATTTGCCTTTATACTGATTGAATCCATTCCACACCTGTTTTGCCTAAGTTGATATCGTACTGATTTTTACGGCATCTTTTATATTCTATATGTTTTTATATTATATACAAAATACATTCCTTTTTCAATAAAAACTCTGGAACATCTGGAACATCAAGTATCTCCAGAATACTAAAAAAAAGTGCCTGAAATGTTAATTTCAAGCACTTGACTAGTTAAATATAGTTTTTTAACTTATCTTGCGCGGAATTATTATTTGCTGTCCGACCTCAATTTTTTCATCTTCATCAAAGTTGTTGGCCTTCCTGATATGGTCCACTGTCGTATAGTATTTTTTAGCTACCTTCCAAAGATTATCTCCGGGCTGTGAAAAATATATTGTTATACTAGGAGCCATATCAAGGACCTTATCCTCTAATGGAGCTTCTGTAATCTTTGATATTAAAGCTGTTTCAATCTGTTCAACAACTTTGATACCTACATTTATGACCACTCTTATTTCAACTTCATTTGCAGAAATCATGCTGTAATTGCAGTGTTCTATATCAAGGTCAACATCACATAACATATCTGGCTCTATGCCATCAATTTCTATATTTTGTGTAAAAGGCATTTCCTGACAGTAGCTAAATACCGGTTGTTCAGTGTTATTTGCTACATACAGGACACTATTGTTTGCAACACCCTCCAGCCTGATTGATCCATTCATAGCTTTACATTCCGACAAGCTTGGTTTGCAAAGCACATTAAAAACTTCTGCTATATCAGGGCTGTCTCCGCCTACTGTAACAATATCCTTCAAGGTTATTTGGCTTCTATCCTGACAAACAATCCTGGTAGCTTTAAAGGGCTGCTTCTCGAAGCCAATTCTGGAACTTAAGCTGTAAGCATCGGAGATCATTTCAACCTTTCTTCTATCGGTAGCCTGTGCCCATAAACTAACAGTAACTTCCCCCTTTAAGACCCTTAACTCTCCGTCACTGTCTTCACTTGGCCTAAACGAATGACTTGAAACTTTATAATCTACTTCACATTCTGAATTATCACCAATTCCGGGAAGTTCGATAAACTGTGTAAAGGGAACTTCATGCTCCATAAACTGGATACTTCTTTCTTCATTATCCCCTATGTATAAAGTCAGTATGTTTATATCGCCCTTTGCGATAATCTTATTTTCAGCAATCCTATAATCTTTTCCGACTATCTTTATGTCACTTCTTAATATTTCTTTTATAGATGGCTTCCCGGCAGGTATTTCCATAGCTTCATCAATAGTATAGTTAATCGTGTTTTCTCCCAGATAGCAGTATATATCAATATTGTCTTTTAAAACCTGCAAATCATCAATACCTCTAAGATCATTGACAAATTCCTGGTCCATTTCACTTACAGCCTTTGCATTTAACTTTAGTATTGTTTTTACGTTTATCTTTCTTCCGTTAAGTATCTCATAATCAATATGCTCTATATCGCATTTAACCCTTGTTTTCATTCCGGATCTGGCATTTGATACGTCTATATTGTAGGAAAAATCACTGGCTGCGTTTATACTTTTTATTGCCTGTTCCGGGTCATCTGAAATATACAGGATCTTATAGCGGACAGTTCCATCAACATGTACCTTATCTTGTGAAGCTTCAGAGCCTCTTTCAAATACTTCTCCATCCAGAAGAAGGATACGTGCAACATCAGGATTAATATCCGGTACGATTATATCATGCTCAACTATTGTCTGTGCTGAATCTTCGCCCATAACGTAGTTAATCTTTGTGGATTCTCTAACAAGCTCAAGGGACATTTTTCATCCTCCTCTTACAAGATATTACTTATTTTAATTTTATTCACTAAAAAACCTAGGCTAAATTAGGATTACCTCTAAAACAAATGGCTGCTTATTAATATATATTGACAAGGCTTATAAAATATTCTCCAATAAATAAAAAAAGAAAAGGAAATTTGAAATCCCGCAAACTGAGTAAAAGGACTGGATTTCAACATCCAGTCCTTTTATAACCCTAGAAATAATATTTAACTCTCCTCTATACATCAAACACCTTAACTAACCTGTATCTTTCTATTATCCTTACACACAACAATTTCAACTGCCTTCGTAAGGATATCTGTATAGCTATAAGATACTCGTCTTGTTGCCTCATAATCATTCTCAAATTTCACTATGAAGATGCTAGGATAGGTGTTTTCAAGTATTCCTTCTTTAATAAACGCCTTTTTTCTTCCCTTGTTGGCTTTGAGCTGAATCTTCTGTCCAACGCAGGTCTCTATATCTTTCTTTATCTGGAACAGGCTGCTCTTTTCCATTATTGAATCACCTCATCTTCTGTTTGCACTTATTATAACATACGTTAATACGCTTGTCAAAAAAAATATATATTATAACAAGGGAAATTTATTTGTGTCAAGCATTTTTTTGTTGGAGTTTTCTGAAAAAAAATCCCCTAAAACGCTGTAATACTAAATGTTGATAGTCATTATAACAACCCTAACAACATTTAGTATTACAAAGGTAAATAATTTCTACAATATTTAAATAATTCAATCTTTTCCGTTATAGGGTTCCAGAGGATATCCATCTCTATATTTCCCCCTGGTTTCTATCCCCCCTATCCCTCTAACTCCTGTAATTGTTTTATCTATAACATCCTGTGGTCTTATGATTTTATTTATGCTTGTAAATGCAACCTTTTCACATATCAAAACAGGGTCTAAAGCATGAATAAGCACTCTATAAGGAGAACTTGCATAGTTTGCTCCAGCTTCAATAATCATTTTATACATTGACTGGCACGCACCCGCAAAGATGATAAGGCTATCCAAATTGCTATCAAAACGCCTTGCTTCTTTAACAGACTCAATGTAGTATTTAGAATTTCTATAATTTTCTATATTTGAATAACCTTTATCGCTTTTAATGACTCCGTCATGTCCTGTCAAAACAAGAATGTCGGGCTTGTGTTCCTTTACCAGATCATAAACCTTTAAAGGCTGTTCTCTTTCTTTTATGTATACCCCTACAGCCTCTATACCAAATTTTTTATACTGATCAAGGCAAGTGTTAAGATAATCACTATCCCCATCAATATGAAGTACTTTACCCGGCCTTGAGAACTTCTGTGTTTCTCTTTTGGGCGGCTCACGAAAATATTTTTTTTTTGGTATTGTTCTTACTTTTGCTTCATGTGCGCTCCTAATCTTCATATCAACAGACCTGCTCACTCGCGCATTATATTCTCTTACATAATTTTCTTGCTGAATAATAAGGTCTGATTCCGGCGCATCTGCCTCCAATCTATAGCAAATACCTTTTAATACTGCTATTTTCTTGTCTCCTTCAGTTTTAATATCAACAACCTTAAACAGTATATCCGATCCATATGATTTTCTTGCTACAATATCGCCTATCTTTAAATCAGCCACACTAACCACCCTCATTACATTATTATTCTACTATACATAATATGTTTGAATATGAATACTTGTGATAATCTATTTAGAGAAGGTATTGAAAAACACTATCTTTAAACGTTATAATGATTTATAGAGATCGTACTGTAAAAGCGGAGCGAATTATATGTTTATCTTTACAGCTCTTTATCTCTAGTACACTCTAATGTATTAATGAATTTCTCATAGTTTTAATAGCCATAAAACTTGCCTTAGGAGGTATAATGCCGTGCTTACAGATATAAAGATTGCCCAGTCTTGTAAAATGAAGCCGATAAATCAAATTGCCAATGATCTTGGTATTTTGGATGATGAACTTGAGCTCTATGGAAGGTATAAGGCAAAACTGACAGATTCCCTATGGGATAGACTTAAGGACAAAAATGACGGTAAGCTCATTCTGGTTACAGCAATAAATCCTACCCCTGCAGGTGAGGGAAAGACCACAACTACAGTTGGCCTCGGTCAGGCCATGGCCAAAATTGGAAAAAAGGCAATAATTGCATTAAGAGAACCCTCTTTAGGACCTGTAATGGGAGTTAAGGGTGGTGCTGCAGGAGGCGGCTATGCCCAGGTAGTACCAATGGAAGATATAAACCTCCACTTTACAGGCGATATGCATGCAATAACTTCTGCCAATAATTTGCTGTCAGCCGCTATAGATAATCATATACATCAGGGAAACCAATTAAATATTGATCCCCGTCAGATAATCTGGAAAAGAGCAATGGATATGAATGACCGTGCACTAAGGAACATCGTAGTAGGTCTGGGTGGTAAATTAAACGGCGTGCCGAGGGAAGATGGATTTCTAATAACCGTTGCTTCCGAAGTAATGGCAATCCTTTGCTTATCGACAGATCTAATGGATCTAAAGCAGCGCCTGGGTAGAATCATAATTGGTTACAACTATGATGGTAAACCTGTCACTGCAAAGGACTTAAAAGTTAACGGTGCAATGGCTCTACTTTTAAAAGATGCCATAAAACCGAATCTGGTTCAGACTCTTGAAAACACACCTGCTTTAATGCATGGGGGACCTTTTGCAAATATAGCTCACGGCTGCAATAGTATAATGGCTACAAAGCTTGCTCTTAAGCTTTCGGATTATTGTATTACCGAAGCAGGCTTTGGTGCTGATCTTGGTGCAGAAAAATTCTTTAATATAAAATGCCGCTATGGCGGATTAAAACCCGATGCAGTTGTTTTGGTAGCTACAATAAGAGCTCTTAAGTATAATGGTGGTGTTAAAAAAGAGGATTTAATAACTGAAAATATGCATGCTCTAAAAAAAGGTTTTGTCAACCTGGAAAAGCATATTGAAAACTTAAATAAGTTTGGTGTTCCTGTTATAGTAGCTATAAATCATTTTCATACGGATTCTCATGAAGAAATTGAGTATGTTAAAGCCAGGTGCAAGAATATGAATGTAGAAGTAGCATTCTCGGATGTTTTTGCAAAAGGTGGTGAAGGCGGTCAGGAGCTTGCAGAAAAGCTAATAAAGCTCACCAAGTCTACCAAATCAAACTTTAAGCCTTTATATGATCTTGATTTGCCTATTGCAAGAAAAGTCGAAATAATTGCCAAGGAAATATACGGGGCCAGAGGTGTAATTTATATGCCTGCAGCTGAAAAAGCAATCAAAAAGATTGAAAGCCTTGGAATGGATAAGCTTCCGATATGTATGGCCAAGACTCAATACTCTATCTCTGATAACCCATCCCTTTTAGGCAGACCTGAAGGATTTGATATAACTGTCAGGGAAATAAAGCTGTCTTCGGGAGCTGGATTTATCGTTGCAATAACAGGTGATATCATGACTATGCCAGGCCTTCCAAAGGTTCCTGCTGCTGAAAAAATCGATATAGATGAAAATGGTGTTATAGCAGGATTGTTTTAACGCCAAAGTAACAGTTGTATTTTCCCATAGGAGATAGAAGCAATTCTATCTCCTGTATTACTTATAAAAATAACATATCAAACGCCTCAAGGAACTTTTTGTGGTGTTCAATTTCTCCGGTAACTTCCTCAAATTTATTAAAAAAGTTTTTTTCCCTCCATGTTCGTCTACTGTTATAGTATTTATTTATAACCCTCCAAAATTTCTGTGGAAACTGAAGCATTATATTCATTATGTAGAACTCTTCGTTAGAAATGGGTTCTATAGATGTATAAGCATCAATTATAACTTTGGCCTCATTAATATCCCAGCTGCACTTTCTCATTTTTCTCCTTAGGAGATTTGCTACATCATATACCTTTAATTCATGGCTTACAAAGTCAAAGTTTATTACAAATGTTTTATTTTCGTCGCATACAATATTACAATGTGTAAAATCATGATGACAAAAAATCCCTTCCTTTTTGGTTCTCTCAACTATTTCGCTATACTTGGAGCAATATATTTTTTCTACTGCCTCTTCCCCAAGACTATAAAAATAATCAATGTATTTTAATATTAGATAGTCGAATTTACCTTTTTCTCTTTGAGCTATTTTTTTTACCCTCTTAATTTCATCCAATCTTTTATTAAAATAGTTTGGCAAGTTACCCAAGTCATCTCTCACCAGGCTGTTTTTAGGCGGAATATACCCTCTTGAGGCACTGTGTAACATGGCTAGTGCCTTAGAGGCTTTTATAACATCCTCTCTATTATCAAGGTTGCATTCTCTTCCACTTGCTGCTTCTGCTATAGTGTAATTTATACCGTTTACATCAGCATATGGTTTGCCTTCCCTGGTACATAGATACCTGTCTATATTTATAAAGCCATTTTTATGTAGATGCTCTTTTGCACCATGTATAAACAATATTCTTTCAGGTGAAAAGTTAACTCCTTTAAAAACCTTTTTGCCGGATGAAGTCTCTATGATAAAAAAATCTTTAACAGGATACGAATTTCTGATTTCCAAATCGTATATTTCACAAATTTCCTTCTCTATCTCCTGCATGTTTCTGTAACCCCCAAACTGTTCTTTAAGTCATATTATAAGGATTAGCCTTAAATTATTGTCTTTAGTACAGGACGTAAATATCCAAGTAAAGAAGATATCAATACATTTATACTATTTATGCCAAATATAAAAATAGCTATATATTATTGGCATATATACAGCTGTTACTTTTATTGTTCATGCATCCAATATAAAATTATGGACGCACTATTAGATAATATTGCACCATTTTCAACGCAGCCAAAGCCCTACAATAATCATCCCTATATTTATATTCAACAAAAGCAGGCCGTAGAATTAAAAGTTGTAATTCTAATTAACCTTAAATTTTATTTCTCTTACAAAGTTATATATAAGATATATAAAATAAGCCGAAAATACTGATAGCAATGAAATTAAAGGAAATGCATACCTATCAAAGGCCATATAAACACAGTGTACTACATTAAAGTAAAGGATAACTGAAATTAGGAGGATATATTTGCTTATCTTTTTAAATAGCAATACTGTTATTCCTAAAAATGCACTGATGATAATTACATAGTGAAACCAGATAACATATACTGAAGAGATATTAAAGAACTGTTTCCAATAAAAAGCTGTAAACCAAAACAGGTATGTTTTACCTAATGTATACCACTTAAGGTAACCCCAGAAATCCTCTATAAACCCCTGCTTTATTCTCATCTTTGACACTGCTACCTCTGTCTTGTTGGTTTCAAAAGCGTTTTTACCAAGACTATAATACACTATGTTTTCGGGAGTCTGTTTATAATCAATATATGTTCCTTGAAGCATGGGGTTGCCGCTTGACGCAGCAAGCGGAATAAACTCGCCATACTCAAGATAATTCCGTATCCACCAGGGAGACATTATTATCATAAAAACAATAAACATTACGGTCCCATACTTAACCATATCCAACAATTTCATCTTTCTATAAAAAAATAAATATATAAAGAGCATTACGGGGTAAAGTGCAATGGTAGGCCTGCATAGAGTCGCTGCTGTCCACACTAAAGCCAAAATCAATAAACGAACCACTCCAGGTTTTTTACCAAATATTATGCTAAGATAAATTAGAAGACACAATAACATAGTAAATATTGTTTCTGTAAGCATATAACCTACTGTTACTATATTGGGAATATAGAATGAAGCCAGGAAAGAACTTATTAAAGCTATTTTTGTATTAAAAAACTCTCTTGCCAGTAAAAAAATGATTATTATGGTTATGGAGCTTATAACAGCTTGAATAATCCTTACCATTTGTAGGCCAAATAGTCCGAAACCAAACACCTTGAATATTGCTGCTAAAAAAAACGGATATAATGGCGTTACAAATACTGTAGGTTCATTCAAGTTATGAAATATATAAATTCCTCTCTTTATTAGTACTACCGCACTTTTTATATAATTTAAGTCGTCGCTGGATAAAGTTAAATTATTCTGATATTTAAAGATTAAAATGAGTTTTATCAAAAAAGAGACAAATACAAACGAACCTAATATTATGTGTGACTTATTTATATTTTTCATTCTCATCTACCTTACAGCTCACTATTTACAATATTAAGAAATTTAAAAGGATACTATTAATAGTATCCTTTTAAATTCATCTTTTATTAAATTTTGCCCAAATTTATAACTTTTAAACATCAATACTTATCGTCCTACAACATCACTATTTAAATTGATTAAGCTGTTGGTCTTAAACAGGTTATTTATCCTGTTTGAAAACCTCCTGTCAAAATATATTCTTGTTTTTTCGGACTCCAACATGTCTTTTATAAAATCCAGCTTGATATCCGAAAGTGAGTTATACGTTTCTACGTTTATCTTACCTTTTAGTACATAGATCTGGCACATTTCAATGAAACGGACCGATTCTCTCAATAACCTGTGTTTTAGGTACTCCATTATGTTACTCACCCTTTCAAATAAAATATATTTTCTATATATTTTGTTAAGTTTTTAACAGCACCATAGAGCCCCTATAACTAAAATAAGCATACATATATATTTATATTTATATTTCTCGGAAATATTTTTTAAATTGCAGTCTTTAAGATTACTTTAAGCTGTGTATATTTATGTACCAATGTAAATAATCATACCTAATAAAAATATAATCATGTGTTTTTTCTCATGTAATCTTATACCATATAAATCACTTTGTCAATAATTGGTGAGCTAACTTTTTACAAATTTAATAGTGATTTAACAATATCCAGTTAAGCTATTAAAAAATATAAAATAATATAAAATAATAAAATTTATTTTGAATTTTTTCTCTATATGATGTAAAATATAGTCAGGCTTTTTCCAATACCCATAAATATAATTTATTGCTATGTAATTGGGGGTAAATCAAGTACATATAAACATTATAACGTTTAATAAAGGGGATAGAGTTAAAGTAAGATGTATTTGATGGGTTATAGACTAATTCAATATATAAATCTTTCCAACAAATATCCAGTTAATCTATACAGTCCATAATTAGTAAATAGTTAAATTAAAATGGAATAATTTTCAATACCAGGTCTTTTTCAATTGATATACAATTAACTGTTCAAGGTGGTACAATGAGTAATCTAGGTGAACTTTTCCGCCAAATACGGCTTAGCAAAAATTGGTCTATAAGACAAGCAGCAAAGAAAATGGGAATAAGCTACTCATATTTAAGTATCCTTGAGAAAGGTGTTGACCCACGTACAGGAAAAGACTCTAACCCAAAACCTGAAACACTTAAAATTATATCCAAAGCATATGATTATCCTTATGAAGAGCTTATGAAAGCTGCTGGATATTTAAGTGACGATGCTATCTCACACAGGAAATTTGACTTAGCTCTCTTTGTAAGTAATATCAATCTTTTGATGGGAAAGAAGACCATAGAGGAGTTTTCGCAAGACATTCATAGTAAAACCGGATACCAAATCAAGCCATCTCAGATAAGAAGTTATCTAAATGGCGATATAGAGCCCTTTCCAGGTACATTAAACATATTGTGCAAGTACGCACAGGTTACTATGGATTTTTGGTACATGTTTAATACTCCTGAAACTTTGGAGCATGAAAGAAACAAGTATAAAGAAAACCTAAAAGCTTCTTCAGAGCCTTATAGTAAGGAGTATATATTTTTTTCAAACTTACCGGATGATGTTAAAAAATTCGTAGCTGCAGAAGAGAATATTCCATACATAAAGGTCGCAATGGATGCTCAGAGAAAGAAGATAAACCCTAATACATTAAAACTTCTTGTTGAGACTATTGTGAGTGAAATGGGAAATATAAAGTAAGTGAACACTACTTTTGGGGAAATAATCAAAAAAGTGTTTGGTCATTATCTGTCTTATTGATGTATTAAATATGATATCAGGAGTGTGATCACAGTTATGCAAAATCTTTCGTTTCTTAGCTTTGTTTTAATTAGCTTTCCTGAGCAAGTCATAGCATTCTTTTTAGGTATACTTACTATTGGCAAATACAGCTTTTTAAAGGTACGCTCAAATTACTTGAGAATACTTATTGCATCTTCGATAATGACTGTCGCAACTTACTTAATGAGGAGACATCTAGGCATTCAAATTGAAACTACTTTTTTATCTGCATTTTTATGCATAATTATTTTTATTTATATCATAAGGTTTAAGTTCTATGAGTCGATTACAGCATCTATTTTTGCTTTTTTAATTCTAGCTTTAACTGAGTTACCAATGTCTATTCTAATGAGTTCTGTTTTAGATGTTAAAGATGAGAAGGACTTATATCAGAATATTACTAAGTTGTTCATATCGGTATTCTCTATTCGGTCAATTCAAATCCTAATCGTTCTGTTGCTCTACATATCCAAGGTTAAAATAATTGATATGGAAAGAACTGATATAAGGAGAAGAGAGTATTATATTCAATTGGTGGTTTACTTGATATCAATATGTACCCTGGTTTTTTTAGCTATCATAATGGCAAATACCCTTATTTTCAATAATGAAATTAATATAAGCTCTTCTAACGCATATTTGTTAAGGATAAATATTTATATCTCTCTGTTTGTTACAGTAATATTAACGTTGGCAATAAGGGGCACACATGAATTTTACAAGAATAAAAGCGTCTTGAATAACAATGAAGTTGTTCAAAGTATTGAATATATAAATAGCCTTATTGACGAACAAAACTATAAAGACGCCAAAGATGCCCTAAATACTTTAAAAACCCATATTGTCAACAACTAATCAGAGTTATTATCACAGCTATATGCAGTTAAAACAAAACACCTTAAAGAAAAAATAGTTAAGATAAATGTAATTAATTTAAAATTGACGCTACAGTAACATAATATAGATATATGAGAATATAATAATATATAGACATTTCACAACGGCTTTAAAACACTTCATATAATTAAATAAATGCATAGGGGGTATAATATTATGTTAAAAAGAATTTTTGATGTTCTTGCTGCAATTCTAACAGTACTTGCTATTGCTACAGCAAGTTCAGCCTGTTGGATTTTCTTCTACCAACCTAGAACGCCGAAATCATTACTAAAAAATTAGTTTTAACTCTACTACCTATATTTTTAGTAAAATAAAAACTTTACTTTGGGAAAATTATAATATGTTTTGACAACTAGATACTTTTAGTTGAGCATGGGTACATAAATCTATATGAATGAAATTTATGTTTGCTAATAACAATATAAACCCTTAATTAATGTTTTCCCGTGATTATCAAAATTCATAAGGGCCTTATCGGTCCTCTTTTTTTATCTGTAAATCTATACTAGTATATGAAAATCTACCAAAATAATTACA
>JBMOLK010000065.1:0-18585 GCA_049325575.1 Bacillota bacterium | reverse complement strand
CTTTTTCCGTATAAGATTCAAAGCCTAAAAAATACTGGAGATACGGGTTCTCTGATATTTGATTTACTGTTTCCTCATCTGACAGTCCAAGGCGTTCTTTGATAATCAAACTTCCAAGCGCTACACGCACGTTGTACGCTTTTTCACCTCTATTTGTCTTTTTGAAGTTTTTTGCATACTCATCTTCAAACTCTTCCCAAGGAATCATAGTAGATTGAATATTCCGCACCAGATTTAACACTTTGACCGAACAGATTGAATAGTATGACCGTTTTAAATTGAACAGTTCTTCCGGCAAGATTGAACAGGTATACCCCTCCTGTAAAATGGATTTATGCATCGGAACCGGTGTAAATAAATTCAAGGAGGGTCACAAGATGACCAATTACAAAGAGATTCTCAGGTTAAACAATCTGGGAATCAATAATTCCCAAATTGCGGCAAGCTGCGGCTGCTCACGTACTACTGTTGTAACTGTTCTGCAGAAGGCAAAGGAACAAAAGATTGACTGGCAAAGAGCGTCAGATTTGTCAAACAAGGAGATCTACAAGCGTCTGTTTCCAATCGAAGGAATCAAACAAACCTACAAAATGCCCGATTACGAGTATATCCATCGTGAAATGGCTAAGAGTGGAGTTATACTAACTCTTCTGTGGGTTGAATATTGTGAAAAGTGTAGAGAGGCAGGTGAAATACCTTACAAATCCACACAATTCAACAAGTATTACAGCGATTTTGTTCAGAACACAAAAGCTACCATGCACATTAACCGAAAGCCTGGAGAAATAATGGAGGTTGACTGGGCTGGCCAAACTGCTGAAATTATTGATACAGATACGGGCGAAATAATTCCGGCGTATGTGTTTGTAGCAGCTCTGCCTAATATGCCTGCTAAATGGCAAAAACTTATCCAACTCTCTCAAAATCTTATTCTGTCTAAGCAGGCAATATAGTTCACCAGAAACACTGGAGTAGCTTTTATGCCGCGAAAGCCTCTTTACAATGAGTAATACGATATGTTAGGCTCCTTTGCCAGACATCATCCATTCTTCATCGCCCTTCTACTTGTTCAGAATGGGTGTTGCCCGTTATGCCTATAAACATGCCGTAAGAGGCTTGTTGTCAAGAGGATCGTGGAATAAATGCGGAACTATGGCACATTTTTCACTTTTCAAGGATCTTCTTCTTACTGATATTGTCAAGTTACGTTTTTCATACGCTACTTAACACTATCGTGATATATGATTTAGTTTAGTTATTTGCATCTGTAGCTTTTCTATACTCCTATTGTTATTGAGTTGTATTGACCTTAGACTATAGAATGATTTGTATGAATTTATCACAGAGTTTTTACTCAAACACATAAATCAAGAATCTTGAATATATTAACATAAGAAGTAATTTATAACTTAGATTAAGAAGGTGTAGTTAATTGATATCACATACATTCCCTCTTACTTACAGAACACCAGATTATTCATCAATCTGGGAAAGCAGAGTAAGTGCCCCAGACATGAAAATTGCCGATTACCGTCAAAAAGAGAATATTCGGCATTTTCATCTTGTTGCATAGCCTATTAAGCATAACATATTATCCAATCTGACAATTGAGGCGTTTGGATATAACGGTGTTACCCCAGGACCATTGATAATTATGAGGCAAGGTGATTGGATTTACCTTACTGTTGAAAACAGAATGGAACACCCTACATCCCTGCACGTTCACGGCTTATCAAAGCCAAACTCTCAAGATGGTGCGCCGGACATAGAACCAACAACTCCAAGGATAAAGCCCGGAGAGTCTTACACTTATAAATTCCTTTGCTGGCAAACTGGTACCTTCTTTTACCATTCTCCCGAAGCATTTCAGGTATCGTAGGGTTTGATTGGGGCATTTATTGTGCTACCCAAGAATGAGTATATATCACCCTATTTGATACCACATCATGATTATGTTTTGCTGATCCAGCAGTGGGAGATTCCTCAGCCAGAGTTAGGAAAGGTATTTCCGGGAACATATAAACCTGATAAGTTTGATAGAAATCCAAACTTTTTTACCATCAATGGCAAGTCCTTTCCGGATACATCACCACTTTATTTTAGATTTGGTGAAAAGGTAAGAATGAGGTTTATTACAAAAACAAGTACATCCCACTCCATGCATTTGCATGGCAATGATTTCAGGATCGTTTCGATTGATGGGTTCCCAAGACCCGGCTTCTGGGATGACACGATAGACATAGCATCAGGTCGGAGAATTGATGTCGAATTAATAGCAAATAATCCGGGGATATGGCTTTTAAACGGGACGAAAACCTTCCACCAATCAAATAACGGTGAGTCGCCTGGCGGTATGATTACTAGAGTTATTTATATAAAATGACAAGGTCTTATCTTTTATAGGCGTATGAAAGCATTGCATAAACACCTTAAGCTAAATAGAATCATCTTATTCATCCACTTATTCCAGTGAATCATAGCACACTCCTTAACATAATACATATTATACTACTATAAGCTTATGAAAGGAATGAGCACTATGTATAATGCCCCTAAAATGTATCAATACCCCTATAACGCTAACACTCCAATGCATAACGCATATAATATGTACCAGTGTCCTTACTTTGCCAATACCCCAATGTATAACCCAGATTTATGGAGCCAGTTTCCTAATCAATATCTTCCTTATATCAATCAAGTCAAGGCCAGTACCCCAATTATATTAAAGGATTACGGACCTTGTCCGTTTGTAGTTGATATTGAGGAAGCTACCAAACAAAACAATAACTTCCGTCTCGCTTTATGGACAGGAAAGTATTTGCAGCTTACCTTGATGAGTATAAATGTTGGAGAAGACATAGGTTTGGAGATCCACCCAAACCTTGATCAATTCATACGTATCGAGGAAGGGCAAGGCCTTGTAAAAATGGGTGATGCGAAAGACAGGTTGGATTTTCAAGCCAATGTACGCGATGACTATGCGTTCATTATACCTGCAGGTAAATGGCACAATCTAATCAATACAGGCAATAAGCCACTGAAATTATATTCTATTTATGCACCACCTCAACATCCCTTTGGTACGGTTCATAAAACTAAAGCAGATGCTGAAGCTGCTGAAGAAGGGCATGACCACTAATATCAAAAAACTATTTAAAAAGCTTTAGAAGATGTTAATGATCACTTCTAAAGCTTTTTACTATCTCGTACTGGGATGATGGTTCCTATTCGATCTAGTGAGATATTGGAATAGTTCTTATATATTAAAGCATTAGTGTGGTTAACATAGCTTTTTAAAAAACAAGATTCAAGAGTAACATAATATATTAATGTTTCATATGCTATTCTAGAGTATTTAGAGTATTTATGAGGCGGAGGAAGAAAAACGGCGACTTTTGGTTCTTTTTTCGGCATTGTTACCATGATCAGCGATTTCTAGACAGGAAGTGAATCACCATCAGGATGTTATAAATTAATGACAGTCCAAAACAGAGATGGAAATACTGTTAACTTCGTAATAACGCCAACTACCTACTTTGTAGACCATGTAATGATATCGGTTGGAGATCCGGTAATCGGATTTTATGATCTCAATGCCCCTGTTCCATCAATATATCCCCCACAATATCGGGCAATTGTAATGGCAAGGGTTACACAAAATCAAAACATAAAGGTAGATTTTTTTAACACCCAACTAATAAGTAGTGATGGTACATTAAAGCTTATAATTAGTCCTCTTACTCAAATTATACAAGAAAATGGGCAAGTGTTTACAGCTAATATTGCAAATAGGAATTTGATTGTAGTTTTTGGAGCTTCAACAAAGAGTATTCCTGCCCAAACTGTGCCTTATAAGATTATTGTCATGTGCCAGTGGAATAATTCATGGTAACCCTATTATAACGCATTACTTATAATCATTAGGAGTACCCCAGCACTCGAACCGGTTATACTCCGGGTTTGTTGAGTCAAAATGTATCCATATCGGTGCATTGTCTAAATCAGGATGAGCAACAAAGAATCTTCTATCCCCATATCTGATAGCTTCTAAAGCTAATGGCAGCTCACGCCTGAAAATTGCATTACGCACAGCAGATACTGCTGAACCAAACTGCCCATCTACATAAACATATGCATATAGAAATGGAAATCCATTATTCGTTCTCCATTCTGCAAGCACCTCATCTCTCATGGCATTGACCTTGTCATATGCAAACAGCAGACCTATGGTAAGAAAAAGGTCTGCTGTTATATCTGAGTGCGTTAATGTATACTTACGCCCTATTACTGGCTCAGTCATTGTAACACCAGTTCTGAATTCAACATACAACTTATCTGGATTGAGTCTTTTCAATATATCACTTCCCTAAAATAGACTGTACACTTCATCTAATTTTTAATTTAATGCTTTACATAATATTATATGCACTGTAACATGAAAAGTTCTGTTCAAGGAATAATCTGTATAGTATTAATGTGCCTTCCTCCTGTGTAAATATGGGTTGCACAAGAAATACACGGGTCAAAAGACCGGACGGTTCTGCCTAATTCTACAGGATTATTAATATCTTTTACAGGTGTACCGATAAGTGCCTGTTCAGCAGTTCCTTTCATGCCATTGCTGCTTCGGGTTGAAAGGTTCCAGGCAGATGGAGTGATAATCTGGTAAAACGAAATAACCTGACTGTTGATTTTGAGCCAGTGTCCCAGAGCTCCCCTCGTAGTATCAATCAAGCCTTTTCCGACAGCGGTTTCAGGAATGGAATATTCCTTTTGTACAGATACACCGGGAATAAGGTTCTCAAGTAGAGTATTCATAATTAGTGCTATCTTCCTGGCTTCTAAAACTCTAGCAATGGTCCTGTCCATAGTTGATATTCCATTTCTGTACTCGCCTGAAAGCCACTGCCTTGCCAATGGGCCTGTCTCATAGGGCAGATTGTTGTATCTTGGAGCCTTGACCCATGAATATGCCTGTGGCTTGCTCATATCTGCTTCCGGATCAGCTTCAAAAGGTTTATCTGTGCTTTGTCTGTCCTTATACCAGGCATAATCAATCTCTTCAGTAATATTATCCGGATTGAATACACTTGTTTTACCACCGGTATATACAAGAGGATTCACATATAAGGTTCCCAGATTCTTATAGCCGTTGAAACAGCCAAAGCTTAAAAGGTTCCCATAACCCCTTCCGATATAAAAGTAATCTCTGTAATACTCTGCAATGGTATATACATCTGGGAGCATTCTATCATTAATAAATTGGTATATGGAATGTAGAATGGATTTTATCTTGATGATTTTGTCAGTAGTCGCCTGTGTGGTAATACCTCCAATAAAGACTCCATGATTATGTGGAACTTTTCCACCAAGTATAGCAAGCATTTCATGGGCACTGCGGCTTAATTCAAGAGAACCAAAGTAATCCTTGACCAATCTGTCATTCTTTTCTTTTGGCAGCCTGAAATCATTATGCTCTGCCTTAAACAGAGGATAATCTTCTGGGAGCTTTACAAAATCCGGGATGGTATATTGATAAAAATGACGGATATGATTTTGAAGGAATTCACATCCATGGATAATATCTCTTAAATATCTCCCCTGCTCAGATGGGACAACACCAATAGCATCCTCCAAGGCAAGGGTGGAAGCCATGGAATGCGCAGTTGAGCAAATCCCGCAAATGCGTTGGGTGAAATATACTGCATCAAAGGGATTTCTACCATTTAGCATTTTTTCAAAGCCACGGAACAGAAGTCCTTCTGTTTTAGCATCCATCACCTGGTTATTTTCAATATCTGCTTGGATTTCCATGAATCCGCTTATCCGGGTAACAGGATTAATAATAATCTTCTTTGTCATCTTTTAACCTCTCTTGTGGTATTGTAGCTGATAAAAGGCTCCATTGCGTCAGGGAATCCAAATTGTGCACAACCAATGCAAGGAGTGTCATCCTCAATAGGCCAGTTCACATATTGATTCCACTGCCTGATTGGGCAGTCTATGCGTGTTACCGGCCCGCGGCAGCCCAATTTGAACATACAGGTTTTATCCCCTAGCTTTTCTGCAAATATTCCCTTATCAAAATATGACCTGCGGGGACATCTATCATGAATTAATGTACTGTAAAACAAAAGAGGTCTATCCCTGCTGTCAAGCTCAGGTTCTCCGTAAAGAAGGATATGCGCCAGTGTACCCATAAACCAGTCCGGATGACATGGGCATCCTGGCAGCTTTATAACCTTTCGATTTAATACACTCTGCACACTGACACACTCAGCAGGATTCGGCCTTGCTGCAGAAACGCCTCCATGGGTTGCACAGGCGCCTATGGCAATAACATGGGCTGCCTTCTCACCAAGCGTTTTTACTGCCTCTAGTGCAGTTACCGGTTTACCGTTCAGGCGGCCGATGATATTGTAGAGACCATTGTTCTTAGTCGCAACAGCGCCTTCAACAGCAAGGATATAGTCACTTCCCAGGATACTAAACAACTGCTCCATAGCACTCTGCCCTTCGCTGGCTGAAAGACTGTTATTATATATAAAATGAGTCATCTGAGAAATTAAGTACTTAAAATCTGGATTTGATCCATCCAGAAGCGATATGATATTTCCTGAACACCCTGTCAATTCAAGCCATACAAGGTTCCTTTTCATTAAAACACCCTGTCTGATTTGTGTCTTAACAGTCTCCACAAGACTTGCGGCTGTATTGAGCCTTGCTTTATATTCAGGGCAGGTAGTGCTTCCATTGCTCATTTCACACCAACTTTCCAACTACTTTTAATTTACTCAATATAGGCTGACCTGCATGACAGGATGTAAATTCATTGGTTAGATCCCTGCCTGCCCTCAGGCCAAAGTGTGTTGCAGCTGCCCAGGTAGCATTGTTTGTAACATCATAAACAGTACCATTTACCGCTACATATGCGGGGTTGCCACCCTTCCCATCATATCTGGATAGTTCCTGCAGTGTAAATGTTGCTTGGTTTTCCGGAGTCGATGGTTGCTGCGGTGCAGGTGGTTCTACTATAGGAGTAACTTCCGGTTGAAGAGGCAAAGGTTGCGGCTGTAGATGCACTAGTTGGTTCATAGCTTCCATAACAGATTCAAGCATGAATATTCTATCTCTTAAATGATTCAGTATCAGATTTCTTGTATAGACACATGGAATCACATATAGTAAGTTTATATCATAATTAATTTCCGCCATAATACGGTCAAGGTTTTTGCCTGAAAAATCTTGTACTCTCATGTTTTCCCCTCCGGCAATAAATTTACTATATTCAGTATATTCCGAAGGAGTCTTTTTGGTGATTTACATAAATGCTCGCTTAACATATCCTGGGAAGCATCTGACCTTCCAGCATTGGGATGACACGTTTACCTCCGATAAGTGTTTTCATATACACCATCCCGTGATGTCCTGAAGTAAACCGCCCGATTATCTGAGCTTCGCTACAATTATCAAGTGCTTTTATATGACGCAGCATTTTCTCTCCGCAGCCTTTTTCAACTACAATCAGCATCCTTCCTTCGCAGGCAAGATATAAAGGGTCTATTCCTAGAATCTCACTAATGCCATGCACTTCACTTTTTGCAGGAATCGACTGTTCATTAAGTTCTACATCCAACCCTTGCTCTACAGCGATTTCATTCAATGCAGTTGCTATACCTCCCCTGGTAGGGTCCTTCATTAACTTTACATGTTTAAGATTTTCACCCAAATCGTTTATAAGACAACACATTGGCGCACAGTCACTTTTCAGTTCTGTTTCAACGCCCAGATCATATCTGTCTAAAAGCATGGATGTCCCATGCTCTGCTATCCCACCCGTTATAATAATCTCATCTCCCGGTTCTGCCTGCTGGGGGATATAAAACTCTGATACCCTACCTATTCCTGAAGTGTTGATAAAAAGACCATCCGCACTTCCTCTTTCCACTACCTTGGTATCCCCGGTTACGATTTTTGCACTAGTCTCTTTGCAAACATCACTCATAGATTTTGCGATAAGGTGCAGCTTTTCAATGCTGAAACCTTCTTCTATGATAAAGCCGGCACTTAAGAATAATGGTATTGCACCAGCTGTCACAAGGTCATTTATAGTACCGCACACAGCCAACTTCCCTATGTTTCCTCCTCTAAAAAACAAGGGTTTTACAACAAAACTGTCGGTAGTATAAGCAAGCTTACTCTGTCCGGCTTCAAAGATAAAGGAATCCGGCATGGCATTAGAGAATGAATCATTATAATATTGGTAAAATACATTTCTTATTAAACGCTGCGTATCGGCACCACCATCTCCATGAGAAAGCCTGATTTTTTCATCCATTCTTCCCATCCCCTCCATACCTGAAATGAGCTGCACATGCACCTTCTGAAGACACCATACATGGGCCTGAGGGATGTTCGGGTGTGCAAACTGACCCAAAAAGACTGCATTGGTAAGGTAGTTTTAGTCCTAGAAGGATTTCGCTGCAAAGGCAGTTTACAGGATTTGAGTGTTGCTCTATCCTTATCCCAAACCTCTTGACCGCGTCCAGATGCTCATACATATCATTCAGCACCAATGCTGAGTTCCTGATAATGCCTATCCCTCTCCAATCTCCATCAGCTACATCAAACACTTCATTTATCATACGCTCTGCTATTGTATTACCAGAGAAACTAACACACCGCTTATACAAATTCACAAACTCTATACGCCTTTTTCCGGTAAGCTGCTCGAGCAGCAGACATATCCCTGCTGCTATATCTTGACTTTCAAAACCGCATACTACTGCTGGAATACCAAATTCCTCTGTGATAAATCTGAAATGCTCTGCTCCTTTAATTGATGCCACATGACCGGGGCAAATCATTGCATTGATTTTATTTCTTTCATCCTGCAGAATAAACCGGATAGCTGGCTCCATGCGTTTTAACGCTGTAAGAAAGAACAGATTATGGAGTTCTCTTGCCTTTGCCAGTTTCACTGTCACAGCAATCAGAGGAGCTGTAGTTTCAAATCCCACTGCAATAAAAACTATTAGCTTACCTGTGTTCTTAGCAGCGATAGTCAATGCATCTTCCGGAGAATAGACAACAATTATTTTCAAGCCCTGTGCTTGTTTATCTGACAGGCTAAAGCAAGTTCCTTTCACCTTCATCATATCTCCAAAGGTGACAAGGATCACACCATCTAAATTCAATAATTCTATGGCTGCATCTATATAAGATTCAGGAGTAACACAAACAGGACAGCCCGGCCCGGATAAAAGCACCACTTCTTTAGGGAGCAAATACCTTATGCCGGATTTTGAAATTGCCCGGGTGTGTGTTCCACAAACCTCCATAATCCGGATATCCTGACCATGAACATCTTCAAAACGCCTGTTTAGTCTCTCAACTATTCTATTATCATTCATGTTCTGTACCTTCCAGCATCTTATAAAGTGTTTCATTTAAAAATCTAAAATGTTCCGGGTCTATTTTTTCAATAGCAAAGCCTGCATGAACCAGTATGTAGTCACCAGATACAGGAGAATCAATCAACTGAATATTTACTTTTTGCCGCACGCCCATAGTTTCAGCCCATGCGTGTATTTCATCAATGGTTACAATCCTTGCCGGAACTGCCAGACACATAATTTCCCTCCTTTACCATTTGGGAAGCAACTACTACTTGCCCAAAGGCAATCCCCCCGTCATTCGTGGGTATGTTCATGTTATGATATGTATTAAAGCCACGTTCTCTTAGTCCTCGCTTCATGGTCTTTAACAGATATACATTTTCAAATACTCCTCCGCTTAAAACAACATTGCTAATACCATGTTTTCTTCTTATTCTGCAAACACAGTCTATAGTAGCTTCACAAACTGTATTGTGGAATTTTGCCGATATATATGAAGCTGTCACCCTATCCTTCATATCTCTCAAAATGCCTGATATTATTTCATCATACCCCATTTCCAGCTTCTCTTCCTTTTCATTGATAAAATACGGATAAAAATCTGTTACATCTGGCTCTATCACACTTTCCAGTTCAATAGCTGCCTGAGCGTCATAAGTGATATGCATCCTCTTCATGATAATTGCAGATACACAATCAAACAGTCTTCCGATACTTGATGATTTGAAGCAATTAACATTATGTCTGATTGCATTTTGTACAGCTTTGACTTTTATGTTGTTAACATTATAAAGATACTCCTCACTGTTAATGCCCATAGCATATAGGTAGGAAGCTGCTGATTTCCAAGGTTCTCTAATAGCACTATCCCCGCCCTGTAGGGTCACATACTTCCAGTGACCAACCCTCGTGAACTTACCCTTTGAACCAATTAAAATCTCCCCTCCCCATATTGCTCCATCTGTTCCCATTCCTGTTCCATCATAGATAATCCCTATTGCATCCTGTTTCAGGTCATGCTCCACCATGCAAGCCGCCATATGTGCATGGTGATGCTGTATAGGGATTCTTTCAGCAGGCTGCTTTATAGCCCACTGTGTGGAAAGGTATCCGGTATGCAAGTCATGTGCAATAAATTGTGGCTCTGCACCAAGCAATACTTTCATCCTCTTCACATTCTTCAGATATTCTTCATATGCATTCATTTCATTCAGGCTGCCCAGATACTGTGTGGAATGAGCATAACCCTTGTGCAATAGGCATAATGATGATTTTTGCTCCGCACCCATTCCCATAATTTCGCTTTCTGAGTCAATCTGTAAGGTAGAAGGGGAATACCCTCTTGCATTTCGGCTTACGATTTCTTTCTCATCAATGACCCGAACTACTGAATCATCTATTGAAGTGAGTATTTCTCTATCATGTACAAGGAAAAAATCTGCTATTTCCTTAAGTTTTTCAAATGCCTCCTCATTCTTGTAGCAAATAGGCATCCCGCTGACATTTCCGCTCGTCATAACAAGGTATTGAAGTTCTTCATGAAAGAGTAGATGATGCAGTGGTGTATAGGGGAGCATGACTCCCAGACGGTTAATCCCTGGAGCTATATTGTGAGGCAGTAATTCCGGAAATCTCTTTTTAAGCAGAATAATAGGCCTCTGTCTACTCGTAAGTATTTCTTCCCCTTTATCAGTTACCTTACAAATTAACTTGGCAGCTTCTAAACTTGCTGCCATTATAGCCAATGGTCTATCCGGTCTTCTTTTCCTTTTGCGCAGCAGACCTATTGCTTTGTCATTAAATGCATTGCAGGCAAGGTGATATCCGCCAATTCCTTTAATAGCAATCAAGCTACCCTCATGAAACAGTTGTCTGGCAGTTGCAACAGGATAAATACTATCTATTGGCCTAGCTTTACTGTCAAGCAGGGCAAGCTTCGGCCCACAATCAGGACAGCAGTTTGTTTGGGCGTGAAATCTCCTGTTATCCGGACTTTCATATTCACTCCTGCATGCAAGGCACATATCAAAAGCCGACATCGAAGTATTCACTCTGTCGTAAGGTAGTGTCTTTATGATAGAGTATCTGGGACCACAGGATGTGCAGTTTGTGAAAGGATACATATACCTTCGATTCATCTTATCCTGTATTTCCTTTATGCATTCATCACAAACCGCCGTATCAGGAGGAGTAAGTCCTTGAAGTTGGTTATCTGTAGAACTATTGATAATTGAAAAATCATTGTATGCTTCATAACACTCATATTTAACTTTTATATCACTGATTTTTGCACCAGAAGGCGGATTCTCCAGTAATGCGGTCAGGAATTCCCGGATGTTTTTTTTGCTGCCTGCAATCTCCATGACTACAGATGTACCCTGATTACTTACCCAGCCTCCGAGGCCCTGATGTTTTGCTGCTTTATAAATATGTGGCCTCATACCAACACCCTGAACAATACCTGTTATATGGACAGTGTACCTTTTAAAATCATCCATCAGTCGATTCACCTTCAATGCTCTTAATGATCGCATTGAGTTTGCCGACATCCTGCTTTTCAACAATAATTTCTGTAAAGTACCCTAACAGATTATTATTTCGCTCACTGAAATGTTCACGAAGACTGTTTTCACTTATATGGCTGTCTATATTAACAGCTATCCTTACTTTATTAAGTTTTAATATTTTGTTTTCCTGGCAAAGTTTCAATAGTGCCTCATATATTCTTTCATTCAGAAAAGTATCGTGCATTTTAGATCTCCTTCACAATTTCACAAATAATTCTCTCAACCTTAAGACAAATGTCATTGAATATGCCCTTCAGTGCTTCACTTAGCTCACATCCAAATTCAGCTTTTGCTATTTCAATTCCAATAAAGTAGCCTTTTAGTGGCTTTGAGTATAATCTCATTAAGTCAAAAACACTCATGTCGTGCTGAGAGTTAGCTTCTCCATATGCAGCAATCGCTTCCTCCAACTTATATGAATGTACGTTTCCAGCTACTGCCCCTGTATATGCAGCATCCAGAATAATAACAAAGTCATCTTCCTTTAGCTGGTGAAAGCAAAACTGAAAATCGGTTTCTCCAATAATAACTTCAATTCCTACCAATTCCAGTTTGTTTCTTATATTTTCCAGAACAGCTATAGCAACCCCATCATCCATCATAAACCTGTTCCCAATACCAATAGCTTTTATCATGCCATAAACACAACCCATCGAATTATTCCTGAATAATTGCACCACTAAATATATATATGCTGATACTGGTATGAAAATTTGAAAACCTTCAAAGAATAACTATAATATTCAAAAAAGGATGTGTTTTTATGGCACTTTTAGGAAATCCCTTTGTGGCAAATGTACCAAGACAAATGTCTAATGAAGAATTGGCTCAGGCTCTGCGAGTGGATATCGCAAGAGAGCTTGAAGCCATTATCGGATATGAGGCTCACGCTATGGCAACAAATGATGAACGTGTAAAAAAGATTCTTTATCATATTGCCGATTAAGAGAGAAGACATGTTGGAGAACTGCAGCAGCTACTTTACATGATTAGTCCAAGAGAAGCTGAGCATACTGAGAAAGGAAGACAAAAAATTCAACAGCAGCAGGCACAAATTTTTGAAGCTCCATTACAGTAAAAACCGGCTATACAAGCCGGTCTTATACCTTGTGAAACATATATGAAATATGCCAAATAAAATCCTGCATTTTTAGATTTTTCCATTTTTAGGTTTATGCCAAACAAAATCATGCTGTTTTTATAACCCGCAAGGCATAGCCCCAAATCCGCAAAACACCCTAATTCAAGCCATTCCAAGAATTCATTCAAACAAAAACTACACTTTTCTTAGTAATGTAACAGTCTCAACGTGCCTTGAGGATACAAAAAAGATGCCACTTGAACCTGGTAGGGCCTTGGCGGGAGAGTTCATTGCAAGAATAGTGCCGGTAAACACCTTAGCCCGTACGATTCTACATCCTTGTATTTAGAGAGGACGCGGTTCATTCATTAAATCTTATTCTATCTTTATCTGATGGAACTCCATTATATACTGTTTTCCATTCACCGTCCTGAAATAGCTCATACTGTTCAAATGCACACGGAATACCCTTTGCTGACAGTATATTACTGCTGTCCATGAGCTGAAAGTGTAGATGTGGCGCAGTTGAATTGCCAGAATGTCCTACTTTCCCTAAAATGTCACCTTTCTTCACACTTTGACCCACTGAAACTGAAATTGACCCTTTCTGCAAATGTGCGAATGCAGCATATATATCGTTAGAGCATTTCAAAACAATATAATTGCCGGCAACCGACTGAATCCCATCCTTTTCAGCATTAAATGCATTAGCATTCTTTACAGCCACAAACAGATCAGATATTAAATGAACTATTCTCCTTTCGGTATAACCGTCCCCTGCTATAATTACTTCCCCATCACAAGGCGCGTGAATTTCTTTGCCCCAGCTATAACACTTATTGAGCGGAACACCAAATAGGACATACCTTAACAAATTTGTATTATAAAAAGGCCTTCCGTTTCTTTCCCAATCAACCTGCAAGAAATCAAAAGCAAATGTCTCTCCTAATTGGTCAGTTCCATGACTTGGAACCTTTTTCCCTGGAGTGTTCGGAGCCATCCACTCTCCTCTTAAGGGAAATTGAACGATTACAGGCTCTTCAAATCCATTCATGTTGTCACTCCCCAATTTAGTATTGAGATGATTATTTTCATAACCTGTTGGTAACCCTATTGCTGCAATGATAAAGAAAATTAGGCCTACGATTAAATATTTATTCAAGTTAACAAACTCCTCACTTTGAGCATGTTGAACCGCTTGGTAATCTTCTGCTATCAATAATCAAATTTTCTAAATTCCCTGGTTGCATCCTTTCATAATGTCCTCAACCTTGACATTTGGATTGCAATATCTTCTGCGCCCGACGGTTTTCTTGCCGTACTCGATTGCTTCACCTGGACACCATTGAATACAGGCAAGGCATCTCTCACAATGATGCTGCCAGAGCGGACGGCGGTCTTCCATTTTTATGTTGCCTACAGGGCATACTTTGGCGCATTGACCGCAGCTGATACACTTTCCGGTCACCTCAAATTTTTTGTCCCATTTCGAGATGCCTTTGTATAGATAACTGTGATTGGCTATCCTGCTGAAAAGCCTGGCTGTTCTTTTAACCGGCCGCAGCTTGCCGCCAGCAATCGCCACGGCGGCTTCATCCGCCTTCTCCATTGCGTTTTTTATCAGCTTTTGTTGGGCATCGGGAGCAAAGGCCGGATACTTCACGATATAATTCCCTGGCATCCTCACACCGGCTGCATAGGACAGATAAAAACCTTTTTCTTTCAGGATATCGTCCAACATGCCTAAAGTGTCAGCTCCGTTTCCACCGTAGTTTATAAATGCAAAGCAGTAAGTTCCTTTAAGGATTTTGAGTTTCTGAGCAAAGCGTTTGACAAGTCTCGGTAGCCCAATGTAAAAAACGGGAAAGACAAAACCGATCGGATTACCGGGGCCGCCGACAGGCTCATCCGGCGGTTCTGCAGCCATGGATTGAATTGTGCAGTCTCCCAGTCCCTTTGCGATTTGCCGGGTTATTATCAGTGAGTTGCCTGTAGCGGAAAAATAATAAATTGTCGCACCCATACATACGCCTTCTTCAATCTTATTTGTAAAAGCTCTTCCTGAGCTCATTGAGGTAACCATCCAGTTCCTCGACAATTTTGTCATAATCCAATTCGTTGATTTCTGAATTTCTAATATTCTCTAATATTTGGTTCGTAAATCCGACATTCGCCCAAAAAATAAGCCGTTTGCACCGTTCAATATCCAGCCCATCTCTGAATCTGGACGCATCAATCGAACTGAACATGGTTTCATAGCATATTGGTTTTGTTCCTTTCAGTATTTCGTCCAGTTCCTTCCTGACCTCCTCAGATTTTTCATTGGCAGTGATCCTGGTGAATTCGAGAATCCAGGGATATCTATGCAACAATTCGAGTTGGAGAATATAGGATTGCCGCAGTCTTTCAAGGAGGTCTTTTTCATTGAAGTTTATTAGATCAAAATACTCTCTTTTTACGATTTTGCTGCAATAGTCACAGAGGAACAGAAAAAAGTCCTTCTTACTGTTTACATAATGGAACATCAATCCCTTCGATATCCCGGCGTTCCTGGCAATAACAATGGTCGAAGCTTCATCATAACCTTTGGTCGCAAACTCCATAAGCGCCGCATTGATGATTGCGTCTTTTCTGTTTTTATATAGATTATCAAACTTTTCTAAAGCCATTTCACTCAACCTCCCTACCGTTTACCATTGTGGTTAATAGTATAATATCACAATTTACCATGATGGTAAATAAATTTCGTTCGACAAGACTATGCTTCTTTTTCTAACACGAATCTCCTTTGAAAATCAATTGATGTGAAGTCAGGGCTCTTTATAAAGGGCATTAAAGAAAAGCCCATAAAAATGCACCCCTTATGGAACCCTTAATTACATATTCCACCATAAGGGGTGCGTTATATCAATAGCAGTAACCGAATAACCTTCGTGCCTGGCACTTATATTTCTTTAGTCCGTTTCTGATAAACTCACCTCATGTAAGTGAGTCAGCCCGATAAGGCTGGTACCCCCCTGGTTTAAGAGTATATCATGATAGCAGTTTATTTACAAAATGCGTCGAATTCGACGCCTTCTTTGTTATTGATTTTCATACGCTGTATTGATCGGATGTCTGTTATCTCTCACAATATAGACGACCCTTCTTAGAATAATGGTATTCCTTGCATTCTTCGCATTCATGTCATCTTTTTTATATCCTCAAGGGTTCCCTTGTAATCATTAAAGCTTCAAAACCGCCTGCACCCCTTCGTTCATAGGGCTTTCAAGCCCGTTCAATCCTCACCACAGCTTCTGTATGCCTTGAGGATACAAAAAAGATGCTGAAAAGACCCACTGGTTCCTTGGCGGAAGGGTATTTTTCTCAAAAGCAAATTTTATAACCCAAAGCCTTTCATCGCGCTGCTCTTCCCAATTTCAACACTTGAATTTACTAAGGTAAATTAGTACATATTATCTTTTACATTAAATGATTGACCTTTTAGATTGTATTTCAAAAATTTATATAATATATAATTCTCCTTATCTGTCTCGTGTGTTGAATATTCTGGTGCGGCGGAGCCGCAGTTCCGGTGTGGCATGAGCCACCTGTCAACACTTTCACCTGTTTTCTCTATCCTTTTTACTGCATCAATTTTAAATTCAACACTATATTGTTTGCTCACCTTGACCATTCCCTTCATGTTTAGTATAACACGAGTTTACCGTGTCTACCAAACGGGGTATGAGGCATGCCCATTAATATTATTTGCATATCCAAAGGTTCTTTTTGTCATCTTTTCAAAATCTGTGCGACGATATAATAAAAACAAGGTTCCATCCTTGACCAAATATATATTCGATGCATTTTCATCTTCCTGGATTTCAAAGTTCAGAACATCCCTATAAAAGCGAACCATCGTTGCCATGTCTTTTACGAAGATCCCAAAACCATCTAATTTCATAGTGTGTTAACCTCCAATCAAACTCTTATTTATTGCCGGAAGGAAGTATGTTTAACTCAACATCCAACCTGCTCTGTCAACCTCGTAAAATCTGAAAAACATCTAAATTGACTTCTCAAAAACCTCTGACATCTAACCTGCTCTGTCACCAAGCACTGACATCTAAATCACTCTGTCACGTTCAAAATCGCCCCGTTGGATATGTTCCCACGAAGTGAAAAAATCAAGATTTTCATACTTCAGATTTCCTCCTCGTAATCACACAAAAGCCTTATATCAAACCTTTCCAACCACTCTACTTCTCAACCCTTGTTATCAACACCACACACTCAACGTGCGGTGTATATGGAAACATATCAACCGGCTGGATTTCCACCGCCCTAAAACCATTATCGGTCAAATACTTTAGGTCTCTTGCAAGAGTAGATGGATTACAGGAAACATAGACTATCCTTTCGGGCTTCATACTGACAAGTGTATTGAGCAGCACCTCATCACAGCCTTTCCTTGGGGGGTCTACAACTACTACATCCGCCCTAACACCTTTACTATACATATCAGGTATTACTCTTTCCGCTTCCCCAACAATAAACTCCACGTTTTCCACATTGTTACTTCTGGCATTCTCTTTGGCATCCTTTATGGCATCTTCAACAACTTCCACTCCATAAACCTTTCTCGCCTTATTTGATAGAAATAATGAAATGGTACCTATACCGCAGTAGAGGTCAAAAACAGTCTCCTCGCCTGTAAGTCCTGCATACTCCAGTGCCTTGTTATATAAAACCTCGGTTTGAACAGGATTAACCTGAAAAAAAGATACGGGAGATATTTTGAATTTGAAATCACCAATATAATCGGTAATAGTACTATCTCCGTAGATTCTTTTATTTTCATCTCCTAATATAACATTTGTCTTCTTAGTATTTATGTTTAAGACAATGCTCTTAACCTGGGGCACTTCTTTTATCAGTTTATCTACCAGCTTCTCCTTATTCGGCATACTTCTGCCGTTTATTACTATGACAGCCATTACTTCGCCTGTCTTAAACCCTACCCTGGTCATGATATGCCTTATAAGGCCCTCTCCAGCAGCTTCGTCATACGTGCTTATCCCATTTTCCATTATAAAGTCTTTCACAATTGACTTGACCTTATCACTAATCCCATGTTGAATCGTGCATGTAGAGCAATCTATAATATCATGTGACCTCTTTGCATAAAAACCTACTCTTAGCTCATCCTTAAGTTTGCCTACCGGGTATTGTGCTTTATTCCTGTAATACAAGGGATCTTCCATTCCTATGGTATCATGAATTATGACATCCTCCAGCTTGCCAATTCTCTTTATGCTTTCCCTAACTAAATTGGTCTTAAACTTAAGTGCTGACTTAAGACTCATGTGCTGTAAGCTGCACCCGCCACATCTGTTATAAACCCCACAAAAGGGCTTGACTCTATCGGGCGAAGGTTTTATTACCTTAAGAAGCTTTCCTACAGCATAGTTTTTATTAACTTTAATGACCTTTATTTCTACCTTTTCTCCTTCAATAGGGCCGTCGATAAAAACCGTAAAATTATTCACCCTTC
>JBMOLK010000064.1:0-18687 GCA_049325575.1 Bacillota bacterium | reverse complement strand
GCATTCATCGTACTCAAGATATTTTTTAGCCATACTTTCATAGTATTTATCCCACTCATCTTTGACCTCAGAGAAATCAAATTTTATATTCTTTCCATCTTCTACACTACGGTTTGTCTTAATACCATGTTTTTTTGCAAAGGCATGATATGAGTATGTATAAGATGTCTTAACCAGTGATTCTATAAATTTATTTGGGAAATGCTGACCTTTACGAATTGATTTTTTTAATTGTGCTGCCACAGGGTCTGTTCCATTGTCCCATGCCTCGTTAAGTTGCTCAATTGTTTTTAGCTTAGAATCATTAGCAGAATACCCGTCCGTACCTCCATACGCCATACCAAAATAACCTGCGTCATAATCCATACTGCTTGCAGCTTTTAAAAATAAGATTGATTTGCTTTCAGATATTCCAGCAGAAGTCGAAAGTTTATATAACCCTGTTGGATTCCCATCAAGTGTGCTTTTAAAATAGTATTCCTGCGCTTTTTGCTGGTCTTTATCAGTTCCTATTCCATTTTCATAACAATAGGCTAATCGTTCGTATGCTGTGCCGTGTATCTTATTTTCAAGTGCCTTTTTATAAAGGTCAAAAGCCACCTTTTCATTTTTAAATATGCCATCTCCACTTCGAGCCATATCACCAGCTTCAATTGCACCGATAAAGGAACCTTTATCCGCTGATAAATTCAACCAATAAAAAGCTTTTTCTTTGTTTTGCTTAAATGATATATTCTCATTACTAACATAATAAAGCCTACCTATATTGTAATAACATTCATTTTCTAAATAAGCATTTTGTCCGTTTCTATATGGAAATACTCCATTTAGGGTAGAGAAATACATATTTTTATTTTCTTTGTCATACTTCTCAAGCCACTCCCGAGCTTTCATGTCTCCCTGTATAGCTGTCGCAAACTTCTCATAAACCTCTATTGGCAGCTTGGCGTCTTCCATAAATTGTTTTGTCATATCGTTTTGGGGTTGTAACGATGGTATTGGTGATATAGCTATGGTCGGTTTTAATGATGGATATGATAATTCCCCTGTCCCTACATTATTCCCACTGCATGCACTTAAACAAAATGTAGTTACTGCCATCATAAACACTAAACGTAATACTTTTCGTCTCATTTCTACACCTTCTAATTACGAGATTTTTCAGTTCATACTATATAATGATATGCGTACATATATAACTTCGAAGCCCAACCCAGACTATTCCGTGCCACGGATGGCACGGTAACTGCACCCGGCTTTCATATATCGTCTTGATTCACGACGTTCCTGAACCGGACCCACGAAGCTTTTCTTCTTCGGCGGCCATTGGCCCGGTGAAGGAATGTGGCGAGTCTTTCTACATGTTTACGCTTCGGAGAACTGCTCCATGCTCTTTCTCACGAGCCCTTGTGTGAATCTGTTGTTAGGTGAAGTTGGTCGTCCCACCTGTTCAGAGCTTGACACGGATGTCAAGCCCTCAAACAAGTCTTTTTCAACCCCCATCAGGTTCTTCACCATCACTACTCTTCCAACTAATTTCATTTATTTGTTTATCTGTTAGTCTTAGTAAACTTGCTTTTTCCTTTGTGATTTTTACACCCTTCATAACCGCTCCTGTAAAATCACAGTTTTCAAAACTAGAATACCGAAAATCAACATTTACTAAGTTTGCATAATTAAATTTTACATTTTTATATATTGAAGCTCTCATATCACAATTTGATAAATTTGCATTACTAAAATCAACTTCTATTAAATCATTCCAGCAAATATTAGACTCTGAAAGATTAGTAGATTCAAAAGACACATTTTTAATTTCAGTTCGACCAAAGTATGTTCTTGGTATAGTTAGATTACTAAGATTTACATCATTTAAATCTGTCCTAAAAAAATTAATGCCAAAAGGCTCTTCATCATCATATTGCGGCATTTTATCAAGAAGTGGTGGGTTATCACTATCTTCAAGTAAATCTATTTCCTTCAAATATTTACATGATTCTTCATAGTTCATAATTTTACTCTCCACCATCATATTATTTTTGCTATCTGTACTAAAGCCGCAACTTGAAAGTGTAATTATAAAAGACATTACAAAAAAACTATAAAGTATTCCTTTCAAAAAGACCACCTCATAATACAAATATAATTTTTTATACACTACAAAGTGCTACTCATATTAATCCGCCACACGATGTGGCGGCGACAACGACCAATTTTACCTAACGGCACTGATTCACGACGTTCCTGAACCGGACCCACAGAGCCTTTCTTCTTTGGCGGCGGCTTGCCCGCCCGGTGAAGGAATGTGGCGAGTCTTTCTTCATGTTCAAACTACAGAGGACTGCTACATGCTCTTTCTTACGAGCCCTTGTGTGAATCTTTTGTTCTGTGTAGTACCACGCCCCGCGAAGCAAGAACGGCAAGGATGCCGTGACCTTACATAATCGCTTAAGCAAGCAAATACATTTTCTTTTTATACTAATTCTTTAATTTTCTTAATCCGTTTTGCTTCATTCAATACTTTGAGATTCCACTCTTTATCATCTTTTGATATTATCAATACATTAAAACCAAACTGAATTCCATTTTGTTTCACAGAAATATCATCATCAATATGCAAATCAATTCCAAACTTTGAGGGAACTTTTGATGGCATAATCTCTTTTCTTTTCCCCTGAACAACTTCTTTATGAACCCTCTGATTTATTACATTATATAACTTTATACCATAAATACCAAATAGGCTTTTTATATATCCAATACTTCTTTCAGATGTCGTGTAGACACAAATTTCGTATCCTAAAGATTTTAATTCTTCACACAATTCTTTTATTCCTCTTCGAAGCTTTTCTTTATAGAAAAAAGCCTTAATAGATCTAGCCGGATTTTCATATATTGCATCCTTGTCAGTTAATATTAAAGTGTCATCCAAATCAAATGAAATTTTCATTTAAACCTCACTGTTGTAGAAATTTCTCCAACGGCATACCCTAAAACATCCGGCCATGGATGGCCGGCAATGCGTGGTATTACACAGAACGTCTCCCGTCTCCGACGTCCTCGAACGGTCCCGTGAGGATGACCCACGTAAGCGCGCGGCTGCGCCCGTGAGAGGATGTAGCGGAGCCCTTCTTCATGAATTTACTTCAGCGAAATACTTCATGCTCCTGCTCTCGCAGCTTCACGGAGACGGATTGTTCTTCGATGTGGGGGGACCCGCGAAGCAAGAACAGCACGGATGCTGTGGCCTTAACTTTTGCTAACCTTGTCTATGTAATCAACTTTTAATATACTGTAAATCTCCAAATCAACAATTCCTTTTCCTGGCCATAACGCTGCCTGTCTCAATAATCCTTCTTTGATAAATCCATTTTTCATCAACACTTTTTTCGACGCTTCATTTTCTGGCATAACCTCAGCATGAACTCTATTAATATCAACATTTACAAATAAAAATTCTAGTAGTAGACGAACAGCTTCAGTTGCATATCCAAAACCCCAAAAGTCTTCTGCTAAAAAATATCCAATTGTTACTTTATTTACTTTTTGATCAAAATCCATAGCTTCAATAATCCCAACCATCTTATTATCGGGATTTTTCCGAAATACTCCCCATTTAACTCTACTTCTTTTGTTATAATCCCTCTCAAAATGTCCAATCATCTTTTTAACAGTTTCAATATTGTGTTTTGGTATAATTCCACAATATTTAAACACTTTATCATTATTATATATAGAAAACACTTCATCAATATTTACGTCTTCAATTTTTTTCAATTCAATATTTTCAGATTTTAGAATTGGTAATTCACCAAAAACCTTATTAATATTCATTTAATTATTCCTTTCAAATATTCTTTATATTTTTCTCCAAAGTCTTGCCCAAATCATCGGCGCATGGATGCGCCGCCTCCCCCCATTTCGAAGAACGGCTTCGCATTCACGACGTCGATGAGCCGGACCTACAGAGCCCTTCTCCTTGGCGGTGCTTGTCACCCGGCGAAACGGTGTGGCGCGGGCAATCAATTTCTTCCTTATTATACCACAAAGACTTGCCTGAATAAACACTTGCCCGCGCCTTTATGTGAATGCATTGTTATGTGCAGTACCAAGCCTACAAAGGCCAGAGGCGAACACGATGTGAGCCCCTTAAATACCTACTTTCAATTGATGAGTATTTGTTTGTTTTGTGAATCTACTTTTCCAATTCCTCTATTCTTTGTTTAATCTGAATTCGTTTTATTATACATAATAATTTCAGATAGTTTTACTTCTGGATGATGATACCTTTTTTTGCCATGTGTTTTCGCACCAAACTGTAATGCTTCTTCTGGGCACCATTGCAGACAAGCAAAACACTGCTCACATCGATGAAGCCAATGAGGCCGCCCATTTTTCATTTCTATGTTGCCTACAGGACAGACCTTTGAACAAATACCGCATCTACTACATTTATAATCAGAACTAAAACCGTAATCCATCAACCTAATACTTTCCCAAAAGGATAACTCAGTCTTTCCTTCAAATCCAGCAATTTTCAGCCATACTGCTTTACCTAATGTATTATGCAAATCAAAAAAGTCAACAAAATGAGAAATTGCTTCCGCACCTGTCTCATACTTGTTTTCTTTTCTTAGACTTATATAAGAACATAGAATTTCTAATTTTCCCTTCCATTCGGAAAACAACTTTACTTGCTTTTCCATTTTGACTTCTCTCAGAGTAAATGACTTCAAGAAATCCTTAAAAACAAAGGAAGGGGTAATATAATTATAGGGCATGTTTACCGCGAAACCAGCAGAGAGTTTTCCCCCACATTTTAATATAATCTTGGCAAGGTACTTTAATGAAAGACCTGGACTACCTCCATGTGTACAAACTCCAAATATGTATTTTTTATCAAGGCATTCTAACTTCTCAACAAATCTCTTAATTATTAATGGTAATCCACCATGATAAACTGGGAAAACTATACCAATAATATCGGTTTCAACCTTTATACTTTCCTCTTTAATCAATTTTTGAATAGGTATCAAAGTTCCGTTTATTTTTTCGGATATGTCCCTAGCAACAGCAAGAGAATTTCCTGTGCCCGAAAAGTAAAACAAACTAATATTCATGTTTTATCTCCCATTTGCATTACTCATTATTTCATGATTCTATATAGAATTTAGATGATTTGCACTACTGTTGACTAAAATAATCTTACTGTAATTAATTTAGAACTATGACAAAAAAACACATAGGTTCTTATTCTATTAATAATTTTCTTCGATTTCATATTACCATGTAAATAGCTACTTCTTAAGTTTATTTTTATGTTTTCAGTAGTTTATCACAAAATCCGGCTCATGGATGGGCCGGCCCCCCATTGCTTGGTATTGCACATAACGGTTTGGCTTCACGACGTTCCTGAACTGGACTTACAAAGCCCTTCATCGAAGGCGGTCATTGACCCGGTGAAGGAATGTGGCGAGTCCTTCTTCATGTTCATACTTCATAGAATTGCTTCATGCTCTTTCCTTCGAGCTCTTGTGTGAAGCTGTTGTTATGTGCTGTATCAAGCCCCTAAAGACCAGAAACTAGCAGGACGCTAGTCCCTCTAAGACGCTCTTTTTTAACCTTTATATATACGATTATTTATCTTTTAACATAGAATATTGAACAATATCAGTACCAGGTACAACATCTTCACAAACTACTTTAAAACCATATTTCTTATACATTGCTACGTTTTTTTGACCATGAGTCTCTGTATAACATGGTTGGCCTTTTTTCTCAGCGATCTCCAACATAGGTAACATCAATTTGCTTCCAAATCCTTGTCCCTGCCTCGCAGGATCAACACCAATCATCATTAGATACTGATGCGGATCTTTTATGATTTCTTTATGCACTTTTAAAGTAAACTCATCAAACTCATTAAATTTCTTACCTGCATCTCCACCAAGCCTAATAAGTGATAGTAGTCCACATCTCAATAAGCGAAAGAAATTAAATTTATACTTATTAAAGTCCGTGAATACAATTACTCCTTCAAAATTTTTAGAACTAGCATATGCTTCTCCATATAAAACACCATAAGTAATAAAAAACCTTTGAACAATCTTTATATTTTCAATAGTGTGTTTGTCGCCTAATATATATTTAAATATTGGATAATCATAGAAGGCTTTTGAAGTTATTTCAGCACCCTTATCTATATCCTTCTTTGTTAACTTATACAGATTATTAATCATTATAGTTATCCCCTCTTTCTTATGAAATCATTATACATATCTTTAATTTTTGTCTCTACTCTTTTTATAAATCATAATAAAATTCTCCAAAGGCTATCCTAAGATTTGCCGGCACAGGACGTGCAGGTCCTTGCTTGGTATTGCACATAACGTTTGCCATTTGCGGCTGTCGACGAATCGGACTTACAAAGCCCTTCTACGAAGGCGGTGCTTGCACCCGATAAGTCGATGCGGGCAGGATGACCTCATGCTCCTTCTCCAGAGAATTTTCTACATGCTTTGCCCTTTACGCAAATGGACTTGTTCTCTGATGTGCGGCGGGCCGGCGAAGCCAGAGCAGCACGGATGCTGCACTTAAAATTCTACGATGACATACTAATTATATCTTCGATAGTGACTAATTCAATTTGTTTATCTTCTACAAATTTGTATACTCCCTCTGTAAAACCAGATGTTGAAGCCAGTATAGCTTTGCTAATATTAAAATGAATCATTACTCCATATAATTCTCTGGCAACTACTGGCCCAATTGGTTTTGAATGAGCTTTACATTGAACGATGATTCTCTCTCCGCCCTTTTCAAGAACAATATCAATTCCTTCATCCCCTCCAGCTTTACTAACAGTTGCCAAATAGCCTTTTTTCCTGTAAACCTGTGCAAGTGCATCTTCAAACTGATGTCCAGACAAACCTTTCCAATATTCACGTGCTTTCTTTCTTTTCCAATACTCATAATTGTATTTATCAGTATTATATTCTTCAATTTTTTTATGAAGTTCTGTTTTTTTGGGCTTTATATCCGAAATGAAAATATAAATAATGCCTCCAATAAAAGCTCCTAATAAACCACCGGCAATAGCATTTAAAAAGTCATAAATAATTAAGCCCCAGACAAAACCAACAATAACAAAGATGAGAAGTAATATCTTCCCTGTTTTTTTAACATTAGATAAAAACAGATTATCTTTCTTTTCTAATTCTAATATTATTTTTTTCGTTAAACCATAGTCAGATAAGTTGGGTTCATTTTTTACAAAAGGAATTTCAATTCCTAGACTTTCAATAAAGCTATCTGGATTAAAATTAGGGTTATTAACTTTTCTTATCAATCTTTTTGCTGTCGTTCTATCCATTCCATCCTCCATATATTATAGAAGAATTTTTATGATTTTTGGTGTATTAATATTAAAATTGCTACAGAGACAGTCTATAACAAATCGTGCCCATGGATGGGCACGCCTTCCGCCGCATTTCAGAGAACGTCTCGCATGGCTGACGTTCCAGAGTCAGACCATTTAGAAAGACCCGTAAGCGGCAGCTTGTCTGCCCGACGATGGAATGTGGTGCGGCTTTCTTCATGCTCGTGCTCCAGAGACTTTACTCCATGCTCTTTCTATTCCGCACCTTTACAGCCATGCATTGATATGTGGAGCCGCCCGTCTCGCGTAGCCAGAGGCTGCTAGGATGGCAGCCCCTCAAATAATCTCTTTACGGCAGCAATTCTTTTGATTTATTACTCTCAACTAATTTAATAACATTTAATAACATTTTTCGAAGTTTATCATAAAGTTTTAAGTCTCGATCTAAATCAGTATAATCTGATAAATCATACTTTTCTAAAAATCTATACTTAGGAAACCAATCGAAAAAAGACTTTTCAAGCCAAAGCTTTGTATTATATCTTTCCAAAGCATCAGTTAATCTTCTTTCAATTCCCCCAGATGATAATCCGGAAATAAACATCCAATATGTATTCAAATCTGCACTAATAGACTCATTGGGTGCAAACCTTTTAAATTCATGCTCTAAGTCCTCTCGAAGTGCAGCTAAATTCTCATATGGAAAAGGATGAATACCTTCTTTTGAATAAATTTCTCTTATTTGTTGAATAAGACTATTTATCTCATCCATTAACATACCTCTTAATTATTATTTATTTACATACTACAGAGCCTTTCCAGCCTAATTCTGCGACACGATGTCGCAGCTTTTTCGGGAGGTTTCATATATCGTCCGGCATTGCCGATGCCGTCGAGGCTTAAGGTGCTTGGGTGAACTGGACGCGCAGAGACGGATTCCATCGGCGGGACTCTCAGTCCCCAGTGAACCCAAGTAACGGGTGCTTCGCACTTGCCGAGACGGTGTGGTGCGGCCTGCTTCATGCTCCTTCTCCAGAGGCTTGCTACGTGCTCTTTCCCGCCCGCACCCGAAGTGGCAATGCTTTGTTATAAGAAGTATGCCGACCTCTTGTTCAGAGAGCCCCACGGACGGGGCTCCCTTAAATACTTCTTTCAGTAATTCTCTTCCTTCGTTATATAAAGATAATGAACCAGTCTATCTTAACACAACGTTTATATATTTAAGTTTTAATCAGTTTTCTCATAATAATTGCTCTTTCCTTAAATCCGAGGCTTTCCCAAAACTTTTTCCCTCTTTCGTTCCAGCAGAATACATCTAAATCAATACTTTCTGTGTTAAGTTCATTCATAAGAAAATTAAACGCCTTTGTGCCTTTTCCACCACGACGATGATGCCTACAAATAAAAAAATCAATAAGATAATATGGGTTTCTATCTAAATTTACCAAAGCGTATCCAATAATTTCTTCTTCAATAAAAAGAAATACTTCGCAACCTGCGTTGATGTACTTTAACAACCTATCTTCAAATTGCTCCATTGAAAGTATGGTATCGCTTGGCTCATCTTCAAATAGTTTTTGGGTCATATCTGCGACTAACTTAATTTCATCTTTTTTTGCTTTTCTAATATCCATAGTCCACCTCGTGTTATATAAATTATAAATTTCTAGCACACATTTTGAAATTAATGGTTATAATAAGACCCTAAAGCCTTGCCTACTAAATACGCGCCAAGGATGGCGCGTGCCTTTCGGCATATTTCTTATAACGTGTACACTCACGACGGCTTTGAAGCATTAGTGCTTGCACTTGCTGAAAAGCTGTGGGCAGGATGACCTCTGGGATGACCCTCGTTAGGTTTTCTTCCTGCTTTGCCCCTTGTGTGAGTGTGTTGATATACGAAGGACTTTGCTCAGCTCAGCCATGGATGGCTGAGCGTCCTCCAACGTCATTCCCTAACAAACCCCATCTGGTTCTAAGCTCTTTTCCAGTTTAAATAAGCATTCAACATTTCATTAGCAGCTATTTTATAATCAACACTACCAACACCAGTACATAATCCTGGACAATATATATCTTTAAAAACTGAACCATTTCTTTTCGCTTCTTTGAGAATTGCACTCATTGCAAAGTAACAATTACATGGATTAACGGGCCCTGGCAATTCTACAGTTGGTGCAAATATTAGATAAGGTATCTTTAAGTCATCAGTCTTTATAGTAAATGCACTTCCAACAGGTAATGATCCACCTATTAAATTAAGCTTTTCAATAACTTTTCTTTGAATTTTTTCTCCAAAATATTCATAATATAATTTATCAATTCCACCATCCATATAGCCATAACTATTTGCAGGGGAAACAATAGCATCATTTGCTAAATCAAGGATATTTCCATATTGAATATCAATTTCCTTAATCCCTTTAAAAGCATATTCTAATGCTTTTATTACATCAAAATTATTATCAACAAAATGTATCTTCATTTCTGTAGGACTCCTATGATTTAAACTGTACATTTTCTACAAAGCTCTTTCTTAGCTTGCCATGGAAGGCAAGCGGCTCATAAGAGCAAAGTCTTTTGTATATCTACTTATCTCTGAACAAAAGTTCGTTTAAGTATTCATTTTTAATTCTTATGCGAACTTTTGTTCGTATAATTAAGCTATATGACTAGTTCATCATGCTATCCCAAAAATCCAAATCCTAACAAAGCCTTACTTATTTATGTGTAGTTGTTAATCATCATTTCACATTACAAATTAGTACTTCCCAATGCAGTTGAAGAATTTTAAGTTCTATCATAACTATTTTAGCATTATTTTCTCTACTTTTCCATATTTATAAAGTACTATTAATTTAGATCCTTATAAAATACGTACGGTTCCTTTTGCCCCGTCCATTTCAACCATATCACCAGTCTTAAGCTTTTTGGTTATTCCCTTGATTCCAACTATGGCAGGGAGTCCAAGCTCACGGGCAACAATTGCCGAATGTGACAAAATGCTTCCGTATTCAACCAAAAGGCCTGCTGCTGAAGGATACAAGGGTATCCATCCTGGATCTGTTGTATATGCCACAAGTATTTCGCCGTTAAGACACATGTCATCTCCCGGGCTCTGAATCACCTTTACCTTTCCTTTCACAACTCCAGGACAGCAGCACACACCTTTTAACATATCAGGTGAACTATCGGGGGAAGCTTCTTCACTCATCGCTGCAGCAGTTAAATCGTTGCAGTAAACCGGTCCGAAGGTCTCAATTCTATCGGGCATTTCTCCCACCTGACGGTACTTTCCATATTCATTTCTACGCATAGTGACAATATCTTTGAGGCCAGCCGAAACTGATGTACCTGCAATAAATGAAAATATCTCGTCTTTTGTAAGGTAGAAAATATCATCCACTTCATCAATAACACCAAGTTCTGCAAACCTGTGGGCAATTCCCAGAAAGATCAATCTTGCAAGACCAAACATTCTGGTTCTGGCAAAACGCTGGTACTCTCTAAAAGCAACAGCCCTTTTAGTATAACTTACAACAAGCTTGAATATAGGCTTTCTAACAAGTCCCGGTAAACCCTGCCTTTTAAATCTGGCTGCAACCTCTTTTTCAGCCTTTTTTCTAATTTTATTTTCATTTTTGCCTGACGTGTCGGGTAGGTCAAACTGCTCCAGCCTTGTATAGTTTTTTAATATGCTGAAAATAAACTGCGGCTTCTCCATCAGGGTAGGCTCTTCAAGCTTAAGTTCATTCATGGTCCTAAAACCGAATTCGTCAAGATAGCTCTCTAACATTTTGTGCAGACTTTTGCCACTCTCCCTTAAGTCCTCAAACCTTCCGTGAATAAACTTGTCAACAAGCTGCTCCTCCGAACAGCTTTTAAAGATGCCTGCAAGTTCAGTGTCTTTTCTTATATGATCTGCAATCTCCATAAGCTTCTTAAGCGGCATGGTACTTTCTACATTTCCCTGGCCTGAAACAAGGTCATTATGCAAAGAGCCGTCATCATCAAGTTTCCACTTTTCTATAAGAAGACGAAGCATGCCAAAAAATATCATTGCCATAAAATCATTAATAATTGGCGCTTTCCAGTTTCTTAGCACAGTGTTTTCCAGTTCGTTATATATGTTTAATAGCTCAAATGAGCTCTTCTTATTAAAGTCATAATGCTTATACTTATCATACTGCTTTCTATAAATGTACATGAACTTTTTAATCTTACTTTTAATCGTTGCAAACTGCCATACCAGGTTCGCTCCTGACCATAAAAGCTGTGGGAGCTCAATAAAGTATTTTTTAAAGCTGCTTTTTGTACCTTCTTCATCAGGATTAAAGTCAATTTTTTCCTTTACCCCCATCATCTGCTCCATAAACTTTCTGTCATAATTATAACCCGGAAGAACTGAAATCAGCCTGCACCAGTTTTTAATATTGTAGTACACCCGGCCGTTTAACAGTCCCAGCATATTTGATAAATAGAAATCGTTCTTGATTATCTTTTTCCGAGGTACTTTCAAGACTTCACAAAATTGTGTATAAACCATATGGTAGGCATTAAGCGCAAAGGAGAATGTCAGAGGAAGGGTTATGCCCGAGTAGCTCTCAACAATATTCGAATTATCCCAGATTGTTTTGTATTCTCTTAAAGAAGGTTTAAGCTTTTCAAGTGTTGTGACGGGTCTGGTTTGGAGAATATATATCTTTCCATTCTCATCAACAGTCCATTCAATATCCTGCGGCTTATTACCAAAACTTAGCTCAATCTTCCTGCAAACATTTGAAATATCTATAACCATACTATCTTTAAGACATGGACCGTCCTTAAGCTGTTCATCAACGCTTACGGTTTTTGTCCCTTTATTTGTGTCATTATCAAATACAACCTCCTGCTGCTTTGCTGCTATTTGACTATTTGCAATTTTAACAGGATTATCCTTATAACATACAAACTGGTCAGAATTAAGTTTTCCTGACACCAGACCCTCTCCAAGGCCATATGTTGCGCATAAAAGCATTTCATCAATTCTTTGAGTGATTGGATTAACGGTAAAGGTGACTCCGGATATTTTGCCGTCAATCATCTCCTGTATTATAACTGCAACCTTAAAGTCCTCTTGGGGAATACCCTTTGCCTTTCTATATGCCACAGCCCTTTCTGAAAAACCTGAAGCCCAGCATTTTGCTACAGCATCCATTACTTCTTCCTTTGTCTTCACAAAAAGGAAGCTGTCAAGCTGGCCTGCATATGATGATTCCTCTGAGTCTTCACTGGTAGCGCTGGACCTGACAGCAAGATAGCAGCCGCAGCCTATTTTATCATTTATCTCCTCCATAATATGGTCATCAAATTCCTTTGACATATACTCTGGTGAAAAAAGCTCCCTGATGGCTTTTGAAGTAAGGGCTATACTCTCTGGAGTGGATGTGTCTATATTTTGGAGCGCATTTTCATACTTCTCCCCCAGCAAATCTGTATATTCATTATAATGACTGGTTGGAAGTACTATAAATGGAGGCACATTGCAGCCACATTCTTTAAGCTTGAAAAGATTTGACCCCTTCCCCCCTACAATATTCACATCTCTATACTCTTTCACATTTTCCATAGTTATAATACCTTTCATTTAAAGCTCCCCCTCCAAAGCATGTTTTATATGTGCCTTATCTTCCTAAAGGACCATAATAAATACTAATAGTACGTAGTGCAACAAAAGATAAGCTGATATGACTGACCGATAAAACCCGGCAAAGCCTTTTGAATTCTTTATACAATATAATACTCCTGACAGCATCACTATGAAGGTTAGAGCCATTTCTGATACAATCAGGTATTTAAAATTATCAGTATCCATAACTTTAGCAGAAGGTAATAGCAGACAAAACAAAGCACCCAATATATTGACCGATATCAGCAGGAATGCTCCCCATGGTTTAAGGCGTGAAGAGTAGGAATCCACTCCTATACGCTCTTCGTCCTTTGAAAAGGTTTTTCTTCCAAATTCAAACACATTAAACACAAACCAGTTACCTAAGGAAAACAATACTGCCAAAACAGGAACCTGGTACAGGTTATTACCGGTTAAAGAGTATACCAGTATACCTATTAGAAAAGAAGACAGTGTATGACTCACTGCATACAGCTCCATTTTATGTCTTAGCCATTCCCCTATAAAAAATTCCTGCCGCATCAATAAAGTAAAGCACAAAACAAAAACATATGCTGTAAATACTGCCGGCCCAAGACTTGATGCAATAATTATCTCCAAAGCAATGCAAAAGAAAGTCACAAACCCGTATTCCTTTATACTCACAAGTCCTCTCGGAAGAGGCCTTTCCTTGTTATAAACCTTATCTGTTTCATAATCCTTAATATCATCAAACAGTCTCATATGAAAAAATACAAGCCACACAAGAATGAAGCCCAAAACCCATGGGAATTCAGCCTTGCTTTTACTAAGACAAACTATATAATACAGTGCATTAGCAGCAAAAAACATTAGAATTGTTGCTGTGTTGGCTATAGGGTTGAACCTTTCTTTAATAAATAAAGACCATCTTAAAATGAACTTCATAGCTTTATATCATCCGTCTTTAAAATCTGCTGCCTTAATACTTCATACTCAACCTTGCTATGGTGCCTTGGGTCCATGGGGATGCTTTCTACTATCCCCAAATAGTCAAACACTACATTTTCATTTTTCAAGGCACATGATACTTCTTTTAATATTTCCTCGCAGCTTGACTTGGGGTTATCCGTCAGACTTATAAGAGCATAGGCCTTTTCCCCAAGCTTCTCATCAGGTATTCCAATATATGCAGCCTGCTTTACATCCGGGTTTTTCTTCATTAGAAATTCAGCTTTAACCGGAAACAGAAGCTCTCCATTACGTAAAATGGCATTATGAACCCTTCCCACCAGCCAGAGATTTTCCTCCTGGTCAAAGTACGCAAGGTCACCTGTTCTATGCCAAACTGTTCCGTCAGGCTCTATAATCTTTGTTTTTCTATCTGCCTCTTCATTTTTATAATATGACCTGCAGACATGAAGCCCTGAAACAATTAACTCTCCTACTTCACCATTGGCTGCTGTCAGGTCACTCCACCCTTTATTGTCAATACTTACGGGAGCTTTCACTATTTTTATGAGCTTATACTGAAGACCTTCCGCTATTTTGCCTACATTTACACCCTCTCCCTTTGAAACACCTTGAGATCCTGGAAACAAGATATCTGAAGCTTCTATATGGGCAATGGGCTCAACCTCTGTAGAACCATATAATACCCAGACCTTTGCATTGGGTACACACTTTTTGAATCGTGCCAGGGTGTCATTACTGATTGGTGCACCCCCTGTTACTACCCTTCTCACCTTTGGCATGGTGATCATGTTTTCTTCACAAAACCGCCCAATACCTTCTACCATTGACGGTGATAGTGTGGCACAGGTAATGCTGCAGCTTATTATTTGTGAGACCAGCATTACAGGATCTTTATCACCGGGCCGCCCTATATCAGTCACCGGTATTACAGTTTGTACTCCTGCAGCAATATTGTTTAGTGAAAATATTGGAAACGCTGGCAGGTCTACATCAGAAACTTTATATGGTATTGAACTGTCAAGTGCAAGGTGCTGTGAGACCAAAAAACGGTGTGTCCTGTTGGCGCCTTTCGGAGTACCTGAGCTGCCTGTTGTAAAGGTTATGAGCGCTGTCTCTTCCCCTTCAACAGCACATATCTCATCTAACATTTGACTCTGCTGCAGCTTTTCTAAAGACGCGCTATAGCTTCTTTTATGAGGGCCAACAACAATTTTAACAGGGATCTCACTTAGCTCCGGAACTCCCTCGCAAAACTCAAAAGCCTGTTCAAAGCTGATCATTGCTTTAGGGTTTACAACCTTGGCGCTTACACCCAGGTGTTCCCGTCTTGCCCATGAATCAAGGAAAACAGCCCGGGCGCCTATTGCCATTACTGCTGACATTGCCTGGTAGAGTTCAAATGACATAGGCAGAAAAAGTATGACGCAATCGCCGCGTCCCACCCCAGCTTTCAATAGCCCTGAAGCGGTCCTCATTGTCAGTTCGTAAAACTGCTTGAAGGTTATACCAAGATGGAGTATGCTTTCACTTATTTCATCTCCGAGCCTGCTCCTTGTCAAAGGATCAGCCCACATCAGCATAATCTTGTCTGGATTTTTAGCAGTATTATTTCTAAGGAGTGATACTACGTTATTCCTGCTGTCCTCACCATCATAAAAGCCAAAATATTTGTTCAAAAGATCACTTGATTTAATCATATCTATCCCTGCCTTTTAATATTTTTCTATCTACAGCTTGAGACCTTTCTTTAGCATCTTTCTGATTTCTTGCATAGTTGGATTCCTGGTGAATCTGACTTTTTCATTTTTGTTATCCAATGTTTTAAACCAACCTTCGCGTGATATCTTATCCATGCACTCCAGAAGACACTCTGCCTCATATATGCTTGAAATCATAGGTATATCGGTATACTTTTTTATATTTGATATATCAATTTCCTTTATTTTTAATATATGGCCGTCATCAATCTTTTCGTTCATCCAGTGTACGCTAAAGCCTACCGGCCGTCCTTCATACCATGCCCAGAGATCACACATGGTCCCCCTGTTCTCCGGTAGAAGCCCATGGTGAATATTGATACATCCTATACCTGGGACTTGGAGAATCTCCTTCTTATAAATATTTCTGGTTCTTAAATTGACTATTATATCAGGGCAAAGGTTTTTGATTTTCATTACAACTTCCGGATTATTGATATCATCAACCAGCAAAACCGGTACTCCCAAAGATTTAAACAGTTTCTTTCTTCTATCAAGGAATATTGATGATATCATGTTGCAAATAAGTGTTAATGATAAGCTTCTCACGCCTATAACCATCAAGTATAGTGCTTTTAAAAGAAGAGAGAAGGAAACAGTCTTTACAAACACCACTCCACATATGGAAGTGCCATGGGGAAGATTATTCTTATCCGCTATTTTCTTTATCATTGAATAATAATTGTCTTTAACATACATACACTGTGACGTAACCAAAACAACTCTCATAATATTTCCCCTTATACCTTTTCTGCTACAACAAAGCGTTTGTAAAAAAAGGCCTTATCCTCTAAAAACAGCTCTTTTGAAAGCCCGGGTTTATATTCAAAAGGTAAACCCTCACCTATGGTCCTGTCTGCCAGCATGTTCCAGAAAGCTATTCTCCCGCCTTGTGGCATATGGTTACTGATTAGATTTATGGTATCCATATATTCTTCTTGACTCATATACTCAAAAATATCAGAGAGATTTAAGGCATCAAATTTTACTTCCTTGTAATGCTCCAAACAACTTTTAATATCGCCCTTAAATATCTTTATACTGTCTAACCTGGACCTTATCTTATTAAAATTTTCTTCCCTAAGATACAGAGGTAGAGCATGGTTTGGAAAATTCCCTGAAAGTATATAGTTAAGATAGGGGTTTTCGTATGTGTTTATGGAAGTCAGAGCATGTTCTACTCTTTTTAATATATTTTTGGCTACATCATCGTGGACATACTTGAAAAACTCCGGATCTCTACCCATCTTGCCCATTACGGTCCTGCTGAAGAATAACCTGAACAATAGCCTCCACCTTTTATTGTTCCATTTATTATAATAAAAGTCTTTCTGTGCTTCCTTTCCTTTTTTCATAACAAGCTCTTGCCTTGTTTTGGCTTTGTGTATCAGCGGCAAAACATATTTTCTAAAGATGCTGAAGTAGTTCTCAAATTTACCTGTATGGATAATACCGTTCTTTATGTAGTAAAGATTCTTTGACCAGAAGCTCTGTGACTCTTCTGAAAGCAGAGGTTTTAATCTCTCATAAGCCTCAAGCCTGTTTTCGTCTTTTTCAATACCCAGAAATTTTAGAACATCCTTATATTCAAATGCTGTAAAGGCCGCAATTCTAAGCTCCAGGCAGGCAAGCTGTGCAGGATTAAGGTCCACTGCCACCACCAGCTTGGGGTCCTTTAATAATAAAGCCATTGTATTGTCACCTGATGAAGCTATGGAAATAAAGTTTGCCTCCTTTTTAACATCAAGGGCCTTAATAAGTATATCTGCGTCCTCCCAACAGTTTGCATATCTTATAAAGTTAAAATCCGCTCTTTTTTCAATTCCACTCATATGCTGCCAACTTGCCTCCTTAAATCATCTCTACCAATGCGGCGAGATTTTTATATGCCCTGTCAATAAAGCTGAATTTCATTATGCCGTGAGCAAACAGGTATAAATTAAACCTGACAACTGCAAGCTCAAGTAAGTTTAGCCTTAGAACCTCATAAAACAACTCTTTGTCTATGGAGTAAGCTGTCATCTCTTCAAGCTTCTCAATATAGTAATCTATGTACCTTGTTACAGTCTCTCTATCCTTTACTTCTTCAAGAGCAAAAACGAGAAATTCCGCCAGATCGTGCTGGGGGTTTTGGATACTTGCAAGCTCCCAGTCATATACTACAAGCTTTCTTATGCCATTATCGCGTTTTATGCATATATTTCTGGGATTAAAATCGTTGTGTGTAAGAGTACTTGGGAATCTTTTCATAGACTTAATGTTATTGTTTATATCGTATAAAAAGTCCAAACATCTTACCGTTAATTTATCTTCCATAAATCCTGTAAAGCGGCTGGCATTGTAAGTGGTTATTGTGCTTAGGAGATCCCTTGCCTTAAGGTATTCAAAGCCGGTATTTGAAGTTACATTATCAAGCCTTAGTTCATCTGTTCTGTTAAAATAAACAGAGTGAATATCAGCCATTCCGTCAAGAACTGTTTTAATACTGCTGTCATCCCACATGTAAGGTCTATTAATAGTGTCGGTATGTGAGTGAGACTCCTCTGAAAACCTTTCCATTAGAATTCCACAGACCTCTTTTTCGTCATCAACCATTGTTCCGTAAATTCTAGGACAATACTCCCTTATTCTTGCATCAGCTTTGTTGTAAATCTCTATTTCTCTGATACTGCTGTTTTCAAAGCCAAAGATGCCCCTGTGCTTTTCCATAAGCCCGGGAAGCTTGTCAATACCGGAAAGATAGGCAAGAATCTGTCCAAAATCATTGATACAGTTGTTCTTTGATTTGAGCTTTAATATAGTCTGTAATCTCCTGCCACAGCTTTCATTCCTAACATCAAGATCATATGCATAAAGTCCTGTCATCCCGGCAGTTAGCTTTCCGGTTATCTTATTGATTATTCCTCCGTTATCTGTTAGAGATACTTGCTTATAGGACTCTACAGTACTGC
>JBMOLK010000063.1:0-18911 GCA_049325575.1 Bacillota bacterium | reverse complement strand
AATACAACTTAAATTCTGTGAAAGTGGTTGTATCTAAAACTGCCAATTTAGAAGGTTCGGTAAATTGCAAAAAGCTGTTTTGGTCTATCCCTTTCATTCTGAATTTGTTATCCCAAGTCTCCCATAATAAAGGAACACCATCAGACATATTGACACTTTTTATCCAAAGACAACCTGTCGGTTTAGAGTATTCATTATTAGAGACTACACTAAATTTTTCCTCTTTATCTAAATGATTATAATTGCTATAGTCATTTAAGGCTGTTTCTATTGCATAGTCTATATCTCCATCAGCAAAGTCCTTAAATGTGCTTCTTACCTCAATCTCTCCGCCTGTAAAACCAGAACAGGCAATTTCCGCTATGGTCTCAAAATATTTCGTGGTTGTCTTGCTTTCATTAGTGGAAAAAGTAATTACTTCCTCTTGGGTTTGCTTTTTGCTGTCGCTTCCCTTGATAGTTACAGTGCCAAAGGCAGTAGCCCCTGACACTGTAACTATCATTTGTGACAAAATAGGAGGCTGAAAAGACGGCTTTATTGTTGAGACAATATTTGTTTTTCCAACAATAACTGTTCTATCTCGTCTGGATATTCTTATTCTATCCCTTAATTCCTGTTGGGTCAATTACTTATCCTCCAACTATTCAGCTATAGAGACTGTGGCCAACTTATCAGGCAAGAAACAATCAATCCCTGTTGTCTCCAGAGCGTGATATGTATTTTCTGATGTTGTGGCACTGGTGATTGGTCCCTTAATGTAGTAAGGCTTTAAGTTCCTGACTACAATAGCTCCTTTTACACCGATAATCATCTTATTGTCTGGAATAACAGGGCTTTCGCTGATTGGCAAGCCTGCCCACCTAGAGGGTCTTCCCCCAGCCTCAAGAGTATTTGCAACATTCCCACCTGCATTGGTGTAAAGTTTGGAATTGCTAATCATTCCATTGGCTGTTAAGGAAAGAGCCAAAAAGTTAGGTTCGTAATACCTATTACCAATAAGCACCTTTGCCTCTGCGGTTAGCTGATGTAAAGTCTTAAGGTGGTCTTCAAATGTAACCCCTGATGGAGGGGTGAGTGTCCATACCCTTGTATTTTTGGTGTAGGTATATTTGGCTTTGTAGGGAGCAGTCAATCCAGCGGTTACTGGGCTATCGGCAATCACTATTGCACCATCGGCATAGAGGACATAATAGTCTGCTAATGCAGAGCTTAAATCCCCTTCGGTAACCCTTACAGAACCGTCGCTTTGCTTAAATCCAAAAACAAGCGTCTTTGAAGGAGCCGAGCTATCAATAACTTCTACCTTCTGTAAAGTAGAGCTTGAGTGTGTTCCTACTAGCTGTATACTAGTAGAAGCGAGGTTTGTTGTGCTGTTAAAGACTTTGATAAACTCATTCTTCACCCATCCATTGTGCCGATTAGCAATAGCTGTCGGATTAGTAGGATTCTGATAGTAATTACATCCGCCATTGATGCTATACCATTTCTTGGTTGTTCCTACTTGGGCTAATGTCTCTGCGGTGGTAACTGTTCCTGTGAAAAAGGTATCGGCTTTGGCAATCATCAGATTAAAGAGATACAGATCAACCCTTCGCCTAAAATCATTTGCTAAAGAGGCAATTGCCCTTGCTTCTAAAGGATAATTCTGGGCTGATATGGCTGCTACTAGAGCTTCCTCATATAATGCAACTGCTAACTTTAAGGTTTCGGCATACATTGTGAAGGGTGATAGGGCCAAAGCTGCCTTTGCGATAGTTCCACCTTGTCCTACCTTCAGAGAATTTAGGTCTGCTGTGGGCTTTTCTGACCATTTTTCCAGAAAGATAATCTCTGGGCTTGCCCCCATTATTCCCAAATCTGAAAGGTTAAAGGCGACAATATTCTGAAATGCCTGCTCAATTACTACCCTTGCATATTCATAGGTGGTAGGAAGATTAGCAGCCCCCATTGTATCTGCTTCATTTAATAGTTCCCTACCATATTCTCTATCAAACTTCTGCAAAACAGCATCAATATAGAATTGAATATGTGAAGCAGGCTTTCTTGGGGTAACCTCTCCCATTGACAAAATATCCCTTGTAGCCTCATTGAGCTTTTTAATCCTTTCTGCCCCAGGTAATGGATTATTGGTTACCTCAATATGGGTAGTTCCCTTTCCTGTTAGAAATCCTTTGTCAGATAGCTTCTGTTGGGCAATTACGGTGTCAACAAAGGTCATTTTCTCATTTAACCTAGTTTTAACCTCATCTATGCTTCCAGAATAATCCAAATCTTTAAGGATTATACTTTGTTGAGCCTCATTAAATCTGCTCCACTTTGTTTCCTCTTTCCCTAAAAGCTCCTCAACTGATTTTTTGTTTTCATTGATTTGCCTTTCCTTTTCCCTTTCGCTTTTTAAGGTTTCAACCTCATTAAGCTGACTTTTAAATCCTTCCGTGGCTTTTGAAACAGCCTCTTGAATTTGAGTGTTTAACTCATCTTGTGTTATTTCCATTCTAATAACCTCCTTGTTATTTTTTGTTTCTACTAGCACTACTCTATTATCAGGGTCTTTTACTGAAACCTGCCCAGCTGGGAATAAATCCCATCCGCTAATCTGTAGGCTTTCTACAAACTCAACGGGCTTTCCGTTAAGTTTTTTCGTAGTGGATGATCCCATTGCTCGTTGGCTCGTTTCCAACAAAACCCCTGCTTTTGCTAATGCTATATAATCCTTCCCTGCCTGCGTCCCTACGAAGGTCAGAGAAGGTATGCTTACAATGCCATTTTCATTTATTGAAATTTCATTTATCTTTGCTACCACATCCTGTCCGCTAAAATTATTATTGCGATTACTAGGATGTGTAGCACACATCACCACGCCACCCAGTTTAGCCAGTTCGTTTAATCTTTTAACTTCTGGCTCTAAAACCGCTTTAGGATAAACCCGATTATTCTCATTCAAAACATCTGCCTTCTGAACTACATCTATTTTTGCTTTTACCTCAACAGGCTCGCCTTTTCTGTCCGTTGTTTCATCCAAAATATCTACTTTAAGGTTTAAAACCTCATTAAGATTGTGAGGTTTTTTTTGGATGGTCTCATTTTTCTCAAATCCTTTCATCTTTTTTTTGACTTCATCGGGTAATACCCTGTCTAACGGATTATCCTTGTCATATCCAACCTCAATACCAAATTTTAGTTCTGCCCTTATAAGTCTCTCCCAGATTATCTGTTGCTCTTCTTCTGTATATCCTTTTGCTTCTCGGTTATCGGGGTTTGCAAACCTGGTCTTTGCATTTCTTGCGTTATCTGCGGTGTGGATAGGATAAGAATAATTTACTGGGTCAGCCCAATCATCATCGGCTACATCCGCCCATTCCCCTGGTTTGGTAAGATTACCTCCTTCCTTAATTCCTATCTTATATTTTTTGCTTCTTGCCTCCCTTTCCTTCTCAAGATTTTCCCTTTCCTCTTTCTCATAACCTCCTTGCCCATTCTTTTGTTTTAATTCTTCCATTTTCTTAACTATTACTGTCTTTAGCTCTACTTTTTCTTGTTTTCCAAAGACTATTTCTCCTTCTTTTTCTTGGTATTCTATTTGCCAATATTGAGGATTATTAAGGATAGCATCGTCCCAAATATTATATACAATGCTATCGGGCAAAATTGCCTCTATAAAAATATCCTTTCTTTCTCTCTTTCGTAGAGCCTTTTGTAGTTTTTGTCTTTTTTCTTCTTGACTTCCCTTTAAAGGCTCTATTTCATTTATCTGCGTTAATAGATTTGAGGCTTTTTCTTGGAAAATCAGCCCTCCTGTTTTTTCTTCTTCTCCCAAAAGCTCCATTACAAGTCTTTTTATCTCTTGCAATCTTGCCTCATCTGTTGCATTATTCCTTTTTCCTACCTCATTTAGCCTTATCAAACCCTCCAGCAATACCTCTTTTGTCTCATTCTTTTCCTCAACCCATTTGGTAGCTTTCTCCTCATCCCATTTTTCTTTATCAAACAAATATCTTTGAACCTCTGTGCCGATAGAACATTTACCATCTTTAAATTCTCCCTTCTTACATCCAATGGTAGCCTTAATACCCTCTTTTTCCGATATATCTATTGTCCTAAAAGAGGCGTTATCAAAATAATCAGGGTTTTTTACCCTAACCAATACATTCTTTTCTGTAGTTTCTACTGGCATTCTATCTCCAAAAAGCCATTTTCAAAAATAATATCCTTTCCGCTGACAATCTTTATCTTGCCTAGGCTATAATAAAAAATAACTCCTTTGTCTCTAATATGAATATTAGCTTTCATTCCTTCTTTTATCTGAAAATCTACTATAAGAATTGGCTCAATGTTGTCTTCTTTGATTGAAAGAGCCTCAATGTTATCTCTAATATCATCCCTATCTTCTTCTTTTGGTGTAATTTTGCTTTTAATTTTTTTCATATCGCAATTTTAAGTTTTGTCTCCATAAAAATCAACCGTATCTTTAAAGGCTGTAGCCTTTAATATATGTCCAATAATAATTATGGCTATATTCTAATAATCTCTGTCTATATGCTGGGTCTTGATATTTAACCGTTCTCCATCTTTTAACTTTTCTATAATCTAACTTTTTTCTGCATTCCTGACTACAGACTTTTGCGTTATAGGGATGATATTTATTGGGCTCAAATTCTTTTCCGCAGATTTGGCATTTCATCTCTACATCTCCTCATATTATTAAATTTTTAAAAACCCTTGACAAGGGTTATTGAATTTTGATAATATTATAAATGCAGTTTTCTTTTTATTACTATCATCAACTGCCCGTTAAGAAAGACGGGCTTTTTCTTTCAATATCCCCCTGAAGTTTTTTAATATCAATATATTTATCGCAAGAGTTTATTAACTCTTTGGCATTTCATCCTATTTCTCCGTTCCACCTTCCATCTTTCTCTATTTCAAGATAACATTTGCAATTGGAAAGGCAAACGGTATCTCCTGCTCCAGGATGTGTCGGTAAAGGATTATCTACACCATAAGGGCTTCCTGCCGCAAGTTCTATGCAATCGTCGCAATGCTCTGCAATTCCCAACCTCCAATATATACTTACCTGTGGGTCATCCTCAAAATTAGACATCTTCCCTTGCTCATAGAGACCACCAATTGCATCACCATACATTCCCGCCCTTACTTCAATGCTTCCTCCTGCTACCTTACCCCTAGAAATATCATCAGCAAATCCTTTAAGATATTTCTTTTCTTCCTCAATTTCTTTATTTATTTGGTTAAGATGAACTTTTTCCAATCCTTTACCACCAAACTCTGCCCTACCTGCCATATAAGCCTTTGGATAATATTCTTCTATAGCACCCTGCATTAAGGAATGAAATCTATCCAGCTTAATCTTGTCATCTAATAAGTCTTTGGCATATCCTCCAACTACTCTATTGAATTCTGCTATCTCTTTTCTTTTAATCTCCCCAAATAAGGATTTTAAAACATCTTCATATTCCCTTACAGTTCCATATTTTATATCCAAGATGTGGTTTATCCTTTCCAATGCGGTTTTTTTGAAGTCATCAATCACTTTTTCTTGCCAATCAATCTTGGTTGCTAGGTCTTTTAATGCTTCTGCGGTAAATTGAAGAGTAGTTGCTTTATGAAAAGCTTCCTCTCTTGCTTCTCTTGCCAAATCCCCTACCTCTGCCATTATATCCTTAAGCTGGCTTCTGGTCATCTTAATCGTATCTTCTTTTTCTATTGCCAGCTTGCCTGTAATAAAACTCAAGGCTTCTTTTATCTTGCGTTTTCCCATTATTTCTTTTATCTTTTCCTTTTCTTCTTCCCATATTTCACCAAGCCTTTCATAATACTTCTGGAGAATGGCGTCTACCCCTTCTTGTTCGTTTATCTGGATATATGATTTTAAGCCATTTAAAAAGGCAGAATAAGCCAAATATATTTCTAAAAGCTGTCTTTTTGTAATGGGTGGCGGGATGGGGGGCGGGTCGTAAAAGGTTTTACCTTTTGTTAATATCAGCGTATTTATCATTATTTCTCCTTCCATTATCCCCAAAGAGAACCTCCCCTATTTTTTTCTGAAAACTCTCCATATTACCCAGCAAATCAATAATCCTCTCGTTCATTTTGTTTTTATTGGACAATTCCTTTGTTTTCATCTTCCTTAAAGAGCCGTAAAGCCCTTGTGGATTAGGGGCAATGGTAAAGGTAGGCTGGATTTCATAGGGAAGCATAGGGAATTGTTCCATCTCTGCCTTAATTTTCTCTAATTCTCCTTCAATGTCCTTAATCCCTAAATTTTGCATTGTGGTATGGAGGCTTTGCACCCCTGCCCTATATTTATTTATTTCTCTCTCTATCTTTCTATTTTCATCCTCCTTTCTTTTTTCTCCCCAGACAATCTCATAGCTAATCGCATCAGGATTTATTCCCTCCAACAACAAGGTAAAATCAAATATCTGACGATAACCTTCAGCAATAACCTCATTGGCTTGCTCAATGAAACGCAGGTAGCCCTGCATACTATCTTTTAATATGTCCCTATTTATATCTTTTTCAAATCCAGGGATAGCTCCCTTCGGCACCCTGGAGGCACATAAAAGCTGGTTCTGTTGGTATTCAATGTCCAAAATTTGGTCAAGATTAGTATCCCCCTCCAAATTGTCAATGGAAACAAGCCCGTTGGAAAAGAAATCAGAGGACATAAATAGAGGATTGGAGATTGTGTCTTTGTTTATTCTCCTATATTCTTCCACATCGGCAGGCTTCCCAGGGTTATCAGGTGTTCCAATCTTATGGTGTTTCTTCTGTCCTGCCCTTATTTTCCTCCTTATCCATTGGTCTTTTTCTGATTCTTTCAGTTGTTTCCAAAGAAGCCTTGTTGAGGCAAATTGGGGTGTTCCATAAGGCTCTCCATCTATTCCTTGCCATTTAATATGGACAATCTGCCACCTAGCAAAGGTTGCTATTTTCTGATTTCCTACTGGGTCTATCTGATAATAGCAATCTGCAGGGTCTATCTCTCCTCCATTTTCAATACTTCTCCCTCTTTTATCCATTCTCACCCTCATTGTAATTGCCTCTAGTTTTGTTGTTCTTACTAACTTTCTATTATTATCAACCTCAAGCTCAATCCATAAATCCCCATCCCTCACTAGGGCTAACGCCCAACCTAATGCCTTCTGTCTTAATTGGCAATTCGTAATAGTCTGCTTAATTATTTCATCTGCCCTTTTTTCTATCTCGGTTATTTTTTCTCCTTCTTGAAAGACTTTAACATCAAAAAAGCCGATAGTTAAGTCGGAGGCAACAATTCCAAGCGGAATAAAGACCCTGCTATCCTCATTCGCCATCTTTCGGCATTCGGTTAAAATATCTTTGTTGATTGCAGATTGCCATTGGAATATCCACGGCATCATAGCTGGGCTCAAAGGTAGGCTATATCCTATAGAGGTGGTAGATATAACAGGTTTTTTAAATAGATTGGTAATTTTTTGAATTAGATTACTAACCATTATCTTTTCTTTGCATTAAATTAACTTCTTTTTTTCAAAAAATCAAACGTATCTTGAAAGTCGGTTTTTTGTTTCTAAATCTTCGTAATTTAAAGACTGCGAGGAAAACAAAATTTCTTCCTGTCTCTTAAGGTGGCGATTGATAAAATATATCCTTTCAGCATCCATTGCGTGGTCAAATTCTTTAATGGGCTTCTCTGGCAAGTTTCTTCCTTCTCTTTCCTCCTCCCATCTGTATTGCCTTCTCTCTGCTATGGTCATTTTGCATTTAGGGTCGGTATATATTCTATCGTCCTCACCCCATCTTATGACCTCTTGGAGGCTAACCCCAACATCAGCAGGCTTTGCAATAACCTTAATCCCTGCCTTTTCAAACTCAAGAATGCAATCCTTACCAGTTGGATCACCAAAGGTAGTTTCTACTTTATATCCTTTATTCTGTCTTCTCTCCAAAATCATCTGTGCAAATACAGAAGGGGCTATGCCTGCAATATATAATTCGTCAATCTCCAATATCCTATCATCAGGTGTCTCTTGTATCCAGAGACAAGCATAAGGATTTGTCCCTCCCCAGTCAATCGCCTCATAGAGGGGTAGGGCAGGGTCATAAGGAATATCCTTAATATGCCTGGTTTCATCAAACCATTTATGCACTAATCCCGCCATCTCTGGTCTTAAACATTCTTGTTGTGCCTCCCAAGTTCCCCTATCCAAAGAAAGAAATCTATTGATAATGTCCTCTTTTTTAAGAAAGCCATCAGATATTCTCATCTTTCCCTGGCAAACAGAGGCGAAGGTTCTTGGTAAGCCATCCTCTAGCTTGCCATTTACAATCCTTTCGCACTCCTTACAATCCTTCTCCTTGCAATTCTCGGCAACCTCCCAAATACAATAGGCATATATCTTCATCCCTGTTGTTAAGGCACTATCCAGTATCTTCTGCATTGTCCCGTATCTAAATTTCCTTGTGGAGATTAGGATGTTCTGTGCTTTAATCTTCTCATTTGATTGAACCATATTTAAAAATTCCTGGTATATATCCCAATCCACCAGCTCAACCTCGTCAAGAAAGGCTTTTTGTGGGTGGGGGGAGTTGATCGCTCTAAGCGTGGCTGGCAATACCTCTATCCTGCTATTATTTTTAAAAACCGTATCGCCCATCCTCGTATTTCTAACATTCTGACTAAATATGCTTCCCTCCTGGATATATTCCAATAGATATTGATAGCATTTCTGGGCTTGATGTTCTATCGCCCCTACTGTGGCAGTATCACATCCAGTCTTATAGATTGAGTTAAGAAGGTGAATAATGGATATATTCCTTGTTTTTCCTGAACCCCTGCTGGCAAAGCCTAAAACATTGCTAACCCTCTCAAAAAAAACATCAGCGATAAAATCAAAAGGGGCACAATGATTTTGGCAGACCTTTACTCTTGGAATTTCAAATTCTAAAAAATACTTAATGTATTCCCAGAGGTAGGCATCGCTTGTTGGAGGGATAGATTGCAGGGCTAGTTCAATATCTTTATTCACTTTTCTTGACCCCTCTTCATAAAAGATACCTTTTAAGCATAACCTTTTTTCTCAATAAAATCAAGCCTTTATAAAAAAATACTTGACATTTTTTGTTCAAAAAGGTAAAGTTTTATAATTCTAACCAAATTCTTTTGTTAAAGGAGTGCCCTCTATAACAGCCCCTTTTTCTACTGCAAGTTCAAGTTTCCTCTTATTCAAGGCCCGCAAAAACTCAACCCTTGCGTTCTCATCAACCTCCATTAAAACTTCTCTAAAAGACTGGAAAATATTTATTTCTTGTTTGCTACCAAATATAATATCCCCAATCTTAACTTCTCCCTCAAGGTTTATGCCATATAACTTGCTTATTTTCAATAATGTCTCTCTAATCTCCCTAATTGCACCATTCCTTTCAGCTGATGTTTCTGCTTTAAAATAGCTAGTCCATCCCGCTTGCAACAGCTTATCAAAGCTTAATTGTAAATGCTCTATTCTTCTAGTAGTGCTTAAAAGTTCCCTTCTTGCTTCAAGTAAATTATAGTAATCCCTCTTTATTTGTTGAATGGACACCTTAATTGGAGGGGTTCCTTTCAAAGAGTCTCCTTTCAATAATTTTCTCTGGATTTCTGAATAATGAAGGCCCTGAGCTCTCAACTCACCAACCCTATCCCTTCTTTTGTATATCTGCTCTAGGGTAGTTCCCTTTGTCCGTCCTCCTCTGTGTGTCTTTTTTGTGGGTATAGGATTTTCCTCTTTTTCTGCAATTTCCATTTTTTTTCTAATTAGCTATAATTTTCCTTCTTTCATACTCATAATGTTTAAAACTCCAATTCAAAATCCCGTCTATATTGCTACATCCATATTTATCAAATTCTGGGTCAAAAAGGGTAGTAAATCTTGCCTTGTCCCATCCCACAACAGGAGCATATTTGTCATAATGCGATAAATAAGGTAATGAATTAGATACAATATATCCCCAAACATCTAGCCAGCTCCAATCCTGAAGAGGGTATATTTCCTTAATTGCCGAACAATTCCGTTGGGCTTCTATCCTCCTTTTTCTCTTACGGCTCTCTTCTTTTCTTAAGCCAATAAATGATACATCATAACCTTCACTTCTTAATTGAGGCAAAAGTTTCTCTATCATTTCTTTTCCCAATACATTTATTGCCTGCCGTTTTAATTTATCATATTCTTCCGATGTTTCAATTCTTATGTTTTTTCCTCCTATCTTCTTTAAGTTAGCTATTATCTCCTCTCTGATATTATCGGGAATATAATATTTTCCAAAATCCCAATGCAAAATCATTGTATCAGGAAACCTTTGTAAAACAAGATGGGTCATACATAAAGAATCTTTGCCTCCTGAATATGCCACATAGAACTTGTTATATTTATTTGATGTTTTTTTCACGATTTCTTTTGCCTTTTTATATTTTTCTTGAGTTTGTTGCAACTGACTATACTTAAAGAATGTCTCTCTAAAATTATTCATCATAGTTTTTTTAATTTTACTTAAAATTTATCCCACCATCTCTTAATAAATTCCTCTTTTGTTTCACTTTTAGTATTTACAGGAATATTATTTTCCCAATCTCCTATCAAAATTTGTTTGCATTGGTGTTTAAATATTTGTTCTGTCTGTCTTTGATTTTGGAATCTTTTTTTTATTCTTTCTTTTCTTTTCTTATCAATATCATAGCTTTCTAATAAATAATCTCTATAATCTTTCCAATGCTTAAAAGAAGAAGGTAGCCTTTTATTATTATAAATCATGTCTTCTTTGCAATATAAGGCAGCAGTATGAACTCCTTGCAATCGCCTACAAAGCTTTTCATATGTATCATGTTCAATTTCTTGCAGTTCATTAAGGCATCTAAAGGATTTCTCATGTATTAAATTGGATATTCTTATACTATTAATTTTTTTTCCTAATTTACAATACATTTTATCATAGACCTCATTATAAGGAATATTATTATCACTTATAAATTTCCAAATATCTCCAAAAGTCCAATCATAAATAGGATAAAATCTATAAGAAAAGGGTGATTTAGTTTGAGTGCTCCAAGGTATGCCATTAAATCCTGATGTTTTTGTTACTGCTCTAAATCGATTTAATGATTCCTTAGACCTTAATCCTATCATAAAAGCAGTCGGTTCTGTTTGTTCTTTTTCTAGCCATTCAAAAAAAGAATAAAATCTTTTTGGATAATACTTATTTATTTCCTTAATTGCTATATCTTCTTTTTCTCTCATCCATTCCTCCCCTATTGCCCATGCTTTTAGAAAATAAGATTTATAGCTTGTTGCATTCGTCATAAAAAGTTCTACTTGATACCATAATGGAATCACTGAGGGATGATTCATCAACTGCCTTATTAAAGTAATACTACCTTTATATTCTGCTTCTTGATCGAGAAAAAAGACTTTTACTTTTCTACTTCTTTTTTCTGCTTCTTTTAAACACAAATGGTATAAAACATTTGAATCTTTCCCAGATGATATAGATACTATTATATTTTGAAAATTATCAAAAATAAATTTTATTCTCTTCTGTGATTCTTCCAATACATTTGTATTAAAATAATGTATCATCTAACTATCTTTCAACTCCTTTATGAGTGTATTTACTTCACTAATTTTTTCTAATAACTCATTAGTTAGATATTCATCTACCTTTAATGTTGTTCTAAAAATAATAATATTATCTGGATTATTAAAAATATCAATTATTCGTGGAATTTTTCTATCTTTATAACATTGTTGAGCAAATTCGGACAATTTTTTTAAGATGGGTGATAATTGATTATGTTCTTCAAATAATTCTTGTTTTAAAATACTATATTCATTCATAGATTCTTCAGAGACGGGTTTAACTTGAATAGTTGGTTTATTAAAGTAATAACTATATTCAATTTCTATTTTATTTTTAGCATATTCCTTTATTTTTTCTAAAGAAACGGGATTATCTTTAGATATACCTTCTTTAAATTTATTATAATTTGTCTCTAAAAGATAGCTATAGGTATATCCTCCAAAATCATATCCCACAAAATTAAAATGTATCCAGATTTTCCATATTTCTCCAAAATAAGGACATAAGTCTATGCTATATTTTTCTATATTAGATGGAATATTATATTGTAGTAAATCAAAAACAGGATGATTTCTGGATGAAAGAGTAAAAATTTTATTAAGTCCCACATAAATAATTCTTTTAATCTTTTGTAGAAAATTAACCTCCCTAAAATTATTAGCAAAATACTTAAAATCAATATATTTACAATTCTCAATATTGGGTAAGATATTTTTATATTGGTTTGCGTAGATACAAAGGGTCCCTTCATAACAAGGAATTCTTAATGATTGGAGTTGTTTAGAAAATATTATTTTTTTCATAATAGTTTTCTATAATATCCCCCCAAAGAATTCACTCTATCTATAGTTACTGCCAGTCTTCTTTTATTTAGTTCTGTTCCTCTAAAAGAAATTTTTTGTTTAAATGCTGCAATTGCTGTTAATCCTCTTCCTGTACATAAATCAGCAATGTTTTTGGGATTTTCTATCTTAATACTTATCATAGGTATATTCTCTTCGTCCTTACCCGTAAAATCAAAGGGCTTTTTTAAATCAAAGCTACCCCTTAATAAATAGCAAGGATGTGTTTTATAATATGTTATTTTCCAAAAATTTATATAGGGAAAAATCTTACTAAGTTCGCCTTCAAAAATCTCCTTATTTTTCTTTCCTATTTCCAAATAACAAACTCTTGGATTTATTTGGCTTATTCGTTTAAAAAAAATTTCATAAAACTCCCTAAAATCTTTTATATATGTATTCATTTCTGCTTTTGTAATAAAAGCATTAACATTTTCTCTTGACCATGGAGGGTCGCAATAAACCATATCTATATTATCTAATATGAAATTAGGCAATTCTTTTCTAATGTCACAAACAGATAAAATAGAACTAGTTACAAGCTCTTTCCATATTTCTCCCTCGTTAATTGGATATTTTTCCCAAGAATCTCCATATTTCCACACCAACTTTCTCCCCAAGCTTTAGAATATTCCTTGTTTGCAAAAATCTTAGCTATCCCTATAATTTGCTTAAGTCTTAATACTTCTTCTGCTGACATACCTAAATATTTTGCTATATCATAATCTTCCCATCCAAGCAATAATAATGACTTAATAAGTTCAGATAATAGGTCAACCTGATGTTTTCCTCTTGCTCTATTATGTCGAATGGTTGATGCCATTCTATCTTTTAAGGGTTTTTCTATAATAACAATTGGTATTTCCTTGCAACAAAAATCTTTCAATATCGTATATCTATGAAATCCATCTATAATTATATATTTATCATCATTTTTCTCATAATAAACAACTATAGGTTGAGTTAATCCATCTTCAAGAATGCTAATTTTAAGTAATTCTAATTCTTCTTTAGCTACTTTATTTGGGTTATAATCATTTGCAACAACTTTTTCTATATCTACCAATTTAATATTTATTACAGGAAAATCTATCTTCTTCATTTTTTCAATAATACCTTTGCTCCCGGTGGAGCACACATTGCTATGCTCTCCGAAGCCCAATAAGGAGGTTTCCAAGCTATATAGACTTTCTCCTCTGTCTCTTGCAATAGATTTTTAGGAATTGCTCTCATTGCCACCCCATCCTTAATTATGCTCCAATCTTCCTCTATTTCTTCTATTCTAAAGTCTCTAACCGCACCCCAGCCTATTCTCGTGTTATCACCTAATCCGCCCACCAATTTACATAAGTCATTCAAAATCTCTCTGTCCCCACAAACATAGAAAACTACTGTTTTAGCTGGGATATAGATATGTCTAATTGCATAGTCCCTGAAAAATCCTATACCCCTGTATATCTTTTTCTTCTTGTCTCCTGCCCACCTCTCCTCAAATCGTTTAAACATAATCTCTGTCAATTTTTTATCTACATCCAATATAGAAGCTGATGAATGATACATCCCTTTTGTTTGTTTTATTGGAAATTTAGGAAATTCAAAGCCTCTCAGTGCCTTATTCATAGCAGGAAGAGCATCTTTAGATGGCAAAAGATAATAATCATTCCCCAAGGCACTCCTTAACATCAGATGGCTTATCAATCCATCAAAATATAGCCAGGGAAAGTTTAAACAAAGTGGAGAACTTAAAGAAAAGGTTATTTTTAGAGGTTCAAAAATTACCTTTTTTCTCCGATGCTTCATTATTCCCAATAAAAAAGCATCTTTAAAATAATCAATATCTTCTTTTGTCATTTAATGCCTTCTCCTATCCTCTCAATCAATGTCCTTATCTCGTCTTTTTTGGTTAGTAAAAATGCAAGATAAGGTTGGGATTTTGACAATTCTGGTTGATATTCAAATTCTACCTCGCCATTGCCAATAGAGGACATTCCGCCAATAAAAGGAGCACTTTTAAAAATCTCCATAAACCTCCCAAAACAAGCCTCATCTAGCTTATTTGGACATTCCAGCATAAACCAATGATAAAATTTCGTGCCAGGAATAAAGCACTCATAATCAACCTTCATCTGCATTGCCTGTTCGTCTTCTGCCCTTTCTGTCCTTAAATCATCCTTTCTCGTCCTAAAGCTCTCATCTGTAAAAGATCTGACTGTCATCTCGCATCTTTTATCTTGTTTTAGCTGGGTAGGAAGGTATTCTTTATATTCCCTGCATACAGGGAAGGCGTGCCCTACCTTTAGCTTTCCTTGCATTATCTGATTGCCAATGGCACATCCCATCAGGCTAATTGGTATCAGCAATTCTCTGATTCCCTTCCTTAATGCCAGGTCAATTATAGCATAGGTATCCTCTGTGCTCTCCAAAACCCCGCCTGTAAAGAAGGTATGATATAGTTTAGGAGACAAATCCTCCGTTTTTATCTCCAGAAGGTCAAAAAATTCCTTCATTAAAAGCCTCCTTAATTTTCCCCTTATGCTATTACCATTGATATATGGTATTGGCACTCCCTCCCCATCGCCTGTAAACATATAGATTGTTCTCAGGGTAGGTGTAGACCCTGTTTTTTCATCCCCTCCGTGATGAATTGTGCTTTTTGCAAGCAAATATCCCTCATATTTTTTGATTTCCATCTTTATTTACCTCCTCAAACTCAAAGGTCTTCATTTCTTCATAAAGAGCCCACTTATCTTTCTTAATCTCTTTTGCCCTTATAAAAGCCCTGACACAAAAGAGAATGTGTTCCCTAGAAAGGACATTTAAAATCTCAATCTCTTTTGGTCTTATCTTATCCAACAAGGCATTTATTTCTCCTGGCAAGCTCTGAATGCTAAAATAATTACTCAGCTTGGACACAAACTCATAAAGAGTTGCCCTTCTTGTGGCAGACCTTACCCGATGATTGAAGATGTCGTGTGGATTTTTTGATGTCCTTATCTCCCTCCACTTTATCTTGCAATATATCATTGCAAGAATTTCAACGATTACCTTTTCATCTTCTTCTATAATCATTTTTCACCTCCTATTCTGATATATATATCATTATTTCCCATAATGGCTTTCTTATATTTTTTCTTGCCTCCTCCAATAAGTATAACCATCCTTCCTGCATAGCTTTTCTGTAATTTATTGGGTTAAATTCTCCCGATAATAACTGCGTTTTGCCTACTTTCTTTTCCCTTAATCTTGTTATAATCCCATCCATCTTTATGGCTTCTTTTTTCTCAATGAAAACAGTATCCACAAAATCTGTCATCACATAAAACTTCTCCCTGCTACGATTAACATATTTTAATCCCGATAACCATCCCTGTTTTTTTCCTCCCTTGGTTAGATACATCCCAAATGGAGGGGATAAGGGATTTAAAATGTATTCCCTGAATTCTAATCTTTTTACAAATTTGATTCCCTCCATATCTACTATCCAAGACTTCATCCTTAAGTTTTTCGCTTTAAAAAATTCATAGCAATAAGGGCAAGTGCAATCGCCATTAAAAAGATAAGAATAACCAGAAAAATTATCTGAAAAAGGGTAGGGGTGCCCTGTCTCGGTAGAATTCCCACAGACAACGCATTTACCCTTAATCTTCCCCTCTTTTGGTTCTTTAATGCACAATTGGGTTATGGTTTCCATCATTCTATTTTTATCGCCTTCTTTCCTGTCATCTTTTCCCAGCGGTTAATGATGACCTCCCCATATATTTCGCTTATCTCAATACATCTTGCTTTTCTGTTCATAATCTCGCAGGCAATTAGCGTGCTTCCGCTTCCACAAAAAGGCTCAACCACTATCCCTTCTCTTGGGCTTAAAATCTTAATATATGGCACCAAAATTTGGATTGGCTTTGTGCCTCCCAATAAATCAGTTGTAGAATTTTTTTCTGTATCAACTACCCACGAAATATGGTCTTGAATTCTTACCCATTTTGATTTTGCTTTCTTCCCCCAATAAGAACTTTTATTTTGACCATAAAGTATAATTTCGTAACTATCTAAAAGTTTTTGCCCGCTTTCTTTTAAATAATCATCTAATTCCTTTTCATATTCTTCATTTAATTTTATTTCTTCATTTTCTCCTAAAAATGCTATCTCATATCTATTCGCAAACTGCCTTCTCCTAAAAAAACTAAAATGTTTATTGGTTTTATACCAAATAATCATATTTTTTACTTTCCAACCATTATTTTCAATCGCTGTCCGCAATGGTGTATAATTTACCCAATTTTCAAAAACCATAATACTTGAACCTTTTAGATTTTGAAAATCTTTTGCTATTTTCAGCCAGTCTTCATATTCTGGATATTTACCAGCTTTTAATGTTCCTAAATACTTTTTTTGTTTTTTATACCCAAAACCTTCTCCTCTTTTAAACCAAGATAATTGATAAGGCGGATCAGTAAAACAGAAATCAAATCGCTCATCGCTTAATAATTTTTCCCAATTCTCTCTTTTTGTGCAGTCTCCGATTAGCAAGCGATGTTCTCCCAATTGCCAAATATCTCCATCTTTTACCCTTCTTTCTTTTGTTGCTAAAATCTTATTTAGTTCTTTTTCTACATCGTATTCATCATCTATTTCAAAACCAAAAATATTATCCAAATCTTCCTGACTAAATCCCGCATCTAAAAGTAAATCGCTTTCAAATGCTTTCAATAAATCCTCATCCCAGCCTCCTGCCTCACAAACCTTGTTACTCAAAAGCAGGTATTTTTCTTTCTGCCTCTCTGTTAATCCTCTCTTTACAATAACCTCTACCTCTCTAATTCCTTCTTGCTTAAGAGCCTTTAACCTTCCGTGTCCCGCCAAGATTACATCATTCTCATCAACTACTATTGGCTCTATATAACCCATCTCCCTTATGCTTTCGCTAATCTTTTCAACCCAATGCTTCTTGGGATTTTTAGGATTAGGCTTTATCTTGCTAATTTCAATTGTCTTTGTTTCCATTTATCTCGTGCTTAATTCGTTAATTACTCTATTGGCTATATTTATATTTGCTTTCCATATTTTTTCTGGTAGTTCAATATTTTTACAGGTTAAATACCAAATTTGATAATAATATTTTTTGCCCTCAGAAGTCATTACATTGTCAATAATTTTTAAAGGTGTCACCTCTTCCTTTCCTGTAAGAATAAGCCAATTTTCACCCATTTCTATTTGGTGTATAATTGTCATTGGAAGAATGACTCTCTTTTCTTTAAAAGCATAAACTTTATTTTCTCTAATTGTAATCTCTACATCAGAAATTGTCTCTAATTCTTCTTTCTTAATCTTTATTCCCTCTTTATAATGCAATTGCAAATCAAATTTCATTTGAGTTCACAGGTTCATAAGCAGATGTCCCACCTTCTGGCAATTCTAAATTTTCAATATCAATGTCATCGTCATCATCAATTCCTTCAGGTTGATAGCCAATAATTGCAAATTCATTTCCTAGCGTATCCTTGTATATTTTATATTGCCTGCCATATAAGTCTCTACATATCTTCGGATTTTTTGTTTTAACATAAACATTCTCCATTTTTCTCACCTCTTTAATCTTAAATAATCTTCAAAAGAACAACTTCTTAAACAAAATCTGTATCCATTTTTATCAAACTATTTCAAATGGGCAAGAGGGAGGCATCTGGAAGAAAAACTAAGTCCAGATTATAGGAAAAAAAGATGAAGTTTTTCCTATTGCTCTTGCCCATATACCAAATCATTTTATTCATCTACTAGCCCTATATCATAAATACCTTTATCACCAAGGATTTTTTCCCAATTTTCTTTAATTCCCTTTGAAAGCTCTGTTTTATCAAAAGTTAGATTTTTAAAATATAAAACTATTTTTACTTCATCGCTAAAAGACCACTCTTCTATGGTAATTGTGCATATATTTTTTTTATTTCTTTCAATAAAATCTGCTAGAATTTTTCTTACATTCTTTGCTTTTTCTAAATACAAATCTTTCATCCTTTAACTCCAATGCAACGGTCTCCTGCTTTTTTAATTGGGCAATCTTTCTCATCGCACTGTTGGCAATCCTGATAATATCCTGCTGAACATTCACTTGAAAAACCTTCACAAGGCATAAAATCATCTAAATTGCAACCACAATCGCCATTGTATAGACCATCATAGCCGTTTTTTTCTAAATATTCCTTCACTATCTCAAAAGTTGTCATTTTATCTCACCTCCTATTTTCTTCTCCAGATATTCTTCTATATATATTATCATGTCTTTTATAGTTTCTTTTTCTATCTTTTCTAACTGATAACTAATCCATTTTTTTAGACAATCGTCGTGATCTTCAGCATCTTCAAAGTAGTCTTCTACATCTTCAAATCCGTAAGTGTGATAATATGGACAACCATCACCACCACAACAACCTAAATTTCTGTCATCAAAATCTTTCA
>JBMOLK010000062.1:0-18997 GCA_049325575.1 Bacillota bacterium | reverse complement strand
CAGCGTCTTTTTGACCTTTTTGAAGTAGAGAATTGTTATTGGTAACGATTCTATGATATTTGGAGAAAATTTGCGTGACAATGAGTTTTTACGAGTTCTATGTGTCTAATAGACTGGGGAAGCCGCAAAATAGCATATTCATATTTATTTAAAAACTACAGTACATTGCCCTATGATCTGATCAATCAGCTTGATTTTATTCTGCTAGAGAACCTTGATTATATACCTGCAACTACAAAACTAGAGGATGTTGCAAGATTACTGAATGGGTTTAAATGCAGCAAAGGTTTGGCTCATACTGATTTGGTGAAATTGGCTGGGAAGTATAGGGGTAAAGGTGAAATAGAATACGTCCTGGATTTTATGCAACAAGGAGAACTGTTCTGGGAGATTAACACGGATTCAGCACATGATATCTTTTTTAACATTCTTCATTCGAGTAAGAATGATGAACAGACAAAAGCAGTGTTAGAAGGTATTGAAAAAAGAAAAATTCATGTGTCAGTCGGTTCTGATACTCATAGCCTGGTTCAATATGATTATGGAAGGTTGAAAGCAGCTAATGAGGTGGCAAAATTGTTGAATTTGGGGGCTAATAATATTTTATAAGCGGGTGAAATGATATGAAGGTAGCTTATACTTCTGATATACATGCTGATATCACTATAAATAATAGACTACTTATTCCGCATCTGGTTAACCGGATTAAAGAGATAAGACCTGATGTTTTTGTAATTGCAGGTGATGTTTCCAATTCTCTTGATAACCTGGATAGCACCTTAAAGCAATTCAACGAATTAGAGTGCCTTAAAGTTATGATTCCTGGCAACCATGATATATGGATAGAATCAAATAATTCAGTACGGAAAGGTAAGGACAGCTTTTATAAATATAGGCAAGCCATCCCGCAGGTATGCAGAAGTAATGGTTTTTTGTATCCTGTAACTGAGCCTTACATTATAAATAATATTGCAATTGTAGGGAATCTAGGTTGGTATGACTACAGTTTAGCTGACTCCAGGCTTGTAGATAAATATAATTTTTTTGATTATGTAAGAGGAACATTTATCGAAGGTGAATGGAATGATTCGAAATATGCAGTATGGCTGAAGACGCCAAACTCGCCAAATTGGAAGGAACGACTAAAAAGTTTTAGCAATAATGAAGTATTTGAGCTGCTATTTAATGAACTAAAAGCAGTTATTCAGCAGATACCTGAGAGTGTAGAGAAGTTGTTAATAGCACTGCATACAGCACCGTTCAAAGACTGTATATTACCTAAGGATGTCCCATGTCCCTTTGATGCTTACGAGGGAAGTGTACGAATAGGGGAGTTCATTAATAGTGTTTCAAAAGGCAGGAATGTAAGTGTTATTTGTGGGCATAGGCACAAAAGGCTTTTCCTCGAAATTGAAAATGTAAAATTGTATCGTTCTCCAGTTGGCTATTTAGATAAATCACAAACAGATTATGAAAGGATTGCGAAAGCAGTTATTGGTGAATTTGATATGTAATGAAAGTGAGGTAAAACCGATGTTAATCCTTTTTTGTAATAGTCCATTATCTTCAAGCGAAGTGGATATTGATTATCAGGATGAATATACTGCTGTGACTTCTTTTGGTTTGTTTGAAGCTGCATTGATTGACTTAGATGCATTAGTAAATGAAAATGATGCAAAAAAAGCCGTAAGAAAAGTTCCAGTTGCTGATTCTGAGAAGGCTGCGATTTATAGAGGATGGATGATGAAGCCAGAACATTATAAAGAGCTATATGGAGCTTTAATGATCAGAAATATAAAACTAATAAATACTCCTGAGCAGTATGAGAATGCACATCACTTACCTGGTTGGTATCATTTTGTTGAAAAGTTTACCGCAAAAAGTATGTGGATAACACCTGAAGACTTCTACTTAAAGTTTGATGTAGTCATGGAGCAATTAAAGATATTCGGAAATAAGCCGTTGATGGTTAAAGATTATGTTAAATCCAGAAAGCATGAATGGGCTGATGCTTGTTATATTCCAGATGCTTCTGACCCTGAACAGGTAAAGAGAGTGACTAATAATTTCATATCCAGACAAGGCGAAGACCTGATTGGTGGGGTGGTCTTTAGAGAATTCATAGAATTCCAATCCATTGGAATCCATCCCAAAAGTGACATGCCTCTGACTAGAGAGTACCGGGCATTTTTCGTTAATGGAAAATGGATTTGTTCTTTTCCTTATTGGGATGAAGTCAGTTATACTGGTCCTGATCCGGAAGGGCATTATGAATTTATCAAACAGTTCTCGAATATTAATAGTAACTTTTACACTGTTGACTATGCTTGCAGAAAGGATGGAGCCTGGATAATAGTTGAAATCGGAGATGGACAGGTTTCAGGGTTGCCCGGCTGTAATGACAAGCAGAGCTTTTATGCTTGGTTATACCATTATACGTGTGGAAAAAGCCAAAATATTAATCCTTTTAATGAATTAACCTCAGTAAGATTGAATAATGGCAAAGTGGGGACGATAGTTTATGTTTTCCCTTGTTCTCCACCTATGTATATTCTAGATTTGGCTGATGAAAACAAAACTATAGAGATAGCTCATGCTCAGATAGAAAATGAGTGAAACCATATTGAAGGAAAAAATTGTTTATGGGACAATAAATATACACATAAGCAGATGGGGATTGAAATATGCAATCAGAAAATTGGAATGTTAAGTTTTTAGAGCCATGGTATCCAGTAGAATCAAGCAATGAAATGTTTGAGCGCGAACTTTATAATGAGATTTGCAAGGATCATATTCTTTACGGGATAAAAGTTAAAGCTATCGCCCGGAGGCATGATTGTGATGATGTTCTCTTCTTGCTTTTAAACTTGGAGCCACAGGTAGCAGTAGTACATTTAACATATTCTATTAGTAAGGAAACTGACCCAAGTTGGCCAAAGACTAAAATATATGGTGATATTCAAAAATGGGCAATAGAAAGTATGATGCCCCAGCACCAGGAATTGATTGAAACTGAAGGAGATAATTATTGATATGACCAATAAAAAACCAGAAGAATTAATTCACCCAAATGTATGCCCTCAAAAACTATGTTTTCATTGGAGGTCAGAAGGAGACTACATAGCTCCAGGGCTATATGAAAATCTAGATGAGGCTATAGCAAATAAAAAACTTGTTGAAAAAGACCATTGTGGGTGTTCTTTTGGTAGGTGCATTAGGGATAAAAACCAGCCTGGGGAAAGGGATTGGTATGAACCTCATGAGCCAGAGATTAGTTTGAGAAATGATTTAAAACTCCAATGCTTTATTTGCAAAAAATCAATTGAGAATAAAAGCGAATTAGATCCGTGCGCAGTGCAAATTTCAACAAACTATAATAAACCAGTAGAGGATCAGAAAAGCCAGATTTTTTTCTGCCATTTCAATTGCTTTAAGACAGTAAATAATGATGATTCAACTATTTATCTTGAGTCTATGAGTACAAATAGGGAAATGGAAGAAGAAAGCAAAGACGTTTCTATGAAATTAGATGATTTGACTCAGATTATTTATGATCAAGGTGAAAAGCTTGGAATTTGGGAAAGGTTGTTTTGTACCACATCAGGAAAGTGGACTCTGCTAAGAGATATTACCCTTTCTGCTTTTGCTGACGAAATAGAAGAAATAGAAGAGATATTGTTAGAACCCTTATTGGTATGCTGGACAGAAGACTATTATCATCAGGAACGAAGTAGTAACTGTATCTGGAGAGTTGTAATATTTGCGACTAAGAGTCATTATGAATTTTCAAAGACTTTACTCATAGGGCTTAAAAAGGGGTGATTATATACAAATGACTTCAGAAGAACTTTTAGTGCTAATAGAATCAGGGAAAAACGAATTTTATGAGCTTGACATTGAGGGTACATTTATTAATGATAACTTAAGTAATTTATACTTTGAAAAATTTTTTTTTATTGCCGACTTTTCTGGAGCAAATCTCACAAAAACTGTATTTGATAGGTGCAATCTAAAAACATGTAATTTTAGCTATTGCAACCTAGATAATTCAGTGTTCGAAAACAATTGCCTTGATGCAGCAGAATTTGGGTTTGTGCAATTCAAGAACCTGACTTTTAAAAACAACTCAGCTTATGGATGTGAGTTCACAAAAGAATTATTGCAAGATATGCAATATAACAATTATCCAGGTTTCCATATTTCGGAAGTAAAAGCAGGTTGGTTTGATGTTATATTAGCCGATAGAACTAAAACCATAACAGTTACTGCTTCTGATTATCTCTGTAATGATGCTCCTTACGAGTTTCTTGTTGCAATTAACGATTTATGTTCAGTCAATTTAGAGGACATATCAAAAACTAAATGGTTATGTTAGGATGAAGAGCCAGGCGCTTACATTTGGAAGTTAGAAAGGCAGAACGAAAAGATAACAATTGATGTTTATACAGCAAAAAGGGATTCATATGATATTGGTCCAGAAGAGAGAGCACATCTTGAAAAGGAAGAGATTTATTGCACTGATTTTGAAACTACCGGTGATTTTCTTGGATTTGTAAAAGAAGTTGCAAAATCATATGAAAAAATTAGAAGTCAAAAGAAAGAAGACAAGAATTACGAGAAACAATGGGGAGGCTTTCCGGATATAGAATTGAGTAAATTAAAATCTTATATTCAAACAGCTAAGCAAAAAAATAAGCAATAACAATTGTAAACAGCTGTTCAAATATTAACCTTTGATTTGTTCGAAATGGAGGCATTGATATGGGCGAAATCGATGAATATATTAAACTAAACAAGAGAAAATGCTCAGTTTTAACAGTGGGTGGTTTTAGACCTACATACGATCCGCTAGCATCAAATTTTGCACTTGCTCCAGTAGCGAAGTCAAATGAAGAATGGCCGACTTGTGACGGAAAACCTTTAACTTATATTTGTCAGTTAAACTTAACTGAAGCACCATATCTGCCAGAACAATTAAAGGATATAGCCGTTATAACTTTTTATATAGACTTAGAAAAGTACTTATCAGGTCGAAATAATGAAAACTCATGGTGTCTCAGGGTATATAAATCATTAGATGGCTTAGTTAAACTTGTACCTCCAAAGGAGGCTATAAAGCATAAAGGATTTGAATGCAGGTGGGAATTTTACGAAGAAGATTATCCAGTGTATGACGATCCGGATTTGATCAGACCGAGTGAAATGTCTGATGAGGAATTTGACAGGATCATGGAAGAAGATTTTAATAACAACGTAAAAAGAACAAAAGTAGGTGGGTGGGCTAGCAATATACAACATGAACAATGGTGGGGATATAACAAACACCCTGCCAATCCTGAGTTTTGTATGCAAATTAATTCAGAAGAAAAGGTACATTTAAATTGGGTTGATAGTGGCACTGTATATATTGCCCGTGGTACTTCAAAGGGACATGAAGAGGAATGGTTTATAGATATACAGTTTTATTAATGATTTTTTAAGACCATGCTAATAAACAAATAGTTTGGGGGCTTTAAAAATGGATGGTGAATTTAAAAAGTACATTACTGAATTAGGTTTGAATAAACCTGCTTCACTTAATACAATTGAAGAAGTTGAAAAAAGTCTTGGAATCAAGTTCCCGAGCGATTATGTGGATTTTATGCTGTTTACAAATGGCTGTGAGGGCAGTATTGGCGAATCATATATTGTAATGTGGCCAATAGAAGAAATTGTCCAAAATAACGAAGATTTTGAGGTTGAAGAATATGTGCCCGGCTTAATTCTATTTGGTTCAAACGGTTCAGGGGAGGCATTTGGTTTTGATATGCGTACAGAAAAACCGAGCTACATAATGGTACCATTTTTATTAGAGTTTGAAGCTGTAATCAGACAAGGAAGTACTATTAATGCCTTTTTTGAAAGATTATATACTGATACCTTGTTTGAAAAGTAAATGATGAAACGCAAACATCAATATAGTACCATTCAGGGTATAAAGCAACTTACAGTAAAAATAACATTAGATGATTATTAGACTTCTTTTAAGATGAAGAGATTCTGTAAGTAACTTAATGAGGACATTAAGATATTTGAGGTTGCTGGCTATACTTGTGAAAAGAGGTAAGTAATGATTTCATTTAATTATAGGCGAAGAGAGCTTAAGGAAATACAACCGTTTGGAAATGAACATACAGGTCGGAGCTTACATTGGTTTGGATTAACCGATGCATACTATTGGATTTCTATTGGGCAAGCTGAGCTATTTAGATATACGGATAGTTTTCTTAAACACCATGATTTAAACAGGGACATTCCATATGTTGATTATCAGTTCGCTCGAATATATCAAGATTTCTTTTGGATATTACCTCACATTGCAGAACCGGTACCAGATGAAATATATGATAGAATTTCAGATGCCAATAACTTACTTAAGTTTAAAGAAATGTTGAGATACTGGCTTCAAAATTTGTGGAATGAAGAAGATAAACATTATGATGATATATATGTTCCGGCAAGTAATTGGATTCATGATAGGTCGCTTGATTCAGGGTACTTGCTTTATGCTCCGGAAATATACTTTGTGAGAAATCGAGATAAAATTACAGTTTATTGGTACTGTAATAAAAGTAGCGATGAAGGTATTAATGTATGGAGAGAAACACAAGGAAGCTATACTTTAGACTTTAATGAATTTGTTGATGGTATATCAAGTTCTTTTGGTTACTTCTTTGCAGAAATGGATAAACAGGTTAGATTAGCTTGCGAAAACTGGCCGTTTAAAAATGTTCAAATAGACTTTAATTTATTAAAGGATAGCCAGGTTAAATTTAAGAAAGAAATGGAACAGGCTATATCAGATTTAAGAAGCCCCTCATTAATTGGTAAACAAGATTGGTCGGAGGTAAGAAAAAGCATTAAAAGCTTAATACAAAGCTGTTAGTGGAATTATCTATGTTGTGGGACCAGTAATTAAAAGCTGTACATAATATTAATTGGCCAAAATCCGATATGGGTAATTACTAAACTTATCGGCTAGCTTAATAATGTGGAAAGAAGTTGAAAGTCGCAGTAGAAAGATTATTTTAAGGAAGTGATAATTTGACATTAATACCTCTTATGCCATTAAGAATACCTGCAGGCTTTGCAGTTTGTTATAATGGATTTCATGACGTTGATCCTGTAGAGTCAGATGACGGTGATGGTTTCTTGAATAATTGGGGTCTCTTTACCGAGGATATTCTTCAAATAGCAAAAATGGACATAAAAAAAGGAGATTGGAATATTCCTAAAGAACATCCATTGATTGACTTGGGTTGGTACCCTGATGGAAGAATAGATGGAAGGTATAAACTGATTTTAGCGGTTGTTAGGGAAGACCATAGCTGGGACACCATTAAGGAAAAGGAATCAAAGGATAGATTTGAAATAAGAGATACAATTGAACAATGGATGCAAGAACATATAAAGTTAAGGAAGTATTAATAACCTGGCTTTTGAAGCTTTGGCAGAAGATACTCCAATAAAGGCGGGTTTTATATGACAGACGAACAATTTGATGAGTTTTTAGATAAGTGTTATGGGGAACTTGAAGAGAAACAAGAGAAAATGTTCTCAGAATATTATATTGGTGTGTATGAAGAATATTGGTTTGATCAATTAACAAGAACGCTTCAATTTAAAAACAATAATAAGGTGGAAATCGAGTTTTATATAGTATGTATAGGGACTTGGGCGCATCAGAAGAACACATGGATGTGGGGATGGGCAAATAATAGTTTTACTGAAGAAATAAGACGGGAAGCGGAGAGATTAAAAGGACTTCGGGAAATCACAGGTTATGAATTGTTCCAAAATGAGGGCTTTGATTGTGATGAAACAATGGCATATGAGCTTACTGCAATTGCTATAAATCATTTGAATGCAATGGGAATGTACAAAATCCCTGGTGAAAGAAGCCATCTTTTTGTAGCATTAATGGAAAAGAAGCTGCTACCATTTTGATTTGTTAGGTAATATAGGTGGTTACAGCAGCATAGGTGTAAAAGGCTGTAATGTTGTATGTTGAGGTAAGAAAATGGATATAGAAAAACTCAAAAGTAAAAGACAGCTTAATGTTCAAGAACAAAACGCACTAACTGAGAGCGCAATACTGTCTGAAGCTTTGTACTGGCGAAAAAACAAATTGCCTATGGGGTTGATGAAAGTTATTGAAAATAGGGAGATTGATATTAGAACAAGTATAATTCTTAACTATGAACAAAACTTTCCGGGATGCTCAACTGATGAAGGCATTATAGTTACAAATGATGGAAGGTTTATCAAGTTTGAAATGGATTTGTCAGACGAGAAAGACAATTTGGTAGAGTTATATTTGTGGGATGAAATATCAGTTGAAATAAATGCTTCTAAAAAAGGAACTGGTGCGACTTGGGGATATTTGGCATTGAAAGTTTTGAGAAAATTGAATAGTGAAATTGGAGAGTAATCAATGTTTTACTGGAATCAAGAAAACTTTGTAGGGTTAAAAGAAGTGGGAGAAAAGCTTGTAGATATAGAGGGATACCAATTCTTTGCGAATTATTGTTTGCTTAAAGAAAAGGGACTAAAAAAGCAAGCTTTAATATCGCTTGAAAAATTTATAGCGGAAATAAGATCAAAAAATATCGAAGAACAAAGAAGTATGGTAGCCCAACTTGCTGCTTTAAGTTATTTTAATAAAAGCATTCATCAACTTATTCCACATCCATTACATCAATTTTTATTAGTAATACTTAAAGATTGGGCTATGGAGGGAGTGATAGATATAACCCCTTATCGATGGTATGGATATTTTAGTAATGATCTATCGAGCTATGAAAAAGCACTTGAGATAGAGTCAACAGATGAGATTTCTTTGATAGAACTTACAAATGCTTGTTTAAGTAATGTTGACTATCAAACTCATCATCTTTCAGAGTCTCTATTTATCGGTAACATCGGTGATGCAAATCAATCACTAAAAAAAGCATATAGTTATGTAGAAAAACTAATGGATGGAAATCGCAAGGCCACTTTAAATGAAGAAATTCAGTATTTTACAAGACTCATTAGTATGTGGGAGCAATACAAAAGCGAGAAAAGAGAGATGACCTTTCCTGAATGGTGTAATACCAAAAGAGAAAAGTTCAATTTTTGGAACATAATATATTACAAAAATAAATAAGGGAATTTGAAGTAATGAATAAATTGGAAATCAAGAAAACAACTACTGATTATCAGTTCGAACATTTAGGAATATATATTGATGATACACTTATAGATATTTATTTGTTTGAACATACACATAAAGAAACAATGAAGGGGTTAATATCTGCTTGGTTCATAGAGTTGGACAGCAAGAGCGAGGTAGAATATATTCGAGAATGTGTAAAAATCGAAAATGAGGAAGGCGTGTCAGTGCCTATATTAGTATGTCCAGAAGATTTGGACCTTTGGTGTACTGTCGTTGTAGCAAAGATTATACATACTAAAGATAGTGTTATTTGGGAAAAAGTGGGGGTAGTAAAAAAGGATAATTGGAATACCAATTATTGGGTCAATTCAGGAATCAGGAATTTTGAAAAGTGGACAGATGCAGAATGGGAACACTATGGGAGTTATTTTGACGTGTATAACTTAGATGATTATAGATGGGATGCTTGGATTTCAGAAAACTGGAAAGAGGAAGAAAGAAGAAGAATACATAATTATACACACGAGTATTTCAATGTTGATGAAAATATAGATTGGTTCAAAAATATACCAAAACTGATTTTTGATAAAAACCAATATAAAACTGCCATTGATAAGCTATTATAGAGATTTAAGGGGAAATAGTATTAAAAGTACTTTGAATTTTTCGTTTATTCGTAGTAAAGAGGTGAGAGAGCAATGATTGTGTTTTGTAAGGTGTGTAAAATCCAATTGACAAATAAATTGGTCGAGCTAAAGGATTTTAGTTTGTTAAGTGAAACTGATAATGAAGATTATATTCCTCAAGGCTATTATTTAATTGGTAATGCAGGGTTTTCAAATATGGATGATAATAAGATAATTATTAATGTGCAAGACTTACTAAATTCGAAAAATCATTCTAACGCAAGTCGCTTAAATGGATGTTGCGGTCTTGACGGTTGTGACGGACTTAATAAAGTTTGTATAAATAATCACGAAATAGGAACTGAAAGGTCGGATTGTTGGATGCCACATTTAGTTTTATTGGAGCCAGAGCTATGCTCATGCCAGTTATTATAATCCATAATACATTAGTTGAAGGGCCAGTAATAAAAAGGAGACAAATTTTATGGAAGTTGCAAAAGATTTATTTGTTACAATTGAAGCGGATTCAGTTTTAAGCCCTCAGCTTTATTATGGGGATCCATTTGTGGCGGTTTATTTTACAACCGCGGATGATAAACATGGAAGAATTACTTTTGAAAATCTTGATTCGATTAGAATTTCAAGAGGTGAACACTTTCCGTATAAATATGATTGGAAGACTAATTCTAAATATTGTTGGATAAAAGTTGTTCAAAATTCCGGCTGGTTAAGAGAACGTTATAATTATGAACATTAGTATTACGGTACCGTATATCAATTTAATGGTGATGTAAATGAGATGCTTACTGATTTTAAGCATTATGTCTTTAGTTTCCATGATGAGTTTATTGAAGCTATTGCAAGAGGATTTTGGCTGAAGAAAGTAGTACGAAGTTGCCTGAAAAAGTGCTTACCAAAGGACATCCGTTTTTATCAATATCAGAAAATAATGTTGTTAAGATTCAAGCTCATGGATTAACATGCCAGGCAAGAATAAATAATTTATCAGAAGAAGTGTTAAAATTGAATTCAATATTATGTTCGCAGAAGTTAATAGAGTTTGCCATTGAACTTGAAAATACTTCTGTTAGTAATACTTTGAATCTTATACATAGAGATAATAAGCATATAAGTACGCTAAGGGGATACTTTGGAAATAATAAAATTGAATTTGATAAATTCGCACAACTTGAAGATGTAAAACCATATATAGAAACTTATATGAAAGAAGTAGCAGAACGAAGAAAGTCAATGGGGAAAAGATAATATATTAACTTTATGTGTGTTTAGGAAATGTTTTAATGGGTGTTCAAACCTTTTAGCAATAACAAACCTTTTAGCAGAAATCCTATACTTTTTAGCGTTAATCAAACCTTTTAGCGGAATTTGATTAATGCTAAATTGTATCAAAATTATAGTTATTAGACACAATTTGTCTGAAAACCCTTGGTAATCAAGGGTTTCCGGCGTTTTACGTGAGAAAAACGGCACAGGATATTTATGAAAAACTGTAAAATCCACGCCTTCTTAACTCCAACCATATGTATTGCCCTTTTCATATTATAAGCAAGGAAACTAAGCCCCAGCTCTGCTGGTCTTTTTCATTTCCCTTGCATAAAAGGTAGTGTGCACCATGATACCATTTTACTGTACCAAAAGGATGTTCAGAAAGGCACATCCGCTCCTTTAATTTGTGGATATCTTCTTTTATCCTTAGGATAACTTTTCTTTTGGGCTGATCTTTTCTATCAAGTGTATGATTGAATGGGTTTAAAGGTATATCAGCAGGTATTTGGTTAAGCTTAAATTTGGGACTGCCATACATCCTTACGGGAACAAATTTAGTATGGGGGCCAAAGCTTACGGTCTTATGATTCTTAGAGCCGGTACATTTGTTAGGGCATTGCCGGCACGCATCCTTGTTTGCGTATCTTGTGCTTTTTCCCCTTATTGAAGTCTTTGAAAGAATGTTTCCCATAGGGCACGTAACTGTACCATCATCGTTTAGGGTGAAGCAACTTATAGCAAATTGTTCCTGTAATTCCACTTCTATAGCCGTATTTTCATAGCAAGCTGGCAAGAAGCCTGCTGCTATGCATTTATGTATGTCTTCCGGCTTTGTAGAGTTCCTTTCTTTATCGCTGATTTCGGCTTCCTCATAATCTATCGTATAAAGCCTTTCATGCTTATCATATTTTAAGGCTACATTTGGAACTATTCCGTTCATTACACAATTTAAAATATCTTCTCTGCTCTCATACCCCTTGTCTGCCACAACCTTAATTGTTTCTATCTCAAGGTTTTCCTTTGCACTTTGCGCTACTTCCTTGAGCAGTCCCTGGTCGGTATTGTGATTGGTGACTTCATACTCTGCAATCAGGTGACTGCCTTTATCCACTGCAGTCTGAACATTGTAGCAGCAGTGGAATCCATCCTTGCTATGCATTCTCCGGGCCTCCGGGTCTGTTAAAAGAAGCTGGGTTTCTCCGCTTTCTAAAAGCTCTTTCAAAAATCCTTGATATTTTTCCTTCCTCAATGTCAATTCCTGTATGGCTGCCTTGATCTTATCAGGTGACAGCATATCCGGCTCGTTCTTGTCCTCCTTATCCATTTGGGAAAGATATTCTGCGATATGATCATCAATCCGCTTAAGCTTCTTTTCCAGGATTTCTGCGTTGTAGGCATTATCCTTACTGCTGACAGCACGGAATTTAGAGCCGTCTATTGCCAGAAGCTCTTTCTGGTATAAGTCTAGCTTCATGCATAGCTTGACAAAGGCACGGAACACATTCTTTAAGGCTTTTGCGTTATCCTTTCGGAAGTCTGCGATGGTTCTAAAGTCAGGTGTCAGCTTTCTTAGAAGGTAGAACAGTTCAATATTCCTTTTGCATTCTGCCATCAACTTCCTGCTGGAACGTATCTTATTAAAGTAGCCGTAAAGATATAGCTTTAGCAAGTCTTTTGGGTCATAGGACGGTCTTCCTGTTTCATTAGGCATAGCCCGACAAAAGCTGATCTCTTTAAGATCAAGACTCTCAACGAAGGCATCTATGACCCGAACTGGATTTTCTTCTCCTATGTAATCCTCTATGCAATCTGGCAGTAAGGTTAATTGATGGCGGTCCTGACCTTGTATGTATTTCATGATGCACCTCAAAAAGATTTGTATTATACACACATGTGGGGAGTGCCAAGGCAATAACTGCATAGTAGGCTTTACAAAAACATTGATCAAGAAAGGCTTAGATGAGAATGAGACCTTGGCATGTGAGACGTTCGTTCCTAAAGAAGAAGGCTTAAGCAAGCAATATGACAAAGAAAGGGTATTGGAGATTTTAAGGCTAACACTTATTTTACTCAGAAAAGATCCCAGTAACATTGAGTATCAAAATATCCATGAAATAAGAAAGAAACTTGAAACTATATTACTTAAGAAAAGCATAGATCATATGGATAGCTGGGAGGAATACCAAAAGCGTTTGAGTGACATTGATGAAGATAGTGCTATCAGGATATCTAAAGCTTTAAATCATTAGTAAAAAAAATTAAAGGGGAGGGAGCGGAGAATATGAAGATTATTAACGTTGGCAACAAAGTAAATAACAACTACATAATAAAGCTGGAAAAAGGATATTTATTAATCGACACTGGTTATCCTGAGCAGTTTAATAGTATCAGTAAAAAATTAAGAAAACACAATATACAGTTAAGAGATATTTCTTATATTCTACTAACACATGCACATGATGACCATGCCGGTTTTTTGAATGAGATGTTAGACAATTCAGATGCAAAGGTTATATTACATGATCAAGCTATAGACAGATTGAGAGAAGGACAGAATTCATTTGATGGCGGATATACAAGTTATTTGGCTTTAACCTTCTCTAGAATTATGAAATTGCTAGGAAAAGGGGAACATAGGTTTCCGCCGGTAGACAGGCCTGAAAGGTATATTGTCTTAGATGATTCAACACAGCCAACTATTGAAGAACAGTTATCGGGTACTATTATCAATTTTCCTGGACATACAATAGATTCTATTGGATTACTATTAAAAGATGGCTCGTTGTTTTGCGGTGATGCTGCAATGAATGGTTTTCCAAGTTTGAATAGAATAATCATCTGGATTGAAAATTTAAAAGACTACAGGAGATCTTGGGAAGTAATGCTAAACAATAATCCTTCTAAAATATACCCCTCTCATGGTAAGCCATTTATGAATGAAGATTTGAAGAAAAACATGAATAAGATAGCGGGCATAAAGTTATATTCTTTGAAATAAATGCTGGCTGATAGAGTTACAATTATCTTACTTGTACATCTATCATAATTTAAAGTACGAGCATCTTTATAGAAAGGTATGCTTTTGATAAAGGGATTTTCCAGACTTTTATGTTATAAGTTCGTATTAATGTCGAAATAGAAATGATGTTAGAAAGTGTAGGCCATTTACCAATTGAGAAGCCGGGACTTTCTCAATTAGAGTATGTTGTAATGGCATTTTTGAAGGGAAGAGTTGAAAAGAGCACATATATAAATTATGATAAAACAGAGGGACGGTTTGAAGTGTCAGCTCCGTTACATATTTCGGTAGGGCTTTCACGGATATAAGAAAATCTATAACTTCAGACTAAATAAATTCTCGGAACCGCAAAGGAGGAACTATAATGATATTAGCTGCAAATATTTACATCGTACTCTCAATTATCATTGTGATACTTCAATTAGTATTGGCTTTAGGTGCACCTTTAGGAGAGTATACTATGGGTGGTAAATTTCCAGGAAAGTTGCCGATTAAGATGAGAGTAGCTGCGTTGATACAAATACTTATTTTATTAGGTTTTGCTTTTATTGTGATGGCAAAGGCAGGAATTGCATTTGAACAGTATTATAGCTTTGGAAGAATTGGAATATGGTTTGTTGTAGCTTTTTTCATTTTTGGCTCAATTGTAAACATATCATCACCAAGCAGAAAAGAAAAGCTTACTATGGGTCCTGCGAACATCATTGCGCTAATAAATACATTTGTAGTTGCACTAAACTAATCTATAGTATTGTCCAGCTATAACCCTGTCAACAGACATTTCATCCTGAAGCAATCAGGATGTCTACTATAGAAAAAATAGGAACGGAGTAACTTCGGTACAAAGAGTAATGCGTACAGCTTATTTAGGTGGATAAGGTGGTCAACTCGGACGTTGAAAATATATGTGAGTGGAAGGATGAGAAGGACTGGATTAATAAGGTAACTCAACTTTCCCACTTAAAAAGTGGGGTTGAACATTGATAAATTAATACAAATCTGTCATAAAATATATAAAAGTCCCACTTTTTATGGTATAATAGAAATGCTTACAATCCACTAATACCAATGAAAAGAGGAACTTTTATGAATTCTATTATAACAGATAATTCAAACGCTGAACATGCTATTTCTTCTAAAATTGATATCTTTTTTATAATTTTTCAATTAGCAGGCTCATGAAGAAATCGAATTTCTACAAAGAGGGCGGTATCCAGTGTGTTGTGGTTCTTAAAGAGATTTTTGGATTAGTTTTTTCAGGTAAAAACTTGTTTCGCACCTTGAAAATGAATCCTGATGATATCTCATTCAAGAAAAACACTGCATACAGGTTCCTTAACTCCAGTACTTTCAACTGGGCGCGATTACTATTGCTGCTGGTTACGCTCATCATAGAAGGTATCAACAAATTGACTTCAGATGACAGAGTAAATGTATTGATAGTGTATGATTCCTTATATGACCGCAGCCGTAGCAAAAAAGTCGAGTTACTTTCCAAAGTGTTTGACCATACAACACGCAAATTTGTCAAAGGCTTTAAAATGCTTACCATTGGCTGGTCTGACGGAACAACATTTCTTCCAGTTGCCTTCTCCCTATTGAGTTCAAGACAGGAGAAAAGAATCTTATGTCCTGCTGATAGTAAAGTTGACAAGCGTTCTGCCGGATACAAAAAGAGAACGGAGGCAACAGTGAATTCTACCGAAACACTCTTGAAACTTCTGGATTCAGTCAAAACTTTGCCTGCAAAGTATCTGCTGTTTGACAGTTGGTTTGCATTTCCAAAAACTATTGTAAGTGTTGTAAAACGTAAGCTTGATGTCATCTGCATGTTAAAAATTAGCTCCAAGATTCACTACCTGTATGAGGGTGAATGGATGAATCTTAAGGAGATATACAAGCGGATGCCATCAGCTGCCAAAGGAGATGTCATTAGCTCTGTAACTGCAATCATTAGGGAATCGAAAAAAATCCGGAGCTTGTAGAAGTAAAGATTGTCTTTGTTAAGGACCGACACTCAAAGAACTGGCTTGCTGTTTTATCCACCAACACCGTTATCGACGATGAGGAAATCATCAGGATTTACGGCAAACGCTGGGACATAGAGGTTTTCTTCAAGGTAGTGAAATCTTACTTATCGCTTGCAAAAGAGTTTCAGGGGCGCAGTTATGACATGATGCTTGCCCATACCACTATTGTTTTCATGCGATATGCAATGCTTGCTCTGGAATCTAGGAATTCCAATGATCCCAGGACGATTGGCGACTTATTTTTCTATATGTGCGATGAAGCGGAAGACATCAAGTTTTCAACGTCTTTAATGCTAATGATAGAGCCTCTGAGGAAGGTTCTCAATGACAATCCAATTATCAGTGAGGAAATTGCTCATCAAATTATGGATGCATTTATCCTTGCCCTACCTGAAGTTTAGAGACAAAAACTTAAGTTAAGCGCTTGAATGTATTAATTTGTCAATGTTCAACCCAGCCTTTTAGACTGGGAAAGTTGAGTAAGGTAACTAAAAAATGAATTGGAGGTCATGTAGTGAAAAATTTTGATTATGATAAACTGAATCAAATCATAAAGCAGGCTGTAACAAAAAAGTATATTCATGGTGCTGTCTTTAACGTGTCATTAGGCGGTGAAAACCAGTCTTGGAGTGGGGCCTCTGGTAACATGAAAATAGAAAGCCGTTATTATATTGCGAGTATTAATAAACTATTTATTTCATCAATTATATTAAAGTTAATTGATGAAGGTAGGCTCTCCTTTAATGATGCTTTGGCTAAGTTTGTACCGTCAAATTTGATAAAAGGACTTCATGTTTACAATGGGAGAGATTATTCAAAAGATATTACTATTTTACATATGCTCTCTCATACATCTGGATTGCCGTGCTATCTGGCAGATAAACCTGAAAATGGAATCTCGGCTATTAAAGAATTAGAAGCCGGGATTGACCAGCCATGGCCGACTGCTAAGGTTATTGAAAGAATAAAAACAATGAAACCACATTTTCTACCAGGTGAAGGTAAAAAGGCTAAATATATCGATACAAACCATCAGTTATTAAACCTTGTCATCGAAAACGTTATAGGAAAGCCTATCAAGGATGTGCTTAATCAGTTGTTTTTTGACCTCGGTATGTCACATACCTATGTTTGTGAAGATTTGAATGATATAAGTTATGTATTTCCCTATTATAAAAATGAAAAAAGAGATATCAGTAAGTTTATAACTTCAACGCATAATGATATTATTTCCAATGTTCACGACCAAATGCTCTTTATTAAGGCATTCTTCAGTGGTTATTTCTATCCTAAAGAGCAGTTAAAATTGCTTGAACAATGGAAAAAAATATTTTTCCCATTCCAATACGGTATAGGAATCCAAAAGTTCTATATGCCACGATTTCTATCGCCATTTAAGGCGGTACCAGATATGATTGGACACTGTGGCTCAACAGGATCTGTGGCTTTTTATGTCCCGGATGTAGACCTTTATATTACTGGGACCACCAATCAGCAGACCAATCCTGGTGCGGCTTTTCAAACCATGATAAAAATTGTGCATACACTAATGTAAATATGTTCTTCGAGAGTATTGCTTTCAAGGTTATTGTACAGAAGATAAATAATCGAATGTTTGCATGTGAAAAGTAGTGAAAGAAAGTTCTGCTTTTATTAGAAAGGGGTAATAAACTATGTCAAATGTCGAAGAGAAACTTGCTAAGTCATTAACAGCTGAATCAATAGAGCTAATACCATACCTTCCATATTTATTGCAGGATTTATGGGAATTGGGCTCATCACCAAAGGATATTATTGACATGATTCAAAAACATATACAGGTATCAGAGGAAACCAAGGTGCTTGATTTGGCTTGCGGTAAAGGAGCTGTAAGTGTTAATTTAGCCAAGGAATTAGGTTGTAAGGTTAAGGGGATTGATATAATTTCAGAGTTTATTGATTTTGCTGCTACTAAAGCTCAAGAATATGGTGTAGAGAACTTGTGTGAGTTTAAGGCGGGAGATATAAACGAGGCGGTAAAGGTTGAAAAAGATTATGATATTGTTATCCTTGGTGCTGTCGGAGATGTTCTGGGAAATCCAGAAGAGACAATACAAAAGTTAAAAAGCACAGTGAAAAACGGTGGGTTCATATTTATTGATGATGCTTATGGAAATGACGATTCTGATGAGAGATATCCTACAAGAGAAAAATGGCTTATGTTCTTTCAAAATGCAGGAGTGAAGCTTTTAGATGAAAGGTTTAACGAAGAAGATGAAATAAAAAATATTAACGATGAACAGCAGTCATTTATAGTAAACAGAGCAAATGAATTAAAAGAAAAGCATCCGGATAAAGCATGCCTGTTTGAAAGCTATATAAAAAGCCAGCAGGCTGAATGTGATGAACTGGAGAATGAAATATCAGGAGTTACTATGTTTTTGCAGGTTTTTTAATTACATTGTTTTTTGTGCATAAATTGAGAGTACAACATTATATTATCCACTTATACTTTAAGTACAAGGTGTTGATACAGTGGAGTGGCTGGGCAGGCTAAATCAATAAGCTATATTGAGAACAACCGGTGCTTGGGAGGGTGTGCAAAATGCACACCCCCAGCCCTAACTTTCAACGTATTCAGAGAGCAGGGTGTGCATTGTATCATTTGATAGTAGATTAGCCACAATTTGTCTGAAAACCCTTGGTAATCAAGGGTTTTCGGCGTTTTACGCAAGAAAAACGGCACAGGATTTTTATGAAAAACTGTAAAATCCACGCCTTCTTAACTCCAACCATATGTATTGCCCTTTTCATATTATAAGCAAGGAAACTAAGCCCCAGCTCTGCTGGTCTTTTTCAT